>NZ_JACHDI010000043.1:0-41279 GCF_014201025.1 Paraburkholderia sp. MM5384-R2
CGAAGCCGGCGCCTTGATCGGCCGCCATCGCAAGGGTCTGTTGTTTCATCCGCATTTAACGTCTTCCCGCCCGACGGCGTTGACCTTTTTCAGCGTAGCCCTAACTATTTAGCGGAGTGGATTGCGGGGTGTACGCTTCGTCATATTGTCCGCCGGCAACATGCCCGGCAAGGCCTCCACAAAGAAATCTGCTTGCAATGCAGCCCCAGCCTGCACGTCGTACTGTGAAAAGTCGCGCACACCCGCTGCCAGAAGAACCTCGTCGTCGAGGAAGAAGTTTCCCGAACACTCCTTGGCTTGGCGCGTCAGGATATAGTGGGCCGCGTCCGCAACTATCTCAGGCTTGCGACACGCTGCAATCATGTCCTTTCCACCAATCTCATTTCGCACAGCCGCGGTCGCGATAGCTGTTCGAGGCCACAGCGAATTGACTGCGACACCTCTGTCTTTGAACTCCCCGGCAAGCGCTAATGTGAACAGGCTCATCGTGTATTTTGCAATGGTGTATGCCGGAAAGTCGCTAAACCATTTTGCGTCGTGGACCAACGGAGGTGACAGCGTGAGGATGTGCGGATTCGGCGAATTGAGGAGATGCGGCAGGCACGCTTGCGCGCACACGAACGTGCCTCTGCCATTGACCCCATGCATCAGGTCGTACCGTTTGACGGGTGTGTCTAGCGTGCCAGTCAGTCGAATGGCGCTGGCATTGTTCACGAGGATATCGATGCCACCAAACAACCCAACGGTCTCGGCAACCGCGGCTTTCACGCGTTCTTCGTCGCGAATATCCACAACAAGCGGGAGCGCCGTGCCGCCAGCGGCTTCGACAGCCGCCGCTGCCGTATAAATCGTGCCCTCGAGACGCGGGTCCCGGTCGCCGGTCTTCGCCGCAATCACGATATTGGCTCCGTCACGTGCGGCTCTGAGTGCAATGGCGAGTCCGATGCCGCGACTGCCACCAGACATGAATATGGTCTTGCCGGCAAGGGTCATGGTTGTCTCCTGAACACTCCCCGTAGCATACGCTGCTGCCGTCATCACGCCGTTGCCGATGTAGACGTTACTCGTGAAGGGGATGGCGTACGTTACTCCTCTCGTCGTGAGTCGCAGACGCTGAACCCGTCGTTCTCGCGTGGCTTCCTTCGCTTGTGTTTTGTGCGGTGCAACTGCCGACCTTGCCAAGCGCAAGATGCGCCAGCACGCTATGAGGCACATCGCGCAGACTCGTTGCCCGCGGCAGGAGTAAGTATTGGCGTGGTACGCAGACGACTTGACGCCAGTGCTAACTGCGACTGGCAGCGACCCTGCAGATTGGTGAGCGAGTCCACGTCGCCGACGACTTTCTGACGGCGTCGTATTCATCGTGAAAGCCGACATGACCGGCGAGGGACCGCCGGCCAGAATGCGCGTTTCGGCTTTACCTGGTCCGGCGAGCCACCCGTACAGCCCCAGCCGCTCCCTCTTGTCATGTACCCGTCAGCAGTGAGCGGGACAGGAGAACTGTATGAAACGCGCCAGCCTTTTACTGGCAGCGGGCACTACTGCCCTGTTTTTGCCGGCATAACATCGTCGTCCGGCGACATACTGTGCATGCCTGTATCGGTCGAGCCAGTGTTCTTTGTCATTTTGCCCGGTCTTGCGTTCCACGGGCTCGAGACAGGCTCGCTGTGGTATGTCATCCCTGCTGTTGCGGCACCGTGAGCACCGCCGCCCCCACTTCCACCGTTCCCATTCCCTCCACCCTGCGCAAACGTCGCGCTCGAGGCGCAGAGCGAGACGACAGCGACGCACGCCAGCACGACTTTCCGCGTTGCCTTTTCCATCACATTTCTCCTGCGATTTCGGCGCGTGCTGTAGCAGCGTCGAAGTTTCATGCACCGCTAACGCCTGACCGTTGGATGACTGATTGCGCAGCGGCGAAGCGCAAGCAGCCGCTCGGGCCAGAACAGGGCAGACATTTGCCTTATCCGGACGCCAGGCATGCAGGTAAGTCGTGGTTCGGCGCCGAAAATGACAGAGCCGGGCTGGATTCGAACATTTGACCGTGCGCGCCGGTCCTGCTAATTCGGCATCGATATCTTGTCGACCATCACGACTACGCCGTTACTCTGGATGACGTCGTAGGCCGAGATGTCTGCCGTGTGCCCCCGCAGCGTCCAATAGCACGATGTTGGGTGGTCCCGTCCGGGGACGTGAGCGTCTCGCCGTTCACGGTTTTCAGTTGCACCTTGCCGTCACCTTCCCTAGTCGAGCTTCTAAAAATCGTAACGCCCCGGGATAACGTGACAGGGAAGGATACAGGTCAGCATCGGCTTCATTTCTGGTTTGATGAGGCTGTCGACCGTGGCCGGCGGCAATGCTGCAAATGCTTCATTGGCCGGTGCGAAAACGATAAAGCGCGCAACACGCTTGTGCGTACCCACGAGGCCTGCTGCCTTAACTGCGACGACGGGCGTGGTATGGTCCGTCGAATTCATCGCGATGTCCTCAATGTCTTCAACGGGATACGTCGCCGGACCGCCCGCCGTGACGGTATCGTTAGCCGCGAAAACCCGGACCCTGCGGCTGACAACGCGGCAGCAACGAGAAAAGCTGTGTGTTTCATGACAGTTTCCTCATCACGCGACGCCGGATTGCGCTGCGTTGACTGCATATACAGAGGCCTCGGGCAGCTGGATGCGGGAGCGACAGGTGTGTCGCTGTTTCCGATGGCAGTGCGTGCAACCAGGCGCGACTGTCGCCCCTGATTTGCCGATTGTCGATTCCGCTGTCAATCACGACCTTAGCGTTCTATAACATAAACGCAGCAGCGGTCTTATTGGTCAATGGGCGTACAACGTCCTGTCACCGGCGCACTCATTGCGCATACTTCTGCCCCGCCCGGTACCAGCCTCGCGTCATTACCCAGGTAGTCATCGAATAAGTCCGGCTTCGGGCACAAAACGGTGCAACAAGCCAGCTTCGCATTTGCTCGGCTAAACGGCGTCGGAGACGACGCTGTATGGCATTCGCAGACCCGAAGTGGGCTCCGCACGTCCGAAAATCCCGTGTCGATTTCGAGTTCGGAGCACGCGAATAGCGAATCTCATGCGTGGAAAACTCAACGTAGATTAAAGGAGCCAACGTGAAATCATCACTGATGGTCGCTTCTGCTGCAGGGTTGTTTGTCATGGCCGGGTTTGCGCATTCGCAAGGCGCGCCCCAAGCCCCTCAACCCGCCCCACAGGAAAACGCCCCGACTCAAGCCGCAGACCCAAGTGCGGGGATGGAGGCATATGGCGGCATGCCCGACACGAGGGTACAAAGCGGCGTAAAACATGGTAGGCCCTGCAGGGTGGACCCACAATGCAACGTTTTTTTCGGGGGGAGCTAAAAAACTAACCGACGGCGCGCGAGCCAACAACGGAAGCACCAGGCGCCCGCGCCGAGATGGGGGCCGACGTCCTTGGTCGGGCTTACCGGGTTCGCTTTCACGCTTTAAAGTTCGGGCGCGTCCTGATATGGGAGGCGCCTCGACATGCGAAACGCGCGCCGGGTTCAAGAGCGAGTGGAATGGAGGTCACAACCAGAGTTTGGGCGCTCGGGCGCCCTGAGTTCGAAATCGACGCCACGAATTGCATGCGTCATGACATAGACCCCGAGTCGGGCCAAGGCCAACTCTTTTCTTGTTACGCACATGCCCCTCAACGGACGGCGCGGCCGTGACCGACGCCTTGACCGGACCCGCTTCCTCCGCGGCATCGTGCAACGGCTCGGCCAACGCGGCCCTTTTCATCTGGGGAAGCCCCATGCCAGACCACTTCACCTTCTTCTGGACGTGAGCGGCATATGTCTTCCAGCCATCAGGGTTTCCATCAAAAAGGTCGTGCTGAACGGTTGACGCGAGCGCATTCCGGTTGAGTTCAGCATCACGCAGCTCCCTTGGCCACAGGAAGAACGCGCCGGCCACGCCCGCGCTGAACTCGGCCACCGTCATCGTCGGGCCAAGCGTTTGGGGGAAACGGAAGTCCTGTGACAAGTTCTGCTTCTTCGCAAGCTGCACGACCAGCGCCTCCGGCCGGCCTGTCCTGGCTATACAGCTCAAAGCTTCGAGCATGTACCCGAGGTGAAGCAGCAGTTCGCGTCGGTCAAACCGGTCGTGCATTGCAGCTATCTCCGCTCGTTGCGAGTCTGGCTGGAAACGGTCTGTTTCGGCGCAACACCTCGCCCCGGCGACTCTTGTCCCGGCGCGTCTTCGTCAACCAGTGCATCATCGTCCTCTGACTGCACGAGGGGGGGAGCGCTGTCAGGCACGGGCGAGCCAGAGGCGTTTGGGGCGTCTCCTGGCCGCTCATCTTTATCGTCGTCGCGCGTCTGTCTCTTTCGTTGATTCGTCATGGTTTCCTCCGTGAGGGAGGCAATGACGCGATGTACTGGGTCTGCCTGTGCGACTATCTGACAGGCGGCGCCAGCTTCGCATGTTGCCGGCCGCGGATAGAACATCTCAAATGTCGGTTACGTCTCCTTCGCTAATAGCGCGGCGGGCCGACCAGTACGTGTCCCGGTTGTAATAACGATGAACCGTGGTGCTCCATTGTGTATCCACCATGGATGGCCAGTGGTCCTTGTCGAAACCAGGCTCATGTTTTAATTTGTTCGGCCGTTATGTCGACAAAGAAGCCCTTCTCGTCAGTGTCCAGTGTCAGCGCGCTCCACGGAATCGCGTGCAGGGTGCTGCCCATGCCGAGGAAGCGACCCTCCGTGAGCACCGCATATGCGACACGGCCGCTGCGCACGTCCAGCATGATGTCGGATATTTTGCCAATCTCTGCTCCGTCCGATGAGACCACCTTGTTGCCATCCAGAGTCGACGCAGCCATCACCTCCGGACCCGGCCCTGCACCCGCTCCACCGCCGGCGATGTTCGCACCGGAACCGCCCGTCCGCGACGGTATTTTGGAGTCGTGGATTGTCATGGTCCTCTCCTGAACAGTTGATGCCCGGACGCGCGCAACGCGCATGCCACGGCGGAAGCCCTTTTTGTGCACGACATGCGGCGACTGCTGCCGTGGCCGTGACGGCAGCCGGCTCGTGCGAGACGGTCGGAGTCCGGGGGCACAGGGCAAGCTTGGCCGGCAGATTTGCAGCGTCTGCAGTACCGGTGATGAACAATGTCCGTCCGTGAGATGACGTGCGGCATGTAACGGCGTAATTCTTCGTCAGCGCCCGCCGATTCTGCAGACGCTGTGTTGACCCCCTTGAAAACGCGAGCGCGCTGGGAAGCCCCTCGGGTGCTGCACGCACGATAGCGGGGCTGTTACCGTTCGACGATGAAATCAGGGACCCCAAGGCCAGAAGCGGCACGGGAAATGCGGTAATCAGGACGACGGGCTGCACCGACCTGGGTCGCAGCCGGTCGCTCTGCATACGGAGGAGCCATCATGCGAGTCGCGACGAAAGGAATCCTGCTTGCTTCGGCGTTTATGTTGAGTTTGTTCGGCGCCGTCTGCGCACAGGGTGCGGGAACAGGGGGTGGAGGGGGCGCCGGTGCAGGCCAGGGTGGCACCGGAATGGGAACGCCGAATGCAAGCGGCGCTACAGAGTCACCATCTGGCGCGTCCGGCGCAAACACCATGGGTAAGTCGGGGGAGATGCCGCAGAAACAGAAGCCGAAAATGCAGAAGAAGGGGGGAATGAATGCGCCCGCCTCTGACAGCAGCGAAATGAAGAAGACTTACTGAGAAGGGTGTCGCTGCAAAAGGCTGGCGGCTTCAGGTATCGCCGGTACAATCCAAGGACCTATCGCCTTGACCTCGAACATGACCGGACGCCCAGGCGTACAAGACGATTTTTTGCAGATGCTCTTGAACGACAAGACCACCGTAAACGTGTTCCTCGTGAACGGTATCAGACTGAGCGGTCAACTGGCCGCCTTTGACCAGTTTGCAGTTCTGCTCGAGTCTGGTCCGGGTGCGCAACTTGTTTTCAAACATGCCATTTCGACCGTGCTGCCGGCCAATGGCAGGAGCCAGGCACGTGACCCGACCGAGGTGCCGGTGAGTGGCGACTAGCCGAACCGCGTGCGAGGCCGTGTCCGATGAGAACTGCCATGACATGCTGTCGCTTACGCTTGACCTGCACATAGCCAGACGACGTCCACGTCGAGAAGTTCAGAAAGGCGCGCACAATCCGTGCTCTTCGGAACGGTAACTCCGGCGCGCCAAAGGGTCACCTCGTGTTCCGGTACGCCGAGTGACCTGGCCACCCGACCGGAGGTCACCCTGGCGCGCTTGATGGTCATGTCCAGTCGTGCAGCGAAGGCCCGCCTGGAGCCGTTGTGTTTGAGAGTGCCTTGCAGATGTACATCAAGATTCAGACGACGATTCATGACGTGCAATGCTCCGTGTAACTCATCGTGACCAAACCTACGTACTTCAGGCTACGAAGGTGTGACACGACTTCGATGTTGATGCTTGCGGTCGAACGCCATCACTCGGGCTGGCATGTCGTTCGTGTGAACTTCACTGCACCTGAACGCCCGTTGCGGCGCGTCTTCCCCGCTCTGAGTTAACGCTTTAAATGCCCGGTGTAATCGATACTATGCCGTTTTCGCTATCCCGTACGTGGTCAGAAGTCACTCCGCCGCTTTCTTCGAGTGAAGTAGCAGCGCAATGACAACGCTCGCAGACGTAGGTGTGTCGGAAAACTTACCCGAAGGTCAGCACCTGTTCGTGCGTCACCGGCGTTGGTCACCAGGGGGTGCCGGAAGTTCCACTGGCGAAATATCTGCTTGCGTGGAAAAGAGCGGCGCGCTGTTCCACGACCTCGTCACCCGTCGTGATGATGGTCTCCGGCGAAGGCGCCATCGCAATGAGCGCGCAGACGCATCCAGCAGGTGGCGGCGAGAGAAAAAACATCCTTCTTCAAGGGTGCCCCAGATAGGCAGATTCAATTGGCACCCCGACCGCTACCGTCCTGTAATTGAATTTTCGTCGTTTGTAGCTCGTGCATCTGTCGACGTCCGCAGAGCACCCCTTACGCAGCCCAGCGCTGAGGACGTTGTGCGGGCTCGCGGCCGAGACCAATACGCCTGCGGAGCCGGTGTCGAAAATGCAGCCGACCCGAGAGCTTCCAGACGGCGCGCTTCATCAGTTGGTCACCGTTGCGGAACATGCTGGCGTTGGGCATACATCTTCCGGAGGCGAACATGACTGATTTTCAGAGACAGGCTGCTACAACCCAGCAAGCCAATCTTGACTTCTTTTTCGGCCTGGCCAGCAAAATGCTGGAGGGCGAGGAAAAGCTCGTCAGACTGAATCTGGATACGGCGAAAATGACGCTTGCCAATTGGCACCAACACGAGCAGGACGGGCTGGCGAAAAAGGACCGACAGGAAGTTACCGGTCTGCAAGACGCGCTGGCGCTGCACTCGGCGGAGAAGGTCCTGACGTACGAACGTCAGGTTGCGGAGATTGCCTCGACCACGCAAACGCAGCTGGCAGAGGTCGTCAATGCGCGGTACCAGGAGGTCAGCCGCCAGGTTCAATCGTTCGTCGAGAATCTCGCGCAAAACGCCCCGGTCGGCTCCGAAGCCACAATCGCATTTCTGAAACAGGCTTTCACGCTGGCCAACACCAGTCAGGAAAGCGTGCAAAAGGCCACGAAGCAGGCAGTCGAAGTCGCGCAAAGTAACCTGGAAGCTGCAACAAAAGCCGCATCGGAGGTGACCGAAGCGGCTGACCAGGCAGTCGAGAAAGCGGCAAAAGCGGCGAAGCAATAATTTGAAGGAACGTTGAACCCGGGGTCGCACGGCGCGGCGAGCTAAGGTGAACACGCAATGCGTGGCGCGTTGGCAGCCGTGCGCGCCGGTCTAGCTGCTGGTTAGAGGAACAGACTCACTGTTCCAGTTGCCATCGTCCGTTCCCGACAAAATTCGAAGAGCGCATTTATTTCAGTGAGCGTGAGTGTTGCAAGCCTTGGCCCAATCACAGTTACCAATGTACTTTGATGAAGGAGCCGTGTCTTCAAGGGGCCGCGGCGGCGGGTGAGCTGTCGCCTTGCTTTCCCGGCTCCGATGAATATCTTGTGTGCCCGGATTGCACCGGCATCATGCACATCAACCGGTTCCCCCTCCCATCTCGACGACGACAATCGGCGTCAGATTTGTTCGACATCCAGTTCCCGTCGCTCGGGCGGTCTTCACCTGCATAGCTCACACTTGCTCGATTTGTGCCGGGACGACCGTCGCGCCGTGCAGTGGCGCCCTACGTGTCCGTGGACTTCGCCCATCCTGCGAAAATGCGGCTCAATAGCCGTGCACCAGCCCGAAACCAGATTGAATCCCGAACGCCGCGATTGAGCGCGGCGAACTCGTGACCGTCATCAAAAGGTGGGGTTGCCACCTGCGCGAGAGGAGGCTCTGCGGTTGACTTCCGCCTGTTGGCAGTGGGCGGGAACACGCTCCACCTGCCGTCATCGTGCCTGAAGAAAAACGACGCGCGCGCTCCGGTTGGTGACGACGTTTCGACGCACACGTAGCGTCTCCCATTCCCTGCGGTGCGACTGAATCATGGTTACATGAACGTGCATCGTGGGAGCCGGTGCGAGCCACTTTTCGACCTGACAACGCAGGGACTGCTCGTTCGTGTTTTTCATGGTCCGCTCCAGCAGGTTTTCCGTTCAGGTAACGGGACGGTTCTTCACCGTTCATCTCCTTAACGCCGCAGACGCCCGCAATGTTGACCAGGGATTTGTGATTTCTGAAACCGGATATTTCGAGGTGAGTGGGCCTCAGAGAATTGCCAGGAGCTGGACGGCCGACGGCACTGGCCGGTTCGAACCCTGACCATCGACATCCGCGGCGCCCGCGTTGCCTGAGGGCGACTCCTGTCGCCTCGCCATGCATCGGCAGTTCCGGGTTGCTGATAAATCGACAGGATGGACGCCTTGTCAGACAGGTCCGCGAAGAAGTCCGGGTTTTTGCCGCTCGAGGAAAACGCGAACACCGTGCCTCTCACAGCGCTGCGCGACTGGCAAGCTAGAATTGTGCTTCGACTTACGTAGAGAGAAATGAGCAGATGAATGATGCATTCGAGCGCCGTGCCTTGTTGCTTCACCTTGGAGACGTACTGGAGGTCGTGAACCGTCTCCTGAAATGGGGTGTGGGCCACAAGACCGTACGCGAACTGGCCGCAGCGCACGACCCGCTTGGAGGCTTCCCGCTCCTGGAACAGGTATCGCCGGGGATGACAGCAGAGCAGTTTGTTCAGCGAGTGTCAGACGCCTTCTTCGCATGGCCACGGGAACTGCTTGAGCCTGAGCTGAATCGCAAGCGTCTTGCTTCCACTGTTCGACGGAGCCTGTTTGCCGACAACGCGAACGGATGGCGTGCGTACGTCGCTGCGTTGCGTAGCGACGTTCGGTGGTTCGGTGTGGGCCTGCCGTCGGTGAAAGCTGGCGAGGACGTGTGCGCTGATTCGACCGATGGCAGTTCCGAGAGCTTGCAGGCGGACGAGGCTCCGAGCGCTGGCGATGTCGAGCGCAATGGCGGACAAGCCGAGGACCAACGGGAGAGCGTTGAAAGCAGCGGGCGAGTCTACCCCTCATGGCCGTGGAAGTCCGACGCGTAAGTTGTGGAGACGGCGTGAGGGTAGATGAACGGTTCGCTTGACCTGACTCCACGTCGCCGGTGATTCCGCTGCGTTCGTCGACGTCGACAGGGTCCGAATTGTGCGCGCCGTTGGTTTTGCGGATTCGTGCCACAGCCGATTGGCTCGTGCATCCTTCTTTCTCGCATATCTCAAACGCACGCCATGTCCAGCCAGTCACCACTTCACGACATCATTAGCCTCGCCGAAATCCGGTCGCTCGCGGACACAAAAACGTTCGGGCGCGGCAAGGCGTATTTTCACGAGGGCGCCGTCTCGCGCCTCGAAGAGCGCGATGGTGTCCTTCGCGCGAACGTACGCGGCACGCACCGGTACAGCGTCGAGCTTGGCGCGGGCGACGACGGCGAGCTGACCTACGAATGCGACTGTCCGGTCGGCGCGGACGGTATCTTCTGCAAGCACGCGGTCGCGGTCGCCCTGTCGTGGCTCGAGAATACCGGCGAGGAAGTGTTTCATGCCGAGGAATCAGAGCCGGCAATGCCTCGCAAAAAGCGCAAGACGTACGAGGAGCAGATTCGTGAATATGTTGCGACGCTGAATGCGGAAGCCGTGCGCGAACTGCTGCTGGAAGCGGTCGAGCGCGACATGGCGCTGGGCGACAAGCTGTTGTTCGCGGCGCGCGCAGCGAACGCCAGTGACCTCCCGGGCATGAAGACCGCGGTACGGCAGGCGACGCGCATTTCGAGGCCGCTCGACTGGCGCGAAGCCGGCGCGTACGGCGACGGGCTGATGTCGCTCGCGCACATGCTGCGGCAGCGGCTCGCCAGTCCTCAGGCCACCCAGTTGGTCGAGCTTGCGGAACTGGCGATTGCCGGCGCCGAAGCAAGTCTCGAGCAGATTGATGACTCCGGCGGCGAAGTGATGCCGGCCATCATGGAGCTTGTCGCCGTACATCTCGAAGCATGCCGACAGACCCGGCCGGACCCAACGAAGCTTGCCGAGCGACTGTTCCGGTTCCAGACCGACGGCGTGTGGGATACCTTCTACGATGTGTTGCCGGCTTACGCCGAACCGCTCGGCGACCTTGGGATTCATCGGTACCGCATGCTTGTCGAGCGCGCATGGGACGCCCCGCCGGCACTGGCGCCGAGCAATGAATTTCGCCGGTCGTTCGAACCGCTCCGCATGCGGCTGGAACGCGCGATGGAGGCGCTGGCCGACCTCGACGGCGATGTTGACGCACTGATTCGCATCCGCTCAAAGGACCTGTCGAGTCCCTACCGCTTCCTGCTGGTCGCAGAGCTTTGCGCGAAGCACGGACGTTACGACGAAGGACTGGCGTGGGCCGAACGCGGCCTCGCGGAATCAGGAAAGAACCTGGACCAGCGCCTGCTCGATTTCTGCATTCAGGAATACCTGCGCCGCGGCGAATTCGCGAAAGCCGATGCGTTCGCGTGGCAACGCTTCGAGATGCGTCCGGGTGCAGAAGCATTCGCCGCCTTGATGGATGTCGCAAAGGCTACCGGCCAGCACGATACGACGCGCGAGCGCGCGCTCAATCATTTGTGGGAACTTGTTCGTGCTGAAGAGGGCGCGACCAAAGCGCAGCGCAGCTCCTGGCAGATGCCGACGCGAACCGAACTTGTCAAAATCTTTCTTGCCGGGCGCGAGCACGATATTGCCTGGGAGACGTTCTGCGGCGGTCCGGTGGCGACACACATGTGGGCAACGATGGCATCCATTCGCGCGAAGACCCATCCGCATGACGCCATCGTCCTGTATCACCGCCTGCTACCCATCGCCGCCGAGAGTGGAACGCGTAATGCCCGGTATGAGGAGGCGTTCGGCATCGTGCGGACTATCGGGAAATTGCGAGCAGAACTGAAGGAGCATGCAGAGTTCGCCGATGAACTGCAGACCATCCGCGAGACCTATCGTGCCAAGCGCAACTTCATGAAGCTGCTGGCGACACTGGGTTAGTCGTGGCTGTCTACTCAAGCGCGCGCCCAATCAGTTCCTGGGGCATGCGCTTCGCCCCCGGTTTCGAAGCTGGCGACGATGCGGGAATCCTTGATGAGTTTTGTTCCCTGCACGATACTCCCGCCGACGGCATATTGGCCGTTCGGGACGATGGCATGTCCCGTGAGGGGTAGCCTCCTTTATATGTTCCGGATGCCGTCCTCGATGTGTCACGAGCGGTGCCAGTCTTTACGATGTCGGGTCGCGTCCCAACGTCTGTGCCAGATTTTCGTAACCAGTGAGTCGGCGGAATTGGCGCTGCTCGGGAATGATGCCGTCCCCATCGACACTTTCCGCCGACCGCGACGCTATGAGCGGATGACATCCGCGAGGTCATCGAGCGACAGCGGTTTGATGAGATGGCAGTCAAATATCCGCTCATCAATCTGAGGTCTGCCTGGGGCATCGGTACTGCCGGTCAATGCGACCAGTTTCGTCAGGGAGCATTGGGCGCGAAGGCGAAGTAGTTGTGCGAGCTCGATGCCATCCATCCCTGGCATCGTGAATCGACCATCACCTGTCCGGTGTGCGGGCACGCCAAACGAGAAATGATGCCCGTCGATGCTTGCGTGTGGTTTTACGAGTGCGAGCGCTGCAAAACAGTTCTCAAGCCGAAGGCCGGGGATTGCTGCGTTTACTTGCTCATATGGCACGACTGCGTGCCCCCCGGTGCAACAGGCGGGTGCGTGTTGCGCCCGCTGATTTGCCAAGGAAACGCGCAATGGCCTTTCCTGTCAAACGAATAACATGTGTGCACCGCTGGTATTCGGAGAATGAGCATGTGGAAAACGATAGCGCGTATTTTTCTTGTTGCAACGCTTGCCTTTGCTGCAGTCGGTGCGGTCGGCGGCGAACAGCCGTTCAACCAGGCGCAGTTCGACCAGTTGAACACCGCCGGCAAGCCGGTCATTGTCTACTTCCACGCGACCTGGTGCCCGACCTGCAAGGTTCAGCAGCCGATTGTCGACCGCCTTGCAGCGCAACCGGACATGAAGCAGGTGACTATCTTCGTGGCCGACTACGACAAGGAATCCGCCCTGAAGCACGCCATGAAGGTAACGCAGCAGTCGACCTTTGTCGTGTTCAAAGGTGGCCGCGAAGTCGCCCGGTCGACAGGGCAAACGCGTGAGCGGGATATCAGGGATACGTTCGCAAAGGCCTTGTGATGGACTTCGGACTGGGGACGTTCGGACTGAGCTTCGCGGCGGGCGCGCTGTCGACGTTGTCGCCCTGCGTGCTGCCGCTGGTGCCGGTTCTCATCGCGTCGGCGTTGTCGGCGCACCGGATGGCCGTCATTGCACTTGCGCTCGGATTGGGTGCCTCCTTTTCAGTCATCGGCATTTTTCTGGCGACGCTGGGCGCATCGCTCGGTTTCGAAGAAAGCGTCTTTCGCAATGTTGCCGCGCTGTTGATGATTCTGTTTGGACTGGTGATGCTCTCTGCCCGCTTGCAGACCGTGTTCAGTCGTGCGACCGCGCGCTTCGGCAGCGCGGGCCAGAGGTGGTTGAGCAAGGTAAGGGGGGACACCCTGCCCGGTCAGTTCGCTATTGGACTGCTCGTAGGGGTCGTCTGGACACCGTGCGTTGGTCCGACATTGGGAGCGGCCACGACTCTCGCGTCCCAGGGACGAAACCTTGGCGACGTCGCGATGTTGATGATGGTGTTTGGTGTTGGCGCCGGCCTTCCGCTGGTCATACTGGGTACGCTTTCGCGAGCGTCGATGACAAGGTGGCGCGGCGGACTTGGTTCTGCGGCGAGGGTCGGAAAGGCCATCTTCGGAGCATTCTTCGTCGCATTCGGCGTGCTTGCTCTAACCGGCCTGGACAAGGTGCTCGAGACTGCAATTCTCTCGGCAAGTCCACCGTGGCTGATTGCCTTCACAACGGCCTTGTGACCGGCAACATCCGGGAACGCCACTGCCAGCGTCCTCAAGAACTGTGTGTGCCATCCGATAGCGTGGTTGATTGCAGCGGCGCCTCAAACCCTGGCACCTGTTCTGTTCGCGGCCCGTTGACGCTTCAGTTGCAATGGACCCGAGTGGGCGGCCACTCGCAGACTGGCCGCGTAGGCCACAACGCCACGGTCGCGATGGAGGTGACTGTTACTGCACGAAGAATGACGCCACCGCAGAAATCGTCTACGCGTCAACAAGTTGGCGGTTGCATACTCAGAATATCCACAGCCTTGCCAACTGAATCTGTGAACAACCAGGAAGATGCAACGGTGCGACGGATATGCGGTACGAGCTCATGAATAGGCGCCACGAACGATAGACGGAACTATCGTCTCATTGGTGCCTTGACGTGCCGTTTCTTGTTAAGAGATGGCGTCTGCGCGAATGACACAGCCTCGTTGAAGAGGTCCGCGAGCGCGTCAAACGCAGGGCTGCCTGCGCCAAATGCCAGCCATTGACGCATTGGTGCCCGGTCGTATGGCTTGAAGTACGAGCAACCAGGCGTTTGGAGTAGCGCGGCGACGCGGTCTGCAGGTAGCTTGAGCACTATCAGCAGGTCGAGGCCATCGAGCGTGCGCTTGAGGAAGAGCGCGGATGCAATGACGTCCTTCAGCAAATCACGAGCTGCAGGGGCGCGATGAAGGGTCTGCTGGCGGTGGTGCTTGAGGACCACATCCGCACCCATCTGGTCGACGCAGAAGAAGCTGGCGACGGGCGCGACGGTAGTGCGAAAGAGCAGCTAATCGAAGTGGTCCACAGCTACTTCAAGTAGAGGCAGTAATGAGCGAATTTGAATACACCGCTTTTGGGGCGGGGCACGACCACATCTTTCTGGGCGCAGCTCACGAAAGCAACGAGCGCAAGACTTGGGCGGTGATTGCGCTGTGCAGCGCGATGATGCTTGTTGAAATCGTCGGCGGGAGCATGTTCGGCTCGTTGGCGCTTGTCGCCGACGGCCTGCATATGTCGACGCACGCGGGTGCGATGCTGATTGCGGCGTTAGCGTACACCTATCGCCTCGTGAACGACTCGGCCTCGCCGTAGGGCGTTCTGACGAAGCTGTAGCCATTTGCGCTCAAAGCGCGTTGGGTGTTTGGTCCTGCCGCCACGGTGGGCCTTGCCGGCAGCGTGTCCTTCTCTGACATCAGCGGGCGCGGCGTCCCGCGGATTCCATCCGTAGTACGCCAAATCCCATCCAAGTGCCCGGCCGATTTCCGCGGTGTACTCCTGCGCCATCTTTTTGTTCTCTCCTTGTTGTATGCACCCCAATTCGATAACGGCTCATTGCGGACAAGTCTTGAGATTCGACCAGCAGGCCGGGTCCCGGGGGAAGTCCGTTTAAACAAGCGGGACTACAGGCGGCATGCAGACAATCAAAGAAATGAGCGCTACGGCGCCTGCCGACCCAGAGGCATGCACGAAAACTCTCGTCGGCATGTTGCTAGCCGACGCGGTCACCGACGTGGAAGTCGTCCGCCGTGAGCTCGGCCTTCGCGAAGAGATGGTTGAGCGCCATCAGCGCGCGATGGATAGGCTGGATTGCGCGCAGGCGATTCTGGATTCAGAGGGAGGAAGCCGGCTTGGAAACAGCGTCCGAGAGTATTGGGGACAAACCGGAGACGCGGTTCGGTTGCTCGCAGGGAATTGGCCGCAGGAGTACCCGGTAGGGGCGGTTGAGTGGCTTTTGCTCGATTCGACTTGCGCAGACGAGCGCCAATAGACTGGCGCTGCGGCGAGCGACCATTAGTTCCGGTTAATCCTTTGCTGGCAAGGACTTGGAGGCAGCGGTGAGCCACTGCTAACCGAAACTAATGGCCACCATTAACCGAAAATAATAGTGCTCTCCAACAGCACCGGCCAACCGAGCGGATTGGCGAACCACCGTCACCGACTTCGCGATATTCCGCATTTTCTCCACATCTTGATTCAGACCAAAAGCTTTGGTTCCACTCTAGGCTCACATGCCTTGAAATCAACGCGAACGAAAACTCCCCTCGACAAACGCACGCGCCTCGGCCTGTCCGGTGCGCGCATAGGCCGCCGTCGTCTGCACCGACGCGTGGCCCAGCAGCGCCTGCGCGACCGGCAGCGGCACGCCGTGATCGACCACCAGCGTGCGCGCATAGCCGTGCCGCAGCCAGTGCGTCGAGGCCCGCTCCAGCGCCGCGCGCATCGCGCGATCCGCCGCCGGCACGCGGGCCGGGGCCAGCGCAAATAACGCCCGGACCTCGTCGTAGAGGCCGCTCGCGCCCAGCGCGCGGCCGCGCTCGCTGTGGATCAGCGGCAGACGTTCCTCGGCGGGCGGATCTTCCAGCAGTCCCACGGCGCGCCGATAGGCCCGCAGCGCGGGCAGACAGGCGGTGGGTAGCGGGATCGCGCGCAGCCGGTTTCCTTTACCCAGCACGTGCAGGGTCCACTGCCGCGCGTCGTCGACTTCGACGTGCGGCAGCGCGAGTTCCTCATGCCAGACGAGTTCCGCGAGCCGCACGCCACCGTAGCGGTAAAGCGTCCAGATCGCGCGGCGCCTTAGCCAGAGCACCGGCGGTACCCCGGCCGGCGCGTCACTCGCGGCGACGGCATCGCAGTGCGTGAGCGCGGCGGCGGACAGGAACCGCACCGGCGTCCAGGTCATGCGCGCGCGGCGCCCGGCGGCCAGTCCCTCGGCCGGATTGACCGTCAGATAGCCCACGCGGTGCCACCACGCGAACAGGCTCGAGATCGCGGCGAGCGCCCGGGACACGCTCGCCGGCGCCGCACGCGTGACGGCGCCGGTCGCGTCCTGCCGGGGCGCCTGCAGCGCGTCGCGGTAGGCGATCAGGTCCTGCCGGGTGAGATCCGAGAAAGGCCCGAGCCCCTCGCGCCGGCACCAGGCGGCGAGGCGCCGCAGTTCGGAGACGTAGGCGCGCAGGGTGTGCGGGGAGTGCGACGCGCGCTCGCGCAGGAACAGTTTCGCGGCCTGCGCGTCGTCGGCGACACCGAGCGTGTTGGTGAGCGGTAGCGGATTTACAAAACGTCCGGTGCGCGCGAGCCACGCCGGCTCCACCCCGGCGGGCAGCGGCGCGAGGTCCTGGCTGGGTGACCCCGTGCTCGTGAGCGAGGCGCCTTCGCGCGCGTTTCCGGCTGTGTCATCCGGTGCCACGGGACAGAAGCGCCGGCGGTGCTGGCGCAGCGTGCGCTCCAGCACGGCGGCGGGCGGTGGGGGCCGCGGATTCCGGCACGACCCGCAGGCGCCCGCGCTCCCAGTACTCGATGGCGGCGTCGTGCTCGAGCAGCAGCGCGAACACGGCGGGGTGCTCGCGCTTCGCGTCCGCCAGCGACGGGCAGCCGCGCTTGAGCATCGCGAGCGTCCAGCGGCAATACAGCGGGTGCCCGAGCGCGTGGGTGAGATACGCGAGCGCGGCGTCGACGGCGTCGGGCAGACGCTGCGGCGGCCGGCAGCCGGTGTCGAGCCAGTCGGACGGGTTCATCGCGTTTTCCTCGTGGAGGCCGGCCTTGGTCCGGATGGGTTGGCGCGAGTGGCGTGGGCAGCTTTCGCGGCGGGACGCGCCCGGCGGCGGGCGGCAGTAGAGGGCTCTTTGGTGGTCGCCTTGCCGACGAGCGCCAGCATCTGGCGTTGCTGCTCCAGCACCGTCACGAGCGCGGCCGCTTCGGCCGCCGCGTGCTGCTGTGCCTCGCGCTGTTCCGCCAGCTCCGTCAGCAGCCGGTCGCGCAGTGCCTCCAGCGCGCCCAGGCGCTCGGCTGCGCGGGCGAGCTCGCCTTCGAGGCGCTGCCGTTCGGTCTGAAACGTCTCGCGCTGGTGTGCGGTTTCGCGCAGCAGCAGCTGGGACAGGCCGTCATAGCGCGTGCGTTCGGCGGCCAGTTCGGCCGTGTGCTGGCGCCCGGATTCGGCCGCCGCGGCTTCCACGGCCCCGAGCTGCGCGCGCAGCGTGGTCACCGCGTCCCCGGCGGCGGCGCACCGCTTTTCAGTCGCCTCGAAGCCGGCGCGGGCGACCGCCAGCTCCGCGTCGCGTGCCCTGAGCTGGCTGCGCACGTCGGTGAGTTCGACGCGCAGCAGTTCGACCTTCAGCCCGGCGTTGCGCTGCGCCTCGGTAGAGGCGTCCACCCTGGCTTCCGTCTCGCGACGTAGCCGCACGATGCCGTCGAGCTGGGTGGCGACGGCCGCTTCCCACAGCGCGCGCATCTGTGCGGCGATCTCAGGCGGCACGTCGGGCACCGCGAAGCCGGTCAGGCCCGCCTGCACGAGTTCGGCCTCGATCGCGTTCAGCTGGCGCGACAGCGTCGCGGGGTCACCGGCGCCCAGGCGCGCGCGCAGCTTGCGCACCGACACGATCCGGCGGAAGCGGGCGTCGGACGTGGGCGCGGTGTCGCCGGCCTCGGCGAGCATCGCGAGCACGGTGGTGCGGATCGTCTCGGGGGAAACCGCAGCGGGGCGGGCCATGGCGAACTCCGGAAACCTGCATTGCAGCACGGCAGCACGGCAGCACGGCAGCGCGGCGGGCCGACGGGCAGAAACCCGCGGCTCGGGGCGCAGGGCGGGATTTCCCCATTAGATTACGCACAGCCCTGACGCAAGAAAACCGCATTTGGCGCGGTTAAAAAAGTTGTCGCCGCGATAAACGCCCTTATCGCGGCTAATCCGCGCGCCAAGAGGCGATGCAACTGGGCGTATTTTCCGTCGGCTGGTCGGAAGTCCCAGTCGGACCACGCGGTTGGTGTCGATGCCGCAACCCGCAACGGCCTGGCACTGGAGGTTGTCCTGTCCGGGCATCGGTCACGACTGCGGACGTCGAACGCTCATTGCGCGCGGGCCTGTGAATCGGGTAGGGGGCGGCTTCCTATCACCTTAACGGAGAATCCAGATGAACAAGCAGGAACTCGTTGACGCCGTCGCCGCGCAGACCGGTACCAGCAGGGCGTTGGCCGCCGAAACCCTCGATGCGCTGATCGGCACCATCACGACGGCGGTCACCCAGGGCGACACCGTGCAGCTGATCAGGTTTAGCTCGTTTTCAACGGGCGCGCGCGCAGCGCGGGTCGGCCGTAACCCGGCGACCGGTGCCGAGATCCAGATCGCTGCGGCGAAGACGGTCAAGTCCACGGCGGGCAAGGCGTTCAAGGATGCCGTGAACGGCGCCTGACAGCGGGCTACAGCGGTCCATGATCTGTTCGCGCGGCAGACGGCGGTGACGGATAGCTCGTCGCCGCGGGGCTCTGCATCAATGACTGATCAGGGCCGGACTGGCGCGGCCGCGTCATCAGCCGCCTCGTGTTGTATTGCCCAACTTATGCAACGAAATGCCGCCGTAAACAGAAGCAAACTTATCTTAATGGCACAGTTGATCCGAATATTCCAGCCGCTGCTATCTGTCCCGTGTCCTGTCCACACCGGGTCACTCCAACATTGACTTGCGTCAGACTCCGCCGCTGTCGTAATCGAACGCTCGATACATGCTATGTCGAATTCGATCGCCGGTGATCAGTCGGGGTTCGGTCCTTCCGCCTTGTTCTCAAGAACGGCTCCGGTGTGCGCGTCGACACCGACTTCCTGCGTGCCCCGTTTCGACGCAATATCGAAGGAGTAGCGCAACCCGCTACCTCCCGCTTCCTTCTCCAACTCTTCATCAGTGATTTTTCCGGGTTGTGCTTTCAAGGCGGTAGCGCGCGCCTGTTCGATGCTGATGTTCGCGTCTTTCGCGTATTCTTGACCGGCAAATGCATAGGCGGGAAAGCTCGTCGCAAGCACGCCGACTGCGACCAGGACAATACCGAGTTCCTTCTTAATTTCGTACTCCAGTGTTGATTGATTCAGAATCGATGATGGCGCTGCAGGATTAAGCCACGCTGAACCGCATGGATTTCGAAAGCCCGCAGCGCGGGCGGCATTTTCCGTTTGCTAAGGTTCCCCTAAGTTAGCGCTCTCCAAGAATTGGAATTGTAGCAACCGGTTCATAGCCAATTTTTATTTCCAGCAAACCAGGAACTGTCATGAAATATGTTCTCCTTACCTTCGCCACGGCCATTATGCTGGGCGTCCCGGTCGTTGCTTTTGCCCGACATGCCAGTGCTCCGATCACGCGCGCACAAGTCCGCGCTGAACTGATCCAGATCGGGAATGCTGGGTACTATCCCGCAAAACGTGATACGTCGACTTACCCGTCGGACATACAGGCGGCAGAGGCTCGCATTGCCAGAAAAAATGTCGCAGGCGCCGGGTCAGATTCCGGCATGGGAAGCGCAACCAGTGATGCTTCGCAGTCCGGCAGACGCATCGCGCCGGCATCTGATTCGACGCATCTTTTCGCGCATCACTGAACAGGCGCGGGTGGGGTACGGCCGCGTCGAGTAACGGCAGCGCACTGAGAGTAAGCCGGATTCGAACCGAATGCCTTTATTGAGGATTCGACGAGAAGATCCAAAGGCGCTCCCATCCGTGAAATGACGGCAGATAGGCCGCGCCAATTTGGGCTTTGTCGCGGTAAGGCTCAAAGAGCGAGCGGAATCGATATGCAAAGTACTGCTTATCTTGCGAGCTCGTAGAATTGATCCGGGGCGGACGGGTGGGTTCCGCGAGCCCATTCCATCTGTCCTTTGGCGATCGTCTGCATAATCTCAATGCCGGCCAGAACAAGCCGGGCACAGCGAAAGGTCTTGAACCCTAGCATGGGCCGCGTTCGTCGCGTGATCGCCCGATGGTCCTGCTCGACCAGGTTATTGAGATATTTGGACTGGCGGATCTTGATGGGCGCTCCACGATCGGCATTGATCGCTTCGAGCGCGGCGAGATTGGCGCCGCTTTTGTCGATGGTTACCGTTTTGGGTACACCGCTCCGGGCGATCGATCGCTCAAAGTAACGCCGGGCCGCAGTCTTGTTACGATGGGCGCGTAGCAGAAAGTCAATGGTGTTGCCGTCCATGTCGCGACGGCCCGGTAAAGATACCGCCATTGCCCCTTGACGCGGAGGTACGTCTCGTCCGTCCGCCAGCTCGTACCCACCGGCCGCTTGCGGCGGCGAAACGCTTTCTTCAGCACCGGCAACAGCTTGATGGCCCAGTGGTGCCAGTCGAATGGTCGACCGAAACGCCGCGCTCAGCCATCATGTCTTCAAGGTGCCGAAGGCTCAGCGGATAGGCCACGTACCAGCGCACGCAAGTCAGAATCACGTCGAGCGGATAATGCAGTCGTTTCAGCACTCGGGCCCCCGCCGGATTCAACGTGTTCATCGAGCTTTCTGTCGTTCGTGTCGTTCCGCCCCCCATCATAGCGGACCGCCTTAATGCAAAAGAACCACATTTTGAGCCGTTCGAGAACGGTCATGCCGGAGGGTCACGCTGACAGCGGATAACCTGTCATCGACGGCCGCGCGATCTGAGGCGGAAACACGCACCAGCATCCGTCAGCATGTCGAAAGAAGAATATTGCGCGCGTTCCGGTCAGAGTCGATGCCTCGATGTGCGCATAGCGCATCTTGTCTGCGCGCATGCGACCAAACTGGACTACGCGGATCCGCACCGTCGGGGTGGGCGCAAGCCATTTTTCTACCAGGTGGCGCAGAGACTTCTCGGCGGTGTTCATGGCCTTCTCCTTCAACCGCTCCCCTGCTTGCGCTGGTCGACAGATCGATTGCGACTACTTTTGCGCGTTGCGACGGCGGTGATTACAGAATAGGAGCGGCAAGCAATGAATGATAATTGATGTTTTCATCGATAACGATAAACGAAGACTTATGAATAGGCCGCGTGTGATGAGCCTCTGGAGTTTGGGCTCGTGCGCACGATACCGGATCGGCGTGGCCTCAGATACCTGCTGCGCAGCCAGAGGGGCGCAAGTCTATGGCCCGTCAAGCCGCCGGGACGCGTCTTATGTGTCACCACCAAGCTGCAGTCAGGCAATAGCGAAGACAACGATGTGTGATATACTGAATACAGAATATTGACGTTTGCGGCGATGCAACATATGATTCAGTAGTCTCGTGACTCAATCATTCGGAGCTACAAATGGATTTTGTTTTTCTGGCGCTGTTTGCCGTCGCCGTCGTAGGGTTAGGCTCTGCCGCTACCGTCCTGCTGAGCTGGTGGATTCCGCAGCGGGTCGTGGAACGCGCATCACAACATGGCCGTTTCGCCGGGTTGGGCGCAGTGGACGGGGAGTTCAGTTCGACCAGGACAGCGGCAACGTATCGTGCGCATATTCAACAAGAGGCGATCAGTGTCGTCAGAACTTGAAACTGAAGCATTGGCCGCGTCGTTGACGCTGTCACTGCAGCCGATCGGGGCAAGCGCGAGCTTGCGCAATAAGGCCTACGCAATGCTGCGCCAGGCCATTGCCGATACTGACATCTACCAGACGCGCGAAGAAATTCGACTCGACGAGCGCGTGTTGTGCGAATCGCTCGGCGTGAGCCGCACACCAGTGCGCGAAGCGATGACGCAGCTCGAACAGGAAGGCTTTCTGCGCACAGTGCCGCGCCGCGGCATTTACATCGTGCGCAAGAGCAAACGTGAGATCGTCGAGATGGTCCAGATGTGGGCCGCGCTCGAAAGCATGGCGGCGCGCCTGGCCACGCTACATGCAACGGACGAGGAAATCGCGCGCCTGCGCCATATGTTCGACAAATTGGGCGACACCGCGCCTGCCGAGCACATTGCCGAATACTCGGACGCCAACATTGCCTTTCATCAGGCAATCGTCGAGCTGTCGAAGTCGCAGATCATCCTCGACACGATCAAGAACATCTTCATTCACGTGCGTGCGATGCGCCGGATGACGATTTCGCGGAGCGATCGGGCAGCGCGTTCTATCGCCGATCATCGTCGAATCATCGAGGCGCTCGAGCGGCGCGATACCGAACTGGTCGAGCGGCTCGTGCGCCAGCATTCGCTCGATCTTGCAGCGTTCGTCGAAGCGAACTGCGACTTTCTGGATTGACGTTGGCTTGTCAAAAGCAACAAGGCCAGCGGTGCTGTCACCACTGGCCTTGTTGTTTTTGTGTGCCATCGATGAAGTTCGTGGGTTTCGCCGGATCGCCGCCAATGCCGATGCAGGTCGTCTGACCCGGGCTCGCTACGATGGTTTGCGCGACGGTAGCGCCCCCATGCTTGTTGTCTCTCGCTCCGGCTCTCACCCGCGCCCCCGCGACGCGACCGCCAATTGCTCCGTGCCGGCCAGCACCGCAGCCAGTTCGATAGCCAGTAGAAAACCCCTTCCTGCCCACACGGTATTCCCCCACCCTTGCGGCATGTGCGCTCCGTCGTCCTTGCTGCGATGTGTCGTCGTTCAGGCGAGGCTCGCGGCGTCCGCCAACGCGGCCGCCGGCACGGCCATCTGTGTGCGATGCTCCCGACCGCAGCGCTTGCCGGGCTGCTCGCGGCGGGCGTCGGTGCTGGAAGCGACGTTATCGCGGCGGCGATCGCGGGCGCGGTGCTGGGCGCCTGGCGCGTGCGGCGGCGCGACCCTCACACGCAGGCCGTATCTCGTGGCGTCTCTCGGCATCGGTATGGGCCTCGCCGCCATTTCCGGCGGTTTCGCGGGGTACCTGTCGGCGACTGCATATGCTAAGGCGGCTGTGGAGCGTGTCGAGTTGTGCGCCGTGGTCTTTATCGGCGCGCTGATCTTCGCCCCATCGACGATCGCGTTCTGCAAACTGCGCGGTGCGATAGGCGGGCGCGCGCGAGCGCGTCCCGGCTATACCGTCGTCAACCTCACGGCACTCGTGCTGTGTGTATGTCTTGGCTACGGCTTCGTAACGGAACCCACGCAGACCTTCGGGCTCGCCGCGTTGCTCGCGATGAGCGGACTGGCTGCTGCACTGGGCGCGCATCTGATGATGGCAGCCGCCGCCGACGTGCCTCTTCACGCGCTCGCCGCACCACACGGCCACCGGTCTCATGCGCGCTGCGGCCTCGTGCAGCGACGTGGCGGGCTCGGGCGCTTCGAATGGCGCGACGATCAAATGCACCCGCTGCTCGGCGACGAATTCGCGCAACCATGGGCACTGCGCGACGACACGCAGGACGTTGTACGCACGAGCGCGTATCGCAGCGGAGTCGAATGGCGCTATCGCGGCCGATATCGCAGCCGCCAAAGATATTGTGCGCGCCGGAACGAGACACAAACGAAGCGTGATTCACGGCCCGGCTCCCGTGCAGACGAGTGAGAAAACATAGAGCTGGCGACGAACTTGCAATAAATGAAGTTTTACAGGCGATCCAAAGCCTGTTGCTTACTCGCGCTGAGCGCCTTCACGCGTGTGATGTTCTCGATCAGGTCCGCGCCTTCTTCCATCAGGAAGCGCTTGAAGGCGACCGCAACGGGCGGCAGACGCTTGTTCTTCCGGTGCACGACGTACCAGTTGAACATCACCGGAAAGCCCTGGGCGTCGAGCACGACGAGGTTGCCCACCTGCAATTCGAGGCTGATCGTATGCGCGGACAGGAACGCGATGCCCATGCCGGCAATCACAGCCTGCTTGATCGTCTCAGTGCTCTTGATCTCCATCGCGATCTTCAGATTGGCGATTCGTCCGGCAAAACCTTCTTCCATCGAATTCCACGTATCGGAGCCGTGCTCGCGAACGATGAAGGCTTCCCCCGCCAATTGACTCATCGTGATGTTGCGCTTGTGCGCGAGTGGATGCGATGGCGCTGCGACGATCACATACGGGTGCGGTGCAAACGGTTCGTTGGTGGTGTCCATCTCATGCGGCGGGCGCACCATCACCGCGAGGTCGGTCTGATTGGTCGCGAGCTGATGCAGCAGTTCCTCGCGATTGTGTACCGCCAGATTAAGGACCACGCCCGGATAGCGGCGCGTGAATTCGGCGAGCAGGCGCGGGAAGAAGTAGTCGCCCGCGCTGATCACGGCGACATTGAGCTTGCCGCCGGAGACGCCTTTCAGCTGACCCATCGCTTGGTCCACTTCGTGGAACTGCTGGATGATTGCGCGGCTGTAGTGAAGCATCTCGTGGCCGGCGGGCGTGAGATAGATCTTCTTGCCGAGCTGCTCGAAGAGCGGCAGCCCCGCATGCTCTTCGAGTAGCCGGACCTGGGTGGAGACAGCCGGCTGGGTCAGATGAAGTTCTTCCGCGGCACGCGAGAAGCTCAGGCGGCGGGCCACCGTCTCGAAGACCTTCAACTGCCGGAGTGTCGCGTTTCTCATAGTCATGGCCGATATATAGGCGAATGTGAATCAATATAGTAACCACCTTTAACTATTGGTAATTCAGCAATGACCCTGGCATGGAGACCGGGTGCCTCGACGATATCAACCATCAGGCCCCGACCAGCGCAAACCGCCCTTCGCACCTAAGGCCAATAGCGCGAGCAGACGAGTGAATAGCGCCCGTTTGGTTGCCTGATGAACGTTTCGTTGCAACAGTTAAAAGTATTTGTCGCCGTCGCGCGTGAGCGAAGCTTTACGCGCGCGGCGCGCGAGTTCGACCTCACGCAGTCTGCGGTGAGCCGGTGCGTGCGCGAACTCGAAGAAGCGATCGAACTGAAACTGTTCGACCGGACGACGCGGCAGGTCGAATTGACGACGGCGGGTGCGAGCCTCGCGTGCCGCATCGGTCGCCTGCTTGATGATATCGATCTGACGTTACGCGAAAATCGGGCCGCGTATGAAGGGCACACCGGCGTGGTGGTCATCGTCAGCAATCCAATGCTGTCAACGAACTGGGTGCCAGGCGGTCTTTCACGCAGTGCTGAGGCATTTCCTGATCTGATCGTGTCGGTACAGGACCGGCCGCAATGCGCGGTGTTGACCCGCGTCGAACAAGGGGAAGTCGACTTCGGCGTGGTGTCGGACGCGGAGCCTTTGGCGACCGACCAGTTGCACGCGCAAGCGCTCTTCTTAACCCCTCTGTGCTGTCTTGTCCGACGAGCATCCGCTTGCGCGACGCACCACGCTCGCCTGAAGCGCACTGAGCGACGTGCCGCTCATGACGCTCAATTCCGATGCCGGAAGCCACAGCGTCGTCGAACGTGCCTTGAGCACACATTGCGTCCGAGGGCGACCGATACAGGAACTGGGTCACGTCGCCGCTGTACTGCCGATGATCGAACTGGGGCTCGGTGTCGGCATACTGCCGGTCGACGCGCACTGGCCCGCTCCATCCGAACGTCTCGTGTCGCTCCCGCTGCTCCCGGAGGTGATGCTGACGATGCTCGTGCGCCGTCGCAACCGTTCGCTCAGGCCGAACGCGGCAGCAGCGTGGGCTCTATTCGCAGGTGCCGGCGCATCCACTGCCCAGTCGGTAGAAGCACTGTGGGCCAGCGCGAACGGGCAGATGCCGGCCACGTCGCTGAACGCGCCTTAAGCGCCCGCGAGCGCAGGCACACCCGGCTCGTCTGGCACGCGCGCCCTCCGCGAATAGCCTTGCGACGAGTCCGACGCGCGACTCACATTCGCAATTTTTCCGTTTGCCGCGAAACCTCCCAGGGTATGCGCGTTCTTCCTGTCGAGAATGGCCTGACTCAGAAATTCCGCGCTGTAGGCGTTCAGCAAATGCGAATGATGAGCCTTGATATACGCGGCGATGCGCGCCCGTTCGTCGTCGATCGTTGCGAGTGATGCGAAGGTTTGCGCGTCCCAACGGAAACGCAGACCCAGTTCGGAGAAAGCCATGTTGTAGGCACAAAGTCGCGCCTGCACGGCGTGGTCGCGCAAGGTTTCGAGTCCGTCAAGGTGTAAGCGGCCCATGATTTTCTCCTTCAGTCGGATGGCTTGGATGAAGGATAGGATCGCCAATCAATATACGATAGTTAAAGTTTTTTGTATAAACGATAACTATTGACTTATGTATTTCGGCGGCACGCGGCTAGCAATTCGTCCGAAGGTGACGCCGAAATTCCAGTACTCGTCGTTAATCTCCGTCCGCAGCCCGTTTGTGCAATGCAAACAGTTCGTGCGTGATTCCCTTTCGCCTCATGCGAATGCGGCCAGCCGCGCTGCAACAATCGACCCCGTCCCCAAAAATCCGCTTGACTAATACTGTATGTGGAATATTGTATATCACGGATCACACAACGCCCCGCCAAGGAGGAGAGACGTCATGGCAGAAGCTGGGAGCACCCTGCAGAGCGCTGCAGAAGAAGCACAGAAACGCGGGACAACCGAAATGACCGACGGATTTCATCTGGTCATCGATGCGCTAAAACTGAACGGCATCGACACGATCTATGGTCTGCCGGGTATTCCCATCACCGACTTGACGCGGCTCGCTCAAGCCGAGGGGATGCGCGTCATCAGCTTTCGACACGAGCAGAACGCGGGCAATGCCGCCGCAATTGCCGGTTTCTTGACGCAGAAGCCCGGAATCTGCTTGACCGTTTCCGCGCCCGGCTTCCTGAACGGGCTCACGGCGCTTGCTAATGCAACGACCAACTGTTTCCCGATGATCCTGATCAGCGGCTCGAGCGAGCGCGAGATCGTCGACCTGCAGCAGGGCGACTACGAAGAGATGGATCAACTGAACGTCGCGAAACCGCACGCCAAGGCGGCCTATCGCGTGCTGCACGCCGAGGACATCGGCATCGGGGTTGCGCGTGCGATCCGCGCGGCCGTATCCGGGCGTCCCGGCGGCGTCTACCTGGACCTGCCCGCCAAGCTGCTCGCGCAGACCATCGATGCCGCGAAGGGCCGGAACTCACTCGTACACGTCGTTGACCCGGCGCCACGCCAGCTTCCGGCGCCTGACGCTGTCGGGCGTGCTCTCGATTTGCTGAGGAGCGCCAAGCGTCCGCTGATCATTCTGGGCAAAGGTGCCGCTTATTCGCGAGCCGACGCCGAGATTCGTGCGCTCGTCGAAAAGACCGGCATTCCGTATCTGCCGATGTCCATGGCCAAAGGCCTGCTGCCCGACAACCATGCGCAATCGGCCTCGGCCGCGCGCTCGTTCGTGCTCGCGGAATCGGACGTCGTCATGCTGATCGGCGCTCGCTTGAACTGGCTGCTGTCGCACGGCAAGGGCAAGACGTGGGGCGCGCCGAAGCAATTCATCCAGATCGACATCACGCCGACGGAAATCGACAGCAACGTGCCCATTGCCGCGCCGGTGATCGGCGACATCGGTTCTTGCGTGTCGGCCCTCCTGGCTGGCATCGATTCGAGCTTCCCGAAGCCTGGCGCGGAGTGGATCGACACACTCGCGGAACGCAAGGACAAGAATCTGGCGAAGATGGCCGAGATGCTCGCCAGGAATCCAACGCCAATGAATTTCCACAGCGCGCTGCGCGTGATTCGCGATGTGATCAAGGCGAACCCGGATATCACGCTCGTCAACGAAGGGGCCAACACGCTGGACTATGCCCGCGCCATTGTCGACATGTACAAGCCGCGCAAGCGCCTGGATGTCGGTACGTGGGGGGTTATGGGCATTGGCATGGGTTACGCGGTCGCCGCGGCGGTCGAGACCGGCAAGCAGGTGATCGCGGTTGCGGGCGACAGCGCATTCGGTTTCAGCGGCATGGAGATCGAGACGATCTGCCGTTACGACTTGCCGGTTTGCACGATCGTCTTCAACAACAACGGCGTTTATCGCGGCACCGACGTCAACCACTCCGGAGGCAAGGACGTGGCGCCGACGGTTTTCGTCAAGGGTGCGCGCTACGACAGGATGATCGAGGCGTTCGGCGGCATCGGCTATCACGTCACGACGCCAGAGGAGTTGGAGAAGGCGCTGATCGAATCCATCAAGTCGGGAAAGCCGACGCTCATCAACGCCGTCATCGACGAAGCAGCGGGAACGGAGAGCGGCCGCTTGACGAATCTCAACCCCCAAAGTGCGGCGATGAAGAAGTAACGCCATTAATCATCAGGAAAAGCAAAGTGACCAATCCCCTCGACGGAATCAAGATAATCGACTTCACCCACGTACAGGCGGGTCCCGCATGCACGCAGATGCTGGCCTGGTTCGGCGCTGACGTGATCAAGGTTGAACGCCCCGGCTCAGGCGACGTGACGCGCAATCAGTTGCGCGATATTCCCGACGCCGACGCGCTGTATTTCACGATGTTGAACAGCAACAAGAAATCGCTGACGCTGGACACCAAGAAGCCCGAAGGCAAGGAAGTGCTCGAAAAGCTGATTCGCGAATCCGATGTGCTGGTGGAGAATTTCGGCCCAGGCGCGCTCGACCGGATGGGCTTCTCCTGGGAGCGCCTCAACGAACTCAACCCGAAGATGATCGTGGCATCGGTGAAGGGTTTCAGCGACGGCCATCATTACGATGACCTGAAAGTCTACGAGAACGTCGCCCAATGCGCAGGCGGTGCGGCTTCCACCACTGGCTTCTGGGATGGCCCGCCGACGATCAGCGCAGCGGCGCTGGGCGACAGCAACACCGGCATGCATCTGGCGATCGGCATTCTGACCGCACTGATCGGCCGCGATAAAAGCGGCAAGGGCCAGAAGGTGGCGGTGTCGATGCAGGACAGCGTGCTGAACCTGTGCCGCGTCAAATTGCGCGACCAGCAGCGTCTCGATCGGGTCGGCTACCTCGAGGAATACCCGCAGTATCCGCACGGCACGTTCAGCGACGTGGTGCCGCGCGGCGGCAATGCCGGCGGCGGCGGCCAGCCAGGTTGGATTCTGAAGTGCAAGGGCTGGGAAACGGATCCAAACGCGTATATCTACTTCACCATCCAGGGCCACGCATGGGAGCCGATCTGCAAGGCGCTGGGCAAGCCCGAGTGGATCGACGATCCGGCCTACAAGACGGCCGAGGCGCGTCAGCCGCATATCTTCGATATCTTCGCGACCATTGAGGCGTGGCTCGCCCACAAGACCAAGTTCGAGGCGGTCGACATCCTGCGCAAATTCGATATTCCGTGTGCGCCGGTGCTGACGATGAAGGAACTGGCGAACGATCCGTCGTTGCGCGCGAGCGGCACCATCGTGGAGGTCCAGCACAAGAAGCGCGGCTCCTACCTCACGGTCGGCAGCCCGATCAAGTTCTCCGATCTTCAGCCTGAAATCACCGCGTCGCCGTTGCTCGGCGAGCACACCGACGAGGTGCTGGCGAGCCTTGGATATAGCAAGCAGCAAGTCTTCAATCTGCGGGAAATCAAGGCTGTCTGACGGCGCTGGCAGGCAGAGCTCGGAGTAGCCGGGCTCTCATTGTCGGGGTGTGCAGGTGCGGCGCCCTGGATGGACGCCGTAGTGACTGAACAGTAGTCTTTTCGAATCCAGGTAGCCCTATGCAAACAGCCATCGACTTTGAGCAATTGGTAGGAGCAGTCGGCGATGCAATCATCATTTCGGACGCTCAGGGGCGCATCACACTGTGGAACCCGGCTGCCGAGCGCATGTTTGGCTTCACGCAAAGCGAGGCCATGGGGCAGTCACTGGACCTGATTATTCCGGCACGTTTGCGCGGGCGTCACTGGGATGGCTATCACAAGACGATGGCAAGCGGGCAAACCCGCTACGGTAACGATGTGCTGCGCGTTCCTGCGGTGGATAAAGCGGGGCGCTCCCTATCGATCGCGTTTACGGTTGCGCTGCTGCATTCACCGGAACATGAGTTGACCGGGATCGTTGCGGTGATTCGCGATGAAACCAGTCGTTTCCAGGAGGAGCGCAATCTGCGCAAACGCCTTGCCGAACTGGAAGCCCGCGTTGGAGCGTGAAAGGCGCAGTCATGCCATGTCCGAACGCGCGTTCCGGGACGGTCGAGAACCGCGCTCCGGGCCGCCCGGATCCGGTTGGCCGGCTATCGTGACGATCTACCATGAGGAATCCAATGCACATAGAGGTATTTGGGCAATATCGGCTTGAGCTGTCCGCGATGCAGTTGATCCACAACGGCGGATGGGCTGCTTATTTTGCAATCCGCACGGTCGAAGAAAAGCATCAGGCGCAACACAACCTCCTGCCCTACCGGCAGGTTGTCGACGAGGTCGTCTTTGAAAGCGAAGCGGCGGCCATTGCCGGCGCGCGTCGCGTGGCGATGGCGCTGCTCAATCCGGCAACCCGGTAACGCTAGCGGTACCGTTGTGGCCAGGTGGAGATCAGAGGCGTAATGGGCGCGCGATGCTCAGACCAGATACAGATCAATTTAGGGAGACGTAACATGGGCAAGGCATTGGAGGACGTGAGGATTCTAGATTTCACGCATGTGCAATCGGGTCCGACGTGCACGCAGTTGCTGGCGTGGTTCGGCGCCGATGTGATCAAGGTGGAGCGGGCGGGCGCAGGCGATGTCACGCGTGAGCAGCTGCGCGACATCCCGGAGGCGGACAGTCTTTACTTCACGATGCTCAACCACAACAAGCGCTCGGTGACGATCGACACGAAGAACCCGGAAGGCAAGCGGGTTCTCGAAGCGCTGATCCGGAGGTGCGATGTGCTGGTGGAGAATTTTGCGCCGGGCGCGCTCGAGCGGATGGGCTTCAGCTGGGAGCGTATCCAGGAACTGAACCCGCGCATGATCGTGGCGTCGGTCAAGGGCTTCGGTCCCGGGCCGTATGAGGACTGCAAGGTCTACGAGAACGTCGCGCAATGCGTGGGCGGTGCGGCGTCGACCACCGGCTTCGACGACGGCCCGCCGGTCGTGAGCGGCGCGCAGATCGGCGACAGCGGCACCGGGCTGCATCTTGCGCTCGGCATCGTCACGGCGCTCTATCAGCGCAAGACGACGGGGCGTGGTCAATACGTGCTCGCCGCGATGCAGGACGGCGTGCTGAATCTGTGCCGCGTGAAGCTGCGCGACCAGCAGCGGCTCGAACGCACGGGCGTGATGCGGGAGTATCCGCAACATCCGAACGGCACCTTCGGCGAAGCGGTGCCGCGCGCCGGCAATGCTTCCGGCGGTGGTCAGCCGGGCTGGATTCTGAAGTGCAAGGGCTGGGAGGCGGACCCGAACGCGTACATCTACTTCATCGCCCAGGCGCCGGTATGGGCGAAGATCTGCAATGTGATCGGCAAGGAGGAATGGGCCACCGATCCCGACTACGCGACGCCTGCCGCGCGGCTGCCGCGCCTGAAGGAGATTTTTGCCGAGATCGAGCGCTGGACCATGACCCGGACGAAGTACGAGGCGATGGAGACGCTCAACAAGTACGACATTCCGTGCGGCCCGATCCTGTCGATGAAGGAGATCGCCGAGGAGCCATCGCTGCGCAGGACCGGCACGATCGTCGAGGTCGATCATCCGGTGCGCGGCAAGTATCTGACGGTCGGCAATCCGATCAAGCTGTCGGACAGTCCCACTGAAGTTACGCGGTCGCCGCTGCTAGGCGAGCACACCGACGAGGTGATGGCCGAGCTCGGCTATTCGCCGGACCAGATCGCGCATTTGCGTGCGGTCGGCGCGTTATGACAGCGTAAGCCGTGCCTGACCGCGCGTCTGACGCGCGGGACAAGATGTTGCGGCGCGACCCGCCCGGGCCGCGTCAGTGCACCCCAATGAATCGCGCAGGAGACATTCCGATGAAATCGTGGATACGTTTTCGGCTCGCCGATGGCCAGATGGGCTTCGGCGTGCAGGAAAGACATCGCGTCACCGAATACGAAGGAGATATGTTCGGTGACGCCGTCCCAAGCGGCAACGTGTTGAGCCGGGACGACGTTACGCTGCTCAACCCGTGTGTTCCGACTAAGGTCGTCGCGCTGTGGAATAACTTCCATGCGCTGTCGGAGAAACTTGGCAAGGCCGCGCCGTCCCACCCGCTGTTCCTGATCAAGCCGCCGACGTCGGTGATCGGTCCAGGCGAACCCATTCGTCGTCCGAAAGACTACAGTGGCAAGATCGCGTACGAAGGGGAGCTTGCGATCGTAATCGGCAAACGCTGTCGCAACGTATCGGTGGAAGAGGCAAACGATCACATCTTTGGCTTCACCTGTATCAACGACGTGACGGCGGCCGAATTGCTGAACGAGGATGTCAACTTTGCGCAATGGTGCCGCTCGAAGGGTTTCGATACGTTCAGTTGTATCGGACCCGTGATCCAGCGCGACTTCGATTGGCGTACGGCCAGTGTCGTGACGCGGCTCGACGAGGTGGAGCGGCAGAACTACCCGCTGGCGGACATGATCTTTTCGCCTGCGGAACAGGTGAGCCTGATCTCGCACGATATGACGTTGCTGCCCGGCGACGTGATCGCTTGCGGTACGTCGATTGGTGTCGGCTCGATCAAGGACGGCTCGACGGTCGACGTGTCGATCGACGGTATCGGCGTGCTGTCGAACGCGCTGTCAACGGAAATCTGATATGGCGATGACGATTGCAGTACCGCGCGAGATTCGCGCCGGGGAACGTCGCGTCGCGGCGACGCCCGAAACCGTCGGTCAGTTGCTGAAGCTCGGTTTCGCAGTGAGCGTCGAGGCGGGCGCGGGCCTAAGGGCGGCGTTCGACGACGATGCATATCGCGCGGCTGGCGCGCAAGTCGTCACCGATACCCGTGCCCTGTGGGCCGATGCCGATATCGTGATCAAGGTGCGTGCGCCGGAGTTTAATCCGGCGCTCGGTGTCGATGAAGGGGCGTTGCTGAAGAAGGGCGCGATATTGATCAGCTTCATCTGGCCCGCGCAGAACGCGGTGCTGCTCGAGCATCTCGCGGCCGGCGGCGCTAGCGTGCTGGCGATGGACTGCGTGCCGCGCATCTCGCGCGCGCAGAAGCTCGATGCGCTCAGCTCGATGGCGAACATGGCCGGTTACCGCGCGGTGATCGAAGCCGCGCAGCACTTCGGGCGCGTATTCACCGGACAGATCACTGCAGCGGGCAAGATGCCGCCCGCGAAGGTGATGGTGATCGGCGCGGGTGTTGCTGGCCTCGCCGCCATCGGTGCGGCGCGCGGTCTGGGCGCGATCGTGCGCGCATTCGACACGCGCCCCGAGGTCGAGCAGCAGGTCGAAAGCATGGGCGCCGAGTTTCTCAAACTGGACGTTGATGAAGACGGCAGCGGTTCAGGCGGCTACGCGAAGCAAATGAGCGCGAAGTACATCGAAGCGGAAATGGCGCTGTTCGCGGCGCAGGCGAAGGACGTCGACATCATCATCACCACCGCGCTGATTCCTGGCAAGCCCGCGCCCAAGCTGATTACCGCAGCCATGTTGGAGACCATGCGGCCGGGCGGCGTGATCGTCGACATGGCAGCGGAGCAAGGCGGCAATTGCGAACTGACGCAACCCGGCGAGGTGGTAGCCGTCAAAGGCGTGACGATCGTCGGCTATACCGACTTGCCGAGCCGGATGGCGACGCAGTCGAGTCAGCTCTACGGCACGAATATCCGTCATCTGCTGGCCGATCTGACACCGCAGAAAGATGGCGTGCCGTGCATCGACATGGGTGACGACGTGATGCGAGGTGCGACGGTCGTGCATCAAGGCGTTGTTAGCTGGCCGCCGCCCCCGCCGAAACAAGCCGCGATCGCGACGCACCGCGCGCCGCCGGTGAAGCCCGTCACGAGCCCGATCGACGCCAACCAGCAGGCCGCCGCCTCGCGCCGTTCGCGCCACACGTCGCTGGTGCTGCTGGCGATCGCGGTGTTGGCGCTGCCGGCGCTCGGCGCGGTCGCGCCGCCGGCGTTTGTCGCGCATCTGACCGTGTTCGTGCTGGCGGTATTCGTCGGCTATCAGGTGGTCTGGAACGTGACACCGGCCTTGCACACGCCGCTGATGAGCGTGACCAATGCGATCAGCGGGATCATCGTGATCGGCGCGCTGCTGCAACTTGGCACACCGAACCTGCTGGTGACGGTGCTCGGCGGTGTCGCGTTGCTGATCGCCACGATTAATATCGCCGGGGGGTTTCTCGTGACCCAGCGCATGTTGAAGATGTTCCAGCGCAACTAAGGAAAACTCATGTTGAACGGAATCGGCAACATTGCGTATTTAGGCGCGAGCACACTGTTTATCCTGAGTCTGCGCGGACTGAGTCATCCGACGAGCGCGCGCCGCGGCAATCTGTACGGCGTGGTGGGCATGCTGATCGCGGTCCTCGCCACGCTGCTGATCGCGCAAGGCGCGGGGCTGGCAGTCGTGCTGGCGGCGGCCGTGATCGGCGCAGCCGTCGGCGCACTGCTGGCACGGCGCGTCGAGATGACACAGATGCCGCAGCTGGTCGCGATACTGCACAGCTTTGTCGGGCTGGCCGCGGTGCTGATCGGCTTCACCAACTTTCTGATGCCGGCCGGCCAGTCCGGCGGCGCGGAGCGGGTGATCCACCTGTCCGAGATCTATCTTGGCGTCTTTATCGGCACGATCACGTTCACGGGCTCGATCGTCGCGTTTCTGAAGCTGCAGGGCACGATCAGCGGCAAACCGCTCGTGATGCCGGGCCGGCATCTGCTGAACCTGACCGTGCTGGTACTGTGCGTCGCGATCGGCTACCGGTTCCTCACGGTGCCGTCAGGCGCGGACGGCGTTCTCGCGTTGCTCGTGATGATCGTGCTCGCTGCGGCGCTTGGCGTGCATCTGGTGATGGCCATCGGCGGCGCCGACATGCCGGTCGTCGTGTCGATGCTGAACAGCTATTCCGGATGGGCGGCCGCCGCCACGGGCTTCATGTTGAGCAACGACCTGTTGATCACGACCGGCGCGCTGGTCGGCTCGAGCGGCGCGATTCTCAGCTACATCATGTGCCGCGCGATGAACCGCAGTTTTGTGTCGGTCATTCTCGGCGGCTTCGGTGCGGCTAGCGGCACGCGTTCCGCGGACGTCGCGGGAGAGGTGGTACCCACCACGGTTGACGAAGTTAGCGCGATTCTGCGCGATGCGTCCGAGGTCATCATCGTGCCCGGCTACGGGATGGCCGTGGCGCAGGCGCAGGCGACCATCAGCGAAATCACGCGCAAGCTCGACGGTCTCGGCGTGAGGGTGCGTTTCGGTATCCATCCGGTCGCCGGCAGGTTGCCGGGCCACATGAACGTGCTGCTTGCAGAAGCGAAGGTGCCATATGACATCGTGCTCGAAATGGATGAAATCAACCACGACTTCACCAACACGGATGTCGTGCTCGTGATCGGCGCCAACGACATCGTGAACCCGGGTGCGCTCGAAGATCCGGGCAGTCCGATCGCGGGGATGCCGGTGCTCGAAGTGTGGAAGGCGCGCACGGTGGTCGTATCCAAGCGCAGCATGGCGACCGGCTATGCGGGCGTGGACAACCCGCTCTTCTACAAGGACAACACGCGGATGCTGTTCGGCGATGCTAAGGGCAGCGTCGATGCGTTGCTCAGGCAGCTTGACGCTTGACACGCTGTTACCGCGCTCACTCCCCCCTAACTTCACATTACTGATCGATCATGATCCGCCTACGCAAAGCAAAGATCGTCGCGACCCTCGGCCCCGCGACCTCCAATCTCGAAACAATTGCGCAACTCGTTCGCGCCGGTGCGGATGTCTTCCGGCTGAATTTTAGCCACGGTTCGCACGAGGATCACCGGCGCCGGTATGAGCTTGTTCGCGAGGTCGAACATACTGCGGGCCGGCCCATTTCGATTCTCGCGGACATGCAGGGACCGAAGTTGCGCGTGGGTCCTTTCGCTGAAGGCAGGGTAATGCTCGCCGAGGGCGCGGAATTCGCGCTCGACCGGAACCCGGCGCACGGTGACGTCAAGCGCGTCTGCTTGCCCCATCCGGAGCTCTTCGAGGTGGTCGCCGCTGGCCAGTCGCTGCTTCTCGACGACGGCAAATTGCGCCTGGAAGTGCTCGACAACAGCGGCGAGCGGATCCGCACCCGGGTGATGCACGGCGGAATCCTGTCGGATCGAAAAGGGGTGAATGTTCCCGACGCGATCTTGCCGATTCCCGTGCTGACCCAGAAGGACCTGATCGATCTGGAATTTGCGTTGTCACTGGGCGCTGACTGGATTGCGCTGTCGTTCGTCCAGCGTCCGGAAGATTTGATCGGCGCGCGCGCGCTCATCGGCGAACGCGCGGGGCTCATGGTCAAGCTGGAAAAGCCGGCGGCGCTCGAGCGGCTCGACGAGATCGTGAATGCCGCCGACGCCGTGATGGTGGCACGCGGCGACCTGGGCGTCGAGCTTCCACCCGAGCGCGTGCCGGGCATGCAGAAGCGCATCCTTCGATCCTGCCGCAGCCATGGCAAACCGGTGATCGTCGCGACGCAGATGCTCGAATCGATGATTTCAGCCCCGGTGCCCACGCGTGCCGAGGCATCGGACGTCGCGACGGCCATCTACGATGGCGCGGACGCGGTCATGCTGTCTGCGGAATCGGCCAGCGGTGGCTTCCCGGTGCAGGCCGTGGCGATGATGGAGCGGATCATCAAGGAGGTCGAACATGATCCGCTCTACCGGAACCTGCTCGATGCCCAGCACGAGCTTCCGCTCGGCACACCGGGCGACGCGATCTGCGCGGCACTGCGCGATGTTGCACGGACCATCGCTGCGGTTGCAACGGTCACATACACGACATCCGGACACACCAGCCTGCGGGCTGCCCGTCAGCGGCCGGCCGCGCCGATTCTCAGCATCACGCCGAAGCTGTCGACGGCGCGGCGTCTTGCGCTGGTTTGGGGCGTGCATTCCACGGTCAGCCCTGACGTCGGATCGGTCGATGAGATGGTAAGTGCCGCGTGCGGCATTGCCGCGAGGCTGGGTTTTGCCAATTCAGGCGATCAGCTGGCGATCGCAGCGGGCATGCCGTTCGGCGAATCGGGTACCACCAATCTGCTGCGCATTGCCCAAGTCTGAGCGACGCCGGGCACGAAGTGCAGAGGGTAGACGGAGACATAGACGTGTCACACCTTGTTCCTGTGCTGGATGCGAACCGGCAACTCGTAGGGATGATCTCGCCGACGGATCTGATTTCCGGGTTATACCGCCAGGCGCAAGCCTCACAACGACGTGCAGCATGAAACCAGGCGCGCTCGGCGGCGCCACCTGCAAGCTTATCGAGTGCATAAGTGATGGCCAATCCAAAGCATAAGAATCTTTAATTTTCGTTAATTGTTGATGCCATCCATCATGGCTTAAGCCTTAAAGGAGCCAGGGTTTCGAACCGGCTGCCAGTGCAGCGCGCCGCGACATCAATCAGCTGTCCGTGATGGCAACGCGCGCAGGAGTTCACCCGGAACGGTCTTCAAGCATCATGGGTGTCCTGCGTAGACGGACAGGTGTTTTTATCAGGCAATCAAACAAGTCAATAGACGGAGACAAAGAACGTGGCACACACTGAAACAGCCTTTAGCGGCTATACGGCACGCCGGCATAACCGGTGGGTCCAACTGGCGGCCGGCATCGCGTGCATGGGGCTCATAGCAAACCTTCAATACGCGTGGACCCTCTTTGTCGTCCCGATGGACGCCAAACATCACTGGGGCCAAGCAGCGATCCAGTTGGCGTTTTCGATTTTTATCGTTACCGAGACCTGGCTGGTGCCCGTCGAAGGCTGGCTGGTGGACAAATTCGGTCCTCGTCCGGTGGTGATCGGTGGGTCGATCTGCGCGGCGCTCGGCTGGGTTCTCGATGCCTATGCGCCGAGTCTGCCGGTGCTTTACGTCGCTGCTGTGATTGCCGGTGTCGGAGCAGGGTGTGTGTACGGCACCTGTGTGGGCACGGCGCTCAAGTGGTTTCCGGACAAGCGCGGGCTCGCTGCGGGTCTGACTGCGGCGGGCTTTGGCGCCGGCGCGGCGCTGACGGTGATTCCGATTTCCAACATGATCCAGCGCTCCGGCTACGAGCATGCGTTTGTGTTCTTCGGCGTGTTTCAGGGCGTCTGCATTCTTCTGCTGGCAACCTTGCTGGTGCGCCCGAAGCCGCCGGCGCATGCGGCGGGTGCCAAGCGCATTGTCGCAACGAAAACTGACTACACGACCAAACAGATGGTTCGTGCACCGGTTTTCTGGGTGATGTACGTCATGTTCGCGTGCGTCGCGTCAGGTGGGATCATTGCTACAGCTCAGATCGGTCCGATCGCCAAGTCATACGGTTTTTCGACGATGCCGGTCAGCGTGCTGAGCGTGATGTTGCCGCTGCTAGCGATGACGCTGTCGATCAACAATCTGTGCAACGGCTTCACACGCCCGCTATGCGGTTTCATCTCCGATCGGATCGGGCGTGAGAACACCATGTTCATGACCTTTCTCGGACAAGGGCTGGCTTTGTTGGGGCTGATGCATTTTGGCCATAACCCCTATTTGTTCATCACGTTTTCCGGGCTCGTCTTTCTGTGCTACGGCGATGTCTTCTCGAACTTTCCGGCAACCTGTGCCGACACGTTTGGTGGGAAATATGCCGCAGGCAATGCCGGCACGCTCTATACGGCCAAAGGCACCGCCGCGATGATGGTGCCAGTGGCTTCGCTGTTGGCGGCGCAAGGAGGCTGGAACACGGTGTTCGTCTTCGTTGCGTGTATTTCGATGTTGGCCGGCGTGTCCGCGAAGGTCATCTTGTATCCGATGCGACGCCGCTGGATTCTGAACTCTGCTGCGCCCAGCAAAGTATCGGAAGACGACTTTCAACTGTTGCCTCTCGGTTCGCATGAGTGAGAGCCATTAAAGAAACGCGGATGTTCGCAATGCAATGTCGGATCCGAACGTGAAGGCATCCCAACACCGCTCCGCAGGAGAACATTTTGGCCGATTTTAGCGAGTTGATTGAGCGGCATAGTCGCCGTGGTGGTTCCCTGCTTGCCGTGCTGCACGCGATCCAGGACGAACTCGGCTACGTGCCGCCCGACGCGGTTGCGCCGCTCGCACGTGCGCTGAACCTGTCGCGTGCGGAAGTACACGGCGTCATCACCTACTACCATCACTTTCGCACCACGCCCGCCGCGCCCGTCACGGTGCAGCTTTGCCGCGCCGAAGCGTGCCGCAGCATGGGCACCGAGGCGCTTGCCCGGCACATCGAGGCGCACACCGGATGCCGCTTCGACGCCGGTCACCATGAGGGCGCAACGGTGGAACTCGAATCGGTGTACTGCCTCGGCCAATGCGCGCTGTCGCCGGCGATGATGCTCAACGGCACGCTGCACGCGCGCGTGTCGCCGCAAAAATTCGACGCGCTGCTCGCCGCTGCCCGCAAATGCGTGGAGGTGCCGGCATGACGCGCATCTATGTTCCGCGAGATTCCTCGGCGCTCGCGCTCGGCGCCGATGCGCTGGCCGAAGCCATCGCCAGCGAAGCCGCGCGCCGCGGCATTGCGATCGAACTGATCCGCAACGGTTCGCGCGGGTTGCTGTGGCTCGAACCGCTCGTCGAAGTTGCGACGCCCGAAGGCCGCATCGGCTATGCGAATGTCGACGTGGAAGACGTCGCCGCGTTGTTCGACGCGGGCTTCATCGACGGCGGCGAGCATGCGCGGCGCGTCGGCGTGGTCGACGAGATTCCGTATCTGAAGAAGCAGCAGCGCCTGACCTTCGCGCGCATCGGCATCACCGATCCGCTCTCCATCGACGACTACGTCGCGCACGGTGGCCTCGAAGGCCTGCGCAACGCGCTGCAAGCCGACGGCGACACCGCCTGCGAAGCCTTGATCGAATCGGGTCTGCGCGGCCGCGGCGGCGCGGCCTTCCCGGCCGGGATCAAGTGGCGCACCGTGCGCGCAGCCAAGGCAGCGCAGAAGTACATCGTCTGCAATGCCGACGAAGGCGACTCGGGCACCTTCTCCGATCGGCTCGTGATGGAAAGCGATCCGTACATGCTGATCGAAGGCATGATCATCGCGGGCATCGTGACCGGCGCGAGCGTCGGCTACATCTATGTGCGCAGCGAATACCCGCACTCGATCGCGACGCTCGAAGCTGCCATCGCCCGTGCGCGCACAGCCGGCTGGCTCGGCGACTGCGTGCTCTCGAGCGGGCAGCGTTTCGAGCTGTTCGTCGCGAAAGGCGCGGGCTCGTATGTGTGCGGCGAGGAAACCGCGATGCTGGAATCGCTCGAAGGCAAGCGCGGCATCGTCCGCGCAAAGCCGCCGGTGCCCGCACTCGTGGGTCTCTATGGCCAGCCCACCGTGATCAACAACGCGATCACGCTCGCCACCGTGCCGATCATCTTCGCGCGCGGCGCCGCGTTCTATAAAGACTTCGGCATGGGCCGCTCGCGTGGCACGCTGCCGTTCCAGCTAGCCGGCAACATCAAGCGAGGCGGCCTCGTCGAACTCGCGTTCGGCGTGACCTTGCGCGAACTGCTCGACGACTTCGGCGGCGGCACCGCGAGCGGCCGGCCGGCGCGCGCGGTGCAGGTCGGCGGTCCGCTCGGCACCTATCTGCCGCCAAGCCAGTGGGACATTCCGATGGACTACGAGGCGTATGCGGCAGTCGGCGCGGTAATCGGCCACGGCGGTCTGGTCGTGCATGACGACACGTCGAACCTCGCCGAACTCTCGCAATACGCGATGCACTTCTGCGCGCTCGAATCGTGCGGCAAATGCACACCGTGCCGGATCGGCTCGACGCGCGGCGTCGAGGTGATCGCGCGGATTCGCAACGGCGACACGTCGACGCGTCAGGTGCAATTGCTGCGCGATCTGTGCGACACGATGGTAGCCGGCTCGCTGTGCGCGATGGGCGGCATGACGCCCTATCCGGTGCTGTCCGCGCTCGATCATTTCCCTGAAGACTTCGGTCTCGCCGCCGATCCCACTGCCGACCACGCCACCAAAGCGGCCGCGGCCTGACTCCAGGAGTTCACCATGTCCGACCAGTTCAACTCCCCTGCCGGCGCCCCGAAGGAAGTCCCCCTGGGGGGCGGCTGCGGCTCAGGCAACTGCGCGTGCAAGTCGCAAGCCCAGGCACGCGCCGCCAACGCGTTCGCCG
>NZ_JACHDI010000044.1:0-40053 GCF_014201025.1 Paraburkholderia sp. MM5384-R2
ATCTCACGATGTTCAAGGAGACGTTCTAACACTCATCCTATTTGATACTGAGACAAACAGCTCCCCTGAAATCCGAATACAGCGGGACGTAACACCGGGCAGCGCCGCCAGCTTCGTTAGCACCTGACGCTTGCGCTGCTCGCGCGCACCGAGCTCCGCTTGCAGAAGCTGTTCAAGGAAATCGGCCATACTCGAATCGGTCGTCGCAGTGCGTTGTGCGAGCGGCGCCCAGTCGGTGGCGATGCAGTCCAGCTTCAGCTGTGCACACAGTCCGGCAATCCGTTCATGTTGCAGATTCATGCTGCGACCTCCAGCAACGCGTCGTATACCGCCAGCGGATGCTGCAGGCTCTCGCGCGGCAGCACGCGACGGTTGTCCGGCACAGCAAGCGCAGGTGCTTGCGCCGGCAACGGCAGAAGCGCCGCCTGCTCGGCAGCAAGCCTCACTGCCGGACGCTCGCCCGTCGTCGCATGACGGCGCGTGTTGGCAACCTCCGCCAGCCATCGACCGATATGCGCGTTGGCGGCCTCTACATCCAGCCTCAAGCCCGATGACCTGAGCGTCGCGGCAAGCGGCACAACGAAGCTCTCCTTCAGATAGCGGTTGAACCGTTCGACCTTGCCCTTGGTCTTGGCGCGATACGGGCGACACACCTTCGGCGTGAAGCCGTAGGTCTCAGCCAGCGCAAGCAGCTGTGGGTTCCACCGATGCTCGCCTTCGCCGAATGCATCGCGCTCGATGACCACCGACTTCGCGTTGTCAAACAGCACATGCTCCGGCGTGCCGCCGAAGTAGACGAGCGCCTCACGCAGGCATTCGCACAATGTCGCGGCATCCTCACGCGCGGTGAACCGCACGAAGCTCGCGCGGCTGTAACCCATCGTCGCGACCAGCGCGAGCAATGGCTCGCGTCCTCGCCGGATAACCGTGAAATCGGCTTGCATCTGCTTGCCGGGCGCGGTCTCGAAGCGCACCACTGGCTCGGCTTCAGAACGCTTGTGGGGCACCAGAAACGCCTTGAGCTGACTGATGCCACCTTCGTATCCCGCCTCCTGCAATTCGCGTAGCAGAACCGTTGCCGGAATCCAGTGCGGCCGCGCGGCGGCGACGCGCTCCAGCAGATAGTCCTTGAACGGGTCGAGCTTCGTCGCTCGCGGCTCACGCTGGCTGTAACGGCTTGCCTGCTCGTTCCTCAGATAGCGTCGCACGGTGTTGCGCGATAAACCTGTTTGCCTCGCTATCTCACGCACCGCCGTCCCGCGCCGGGCCAATACCTTGATTTCCACTGCTTGCTCCTGAGTCAGCATCGGCGGCAAAAGCCGCCATCGTCTCCCAGGTGGGTCAGGTTTACTTCGGCGCTAGGGTCATTTTTACATCGGCGCTAACAGTTAGGAGGTAGGCGGGTGGGAAGACGGTGAACCTGAAGGGGCCGACCGCTCTTGATAGGTGCGGCTGCGGCAAAGGGTCGAGCGGACCGTGGAGCACGCATCGCTCTCATTTGATGTGGAACAAAATGCGGATTGCGGACCGATTGATGGATTTCTGCAGGTAGGTTTGCGGCTGCTGGAACGCCGGCAACCGTGCGAGCCTGGCGGCGATGCGTTCCCATAGGAAGTTTTCACATTACGTATAGATTATACGTGCGGTGACATCGCTCTATACGGCGATTCTACGAATTCTCGTCAGGAGCTAGCCTGCGAACCCCAGAATGCGTCAGCCTGGTCCGGGGTACGTTCCTTGAGCTGTTCTTGCCAAGCCGGCAACACGGAGTACACGTAAGCGTGGACAAAAGCTTTGACACCGTAGCCAGTCAGACTTTGCGCCTGTTCTTCAGAGATTTCTTCGAGGCGGAGCAACCCTGCTGCGTCCTTATCATCCATCGGCGCGTAGGCGCCTTGCTTCTCGACAGCCAACATGCAGATTGCCACGGGGATGCCGACGCCTCGCATTTTCTTGGTCGCCCGTAAGTATTTCTCGAGAGCTTTGCCCAGCTCTTCTGGCGCAAGCGATGCTGGGTTGTCTGGCAAAGCAGCTATTTGCGCCAAGAGCTCTTTACAGACCGCCGCCGAAGGGAACGGAATGCGAAGCTTGGCCGAGATTACATCATATACACGCGAGACGCCTTCGAGGTCCTCTGCGGAACACGTCGAAAACAGATAGTTGTCGGTCCTCTTCCAGATGCTCCTGCGAAAAGGCGAGACAATAAAAGCTTTTGCGGCATCCAACGTCGCAAGAACAGGTGACATTGCGGCGGATGACAGGCGTTCGAATGTGGGCATGGCGTTAATCTCCTCGCGAAATGGATATTCGAATACGCTCCGGCCAATCCGGAGCGAACTCGAGTAGTTGACATCCACTGCAGTGCCCAACTCGCGCTTCGCGGTCAGGATTGCGCTTGCCAAGCGCCTTGCCGTAGATATATCCTTCGCGACCGCTGGAATCCCGGACCATCCGGTACCCGGCGGAAGGAAATCTGGAGCCGTCTATCGTTACACAAACGACCCGCACTAGCCTGCTTCCACTCAGTGCGAAGTATGACGCAAACAGGGGTAGAACTGTCAAGCCCCCTCGCCAAGCGCATGCACGCTTCTCTGCGCAGCATCCGAGCCCAAGCCGAAAGCACGCGCGGTGAATCGACCGCGTCTCAGCCACCTATTCGACAGCGCCACGATGGATGTCGACCAACGCGCGCTGATGATGCGTGAGTCCCACCCATACTCGCGCCAAAAACTCGAGCGCGCGAACTCAGATGTAGGGGACTGTTAGTCTGTCCGTGCATCAATCTCCATGGTACCTTGCGCACTTTTACCAAAACGAAAGCCCCAATCCCAGAGCTTTCTGTATAAGAAGGCCATCGGAATCGATTAGGCTATCGTCGTCCGTTACTTGGAAGCGCTGGATTAGAGTGCCGAAATCTACCGTGGGAATTGTCCCAGGTCGATGTATTGTTAGGCCCATGTATGGCTGATTCCCAAAGGTCACAGATGCATCTGCTTCGCCGGGTTTTGGGGTGAAATACTGGGCGGTTGCCTCTGCCAAAGTCTTGGGTGGATTGCCATCTGCAAAATGAAGCCAATGCTCATATTGCGTCCGAAGTGTCTTTTCGCCTGGGCGCGACGGTGAGGTATCCATTACGATGCGTTTCACCTCGGTCCAGCGTTTCGCTTCAACCGCAGTTAGCGCAGTTATGCTGAAAGACCCTCCGGCTTTCGCTCGCCCAGTTCCAACTGCCAGGGCATACTCAATGCCAGATTTTCCTCGAGCAGAAACTGACCAACCAGCCCCATCAGACTCTACAAAATCTCCTAGGGCATCCAAATACTTTCGCACACGCTCTTCATGGAATCCGGTTACATCAGACAGGTCTTGAATCGTCTGCCCAGGATAGGCCAAGAGGGTAGTTATCACAGCCTGAACCCCAGCATCGGTTTTTAAGCTCGGCTCTTCGAGTGCTTGGAGTTGAGCCTCGGCATACGTATTTAGCTCAAAGTGGTTGCCTGCAATTGTCGTCATTTAACTTTTAGCTTTCTAATTTTGAAATAGTCACTCAGTTCGCCGTGTTCGTCCCACGACATGGAGGAGGCCAACGCCCCCGAAGGCTAGCAGCGTCGATTCGAGTTCGCCGCGCTCGTCATTGCTTTTTCTTTCGCTGATACCCCCCATTTGCAGCCTCGAGAGCCTTCAGCTCATCATGTCGAGCAATCGGGTCATATAGCTGAGGCATACCACGCTGGGCCCAGGCGCCCGCCCGATTTTTGTAGTGCATGTCCTGCTTGCGCCACCCCCGGTTCGCTAACGTGCGCGCGGATGGTTTTCCGGCGCATGCCGGGTTGTAGTTTCTTGTGCAGACTGCTCATCGTAAGCACTGAGGTACGCTTCGATTGCATCCGTGAGCTCGGTGTCTTCGTGTTGCTGTGGAGCGGATTCGGTGTAACAAGGAGGATTGTTTTTTTTGCCCATGGCTTCCTACGTGAGTGATTTGTGCAATGTTCCTACCAACGTATAGCGCCGGCCGACGGCAAAAATCAGTGTCGCAGGATAGTCAGCTGTGGTGTACGGGTGAGAGGTCGGAGAGCCCATGTGGGCTACATGACTATCTCTAACGTCGGAACAGCCAGGCACCCTACACATTCCGTGCTATCTGCTTGCCTGCTGACGCCACAAATAGAAGCTCGCAAGACGCCGGGCAAGAATCCAGCACGGAATCTCAGTAGGCGACAGCACAGATGCTTACCGGGAATCCGAGAGGATGGCGGGCGCGGCGTCTCGTAATGCGGCAGAACAGTCAACGGCCAAGACGTTCGAGCAGCGCATCGTGCTGCTGCTTGAACTTTGGCCACGTTCTTCCGCAGCTTCGCCAGATTTATCAGCTTCCACCGTACGGCCGGAAGGTGTTGAACGTGCGCGAATGGCAGCAGACTCCGTCCGGCTCGGCCTGCACAAGCGAGAGCAGAAAGCCTCGCTGCCGGTCCGACAAGGCCTTCGGCAATTCCGCCATCAATCGCCGACGCGTTGCTTTGAGTTCGTCGAGCGTGACGGGCGTGTTGTCATCCCGATGAATTCTGTCTCGGAGATGACGTCGATGTCCTGCTCGTTGGGAAAGAGAACCTCGTGCACGGGCCGGTCATGGCCGGCGAGGTACACGACAAAGCAGTCCAAAAACTCGGCGGGCAACCCGAATCGCGCAAACATCAACTGCACGTCGAACAAATCCCGAGGATGCTGCCGGTCCAAAGCAACTACGAGCTTGCTGCCGTAGAGTTCCGGCGTCGCCAGTACCGGCACCTTGATGTTGGCCGACAACATGTCTTGGGCTACAGCGGTAAGCTGCAGCGGCGCCGGCGGCAGTACGGCGCCCCGGAAAACGAAGTTGACTTCGACCTTACCCCATCGGCCACAGTCCGACGGTAACCGCGACCAATCCTTCACTTTCGGTTGCTCCACTTCCGGGCATGGCCCGTCAATGAAGCGTCCTTCACACAAAATTGGGAGAGGTATGGTGCGGTCGGGCTACGAATTGCCTTCGTCGATTGCACATCCCGCCGCTTCGCGCATGCCTACGCGTCGCGGCAAGGTGCTGTAATCATGTACGCAACCCACGCGGATACTCTACGGACGGGTTACCCAAATTGTAGGTCTCTGGCATTGACGCGATGGAGCGAACCGCGTGGTCGCCAAAGCGAGTGGACGAATAGGAGTCCGCGACATGAGCCAACTGGATTTCGCTATCAATCCGTCATCGCTTTCAACAGCGCATCCCGCCCATCCTGGTAGAACTCGATGTCCAGCTTGGTCACCATCTCATCCAATTCTCTAGACTGCGTCCAGCAGCGTGGCATTCACGAAATGCCTGCGTGAAAAGCCCTAGCGAGTTGTACGCCTCTTACTCATACTCATTTTAAGTGCCGAGTTCCTTCGCCAATTTGCTCAAACGCTGCACCAGGTCGCTGAGCGGAAGTTCATCGTCGCCCGTACCACGTCGCTGCATTAACCAGTGCGCGTCAGACATCCCCTTGCAACACAGGCTACGTGATTCATCAATACGACTCCTGCTTTAAGAGAACATAAAATGTTGAATTCAAAACCAATCATCTTTGACTTGTCGTTTCAAATCAAGCACCGGCATTAGTGTCGAACCTTTTATCTTAATTAACGCATGAACACCTTCCCGTAGTAGGCTCCCCCGCGTCATTCGCTTCAGCGGCGCAAAGACATCTGGTTGTGCGCAGACTACTCAAAGCAGTGCTTAATGCGAAGCTGGCTCCTGACTGCACAATCGAAGAAGCGTGTCACCTGCACGACGTTTACCGTGACCAACCGCTACCGCCTCGCGCTGAAATGTTTCTGAATGACGTTCGGGCGCTTCGTAAGGCAGGCCTCGACACAGCAATGGAAGGGGACGACCTGCCGCGCGCAATCTTTATCAACGAGCCGAGCCTTTTTCGGGCTCGATTTCCTGAACTTGAGGCCGCGATACCGTCATGCTGGTGCATGGTGGCGTGCAGCCATACACTGACGGACTGCCTCGCCGCGCTGCGCCACCAGCAGTGCCGGAGTCGGTTCGTAGCCAACTCAAAGCGGTACTCGACGCGAAGCTGACTCGCTCGGTCACCGTGGAAGAAGCGTGCCACATGGACCTCTACGTTCGCAGAAACAGCAGCGTTCCGCATACCACCATTCGAGCGCATGAGCGTCACCTCATCCGTGTCGGATTGCGAAAGTGGGCCTGTAACGGTGAGCCGTGGGCAATAAGGATGGTGGACCCGTCCTATTCATCGCAAAGTTTCCGATGCTGGAATCTGCAGTGCCCGTGATGGAGGCTTATGGCGGCGTCCAGCCCTGCACGAACGGCCTGCCAGCAAGCGTCTAGGGCTGCGCGCTTGTCGTGCTGGGGGACCGGACTGCCCCCAAGGGCGTGGTCAACTGCCCTGGAAGGTTTCACATGTTTCGTCAAAAAAAAGCCCGCACGTCGGCGGGCGAGTTCTACTCCGATGCAAGTCGCCACGCTTCGAGTCGCAACAGCTGATAGAAACGCTCTTCGTCCCTCGTTTCTGTCAGCCTGAATGTGAGTGTGTGCTCTGCATTTCTGAGTTCAACAATCAACGGCACGGCGTCGAACTTCGCAGTCCAGCCTGCCCGTTTAAACTGACTGATTGCTCCAGCTGCCCGTAGGTACAGGAGCGTGTGTGCTTCAAACTCTTTCGTAAGTTTTTCGCCCGGCGGCAATAGAAGCCTCCCATACGGGTCTTCTTGAATGTCGGGAAGAGTTCGATTTGCGCCAGTCCACGGATTGAAGGACCAGACCGTATGCCGATGGTAGTCGCGCCACGCTGCTGCCACTTCCGGCACAACGCCTCGCTTGCCCGTTGCCGGACAGAAAATCATCTCCGTAATTTGCACCTCGCCCTCCGTATTTCCTTGAAGCAGGAACGTCTCCTGCACCTCGGTATAGAGCGTGGAAGGAAGGATGATTGTCATGCAGACGGCGCGAGCATGCGCGTAAAATTCGTGGCGCCGCTCATCAGCAATAGGCCGCGCCGGGTTGAGCAAGAATGGCTTTGGCTCCGAGCCTTTTGCACGCGATGCTCAGGAGCCGTCTGAGCGGTATGAGGCGATTAGTTACTGCATTCAGCGTGTCTGCAGCGATATGATTCCGACGAGTCTGGCGGTCCAGGAGGCATCTTGATGTAACGATTCCGCATGCCTTGTGTGAGGGCTACGGAATCCTTGACGTTTCACTCGGGTGTGGTTTCGGTACGACCTGCCAACACCGGCCCTTCTCGCATTCAGCCGTGCGCTAAGCCGCAGCCCGACCAAGCTGCAGGAAATCACATTCTTCGTGGCCCCACGCTCCAGCTCACAAGCGGACGGCGCGACAGACTGCGCATAGGCAAATCCCTCTCGCCAGACTCCGCGTGACAGCTGACGAAAACGCTGCGCACACAATCAAGTATTCCCCGCTGGAAGAGTTCCATTCATGCAGGCGCGAATAACTAATACGCGCTTTGCGCAAAGCCAGCTCAACGATTCGAGCCCCCCAGAAATTCTTGACTATCCGAGGGGTCTCTCACGTAATCGGTCGCGACCGACAAGCACGCTAATTGGCACAAGACGTGTCCGATGCACCTCGACTGACGATTTGCTGAATTTCACTGGCCCTCCACGCAACGCACCGGGGACCAAGTGAAACCGGCGCGGGATAGCGGCCTTCTTTCATTCCCGCATACCACGTAGCACGCGAAACCGGAATGAGCGCCAGCACTTCAGGGAGGCGCAATAGTGAGTCATGCTGATTTTGCATGGAAAAATCTCCAATTAATCGCCCTGGAGGTATTTCCTCAATCCACGAATCGTTATCGTGGAGCCGCTGCATCATTTATTTCCTCAATGCTGCCGGAGTCGGGCTTGCGGGCAGCGGTCATCCAATGCGGACACGCGCAGTGCTATCTACCCTCACGGGGGCCGATGAGCAACCTGGGTTCAGCCGCCGCACCCGGCTCAACGCCGTCGCGCAGCCGGTCCAGATAGTCCGCCCATTGCTGCATCATCTTTTTCCGGTCGTCCAGAAACCGTGTCCGGTTATAGGCGCGCCCCAGTACATCAGGAACACGGTGAGCCAGCTGGTGCTCAATAACCTCCGGCGCGAAACGCAGCCCTTCATGCAGGATGGTGCGCGCCATGGCCCGGAATCCGTGTCCGGTCTGCTCTTCACGGGTACTTATCCCGGCGCGCTGCAGCGCCCTGTTCACGGTCGCATTCGACATCGACTTCGTTTTGTCATCCCTCCCGGGAAAGACAAATTCTCCCCGCCCCGTCAACGGATACAGCTCGCGCAGGAGGGCAACCGCCTGCGCCGGAAGCGGGACAATATGAGCCGGACCGTTTTTGCTCGCCATGAAACGCCATTGGGCTGCGTCGAGATGCACCTCGTCCCACCGCATCGTCCGCAGCTCCCCCGGCCTGCAGAACAGATATGGAGCGAGTCTAAGCGCACATTTGACCGGAGCTGTCGCGCTGACCGCCTCCATCCTGCGCAGCAGCGGGCCCACCTCTCCCGGCTCCGTGATGGCAGCAAAGTGGCCCGGCTTCGCGGGCGTTAGTGCCCCTTTCAGGTGGGTGGCCGGATTGTCCCTAGCCTTGCCTTCAGCCACTGCATAGCGGAAGACCGCGGAGCAATTCTGCAACGCACGATGGGCCGTGTCGCGTGCGCCACGGTCCGCGATTCGCCGGAGGCACGCCAGGATGTCGGGTGCCGTGATGTCCGTAATCGGCCTCTGGCCCAGCCACGGAAAGATGTCATTTTCCAGTCGGGCCTTGACCTTGACGCGGTGCGACTCGGCCTTTTCCGACATCATCCGTTCGTACCAGTCGTTGGCAACGGCCTCAAAGGTGCTGGCCGCCTCGGTTTGCTTCGCTGCTTCAAGCACCTGTTTGTTTGCACTGGGGTCGACGCCCTTCCTTAGCAACTGGCGTGCGTTGTCCCGCGCAGCACGCGCATCCTTCAGCCCGGCTTCCGGATATTTTCCAAGCGCGAGCCGCTTTTCCCTTCCTTCGAAGCGATACTTCCAGCGCCACAGCTTCGAGCCATTGGGAAACAGCTCGAGATAGAGGCCGCCGGTATCGTACAGGCGATAGGACTTGTCACGCGGCTTCGCATTTTTGACTGCGACGTCCGTGAGCGGACTGCGAGCGCGGCCCTCAGTCCCAATCGAATTTTGAACAACAATACGTCCAGCCGCATTGGGCTGGCAAAAAGCCAAGTCATGCAGGTTCTGCATGTGACCATCTCCACGATAAAGCCCCAGGAGATATGTCCTCAATCCACACATGAGCGTGGAGATACTGCCTCATTAGTTTCCTCGAAACTGCCGGAGCAGGGCTTGCCAGCAGCTGTCGTGCATCGACGACGGACGAAGTATCGCGCGCCTTTAAACACGTCGTCAAGCGCTTTTTGAGCATTAATTGCCCATAAATTCTAGTTCTCGCGCAACTTGTCCAAATAGTCCGCCCATTCCTGCATCATTTTTCTCCGCTCATCCAAAAATTTTGTCCGGTTGTACGCCGTACCCAACGGGTCGGGTACGCTGTGCGCGAGCTGGTGCTCAATGATTTCTGGCCGGATGCCGAGCCGTTCGTGCAGGATGGTGCGGGCCATGGCCCTGAAGCCATGCCCCGTCTGTTCTTCACGGGTGCTGATGCCCGCGCGCTTCAACGCAACATTCACCGTGTTGCCTGACAGAGGCTGTTTCTTGTCGTCCCTGCCCGGAAACACATAGTCCCATCGTCCCGTCATGGGTTGCAGTTCACGCAGGATGGCGACCGCCTGCGTCGCGAGCGGGACCAGATGGGGCGTCTGGGTCTTGCCGACGATGTAGCGCCATTCTGCTGCGTCGAGATGGACCTCGGTCCACCGCATGGTTCGCAGTTCGATAGGTCTGCAAAACAGATACGGGGCGAGCCTGAGTGCACACCGCACAGGAAAGGTGGCGTTCACGTCATCCATCTTGCGCAGTAGCGGGCCGATTTTCTCGGGTTCCGTGACGGCTGCAAAGTGGCCGGGTCTCGCCGGCGGCAAGGCGCCTCTGAGATGGTCGGCGGGGTTGCCATGAGCCTTGCCGACGGCCACCGCGTACCGGAGGACCGCTGAGCAGTTCTGCAGCGCCCGGTGCGCCGTATCACGCGCGCCTCGGGCTTCGATGCGCCGCAGGCACGCCAGAATTTCAGGCGCCGTGATGTCCGAGACGGGCCGCTTGCCCAGCCACGGGAAGATGTCATTCTCCAGCCGCGCGATAACCTTGACGCGATGGGACTCAGCCTTGTCGGCCATCATGCGCTCGAACCACTCCCGGGCGACCGCCTCGAAATTGTTGGCCGCTTTCTCCAGCCGCGCGGCCTTGACAGCTTTCTTGTGTTCGCCAGGGTCGACGTCGTCAGCCAGGAGCCGCCGCGCGTCGTCACGCTTCGCACGAGCATCCTTCAAGGTCACATCCGGATACTTGCCGAACGACAGACGCTTCTCTCGCCGGTCGTACCGATACTTGAAGCGCCACAGTTTTGAGCCAGCAGGTGAGACTTCGAGATACAGCCCGCCGGCGTCCCAGAAACGCTGGGTCTTACCGATGGGCTTGGCGTTTTTGACGGCAAGGTCAGTGAGTGACATCTGGGGGCATCCGTTTGTGGGGGCAGCGTGCCTGTGCCCCTATGCTGCCCCCACTTGGGCCGAATTGCCACCGGATGTCGTTGGACGACGTTGGACGCAAAAAAGGCCAGAATCCTTGTGTGACAAGGGCTTCCGGCCTTCACTATACTTATTCAGACTTGAATTTGGTGGAGAGGAGGAGGATCGAACTCCCGACCTTCGCATTGCGAACGCGACGCTCTCCCAGCTGAGCTACCCCCCCACACGTGCAAATTATTCTAGCACAACGTATTTTAGAGTTCGTAACGCGAAACGCTGGCTTCTGTCCTCCGGTCAAAGATCGCTGAATGTGAAGATTTAGGTTATCTGCGAGATCGCGATGACTGATGTTGTTGCGGCTGGAAGATCGACGTCTGAAACGCGGGAGATAACCCAATGCGTGAGTTAAAAGGTAGAGGTCGCCGGAACGACTTGGTCAGCCGCTATGGAAGAATCACGAGTTGGCACGCGGGTCTTTGGGTGCGCGCAGATCGGCCTCGGGGCCTTCCCCCGTGTCGGGAAAGCCGTACATCAATTCATCTTGTCGGTGACTTCACGGAGCCGGTCGGTGAAGTCACGAGATTCATGATTCAGATTGATACTGAGAAAAATCCGAGCATAGGCAGGTCCGACGTACCAAGCGTCGGTTCATTTATTTCGATCAAGCCGCAGCTGCAGGGCGTGGTGGCTCTAAGCGACGCAGAGTTCCAAAAATTGTTGATACTCGCCGCGTCAGCACGATTGGACTGGTGTTTCGTCTCGTTCACTCCACCTTTTCGTCGTTCCGCATTGATCGTGAGTATCCATTTCAGCACGCGATCACCCAGTGAAGACCCTTGAATTGCCAGGACGTCTAGAGCGCTCGGGATCATATCCGGCGGTCCGTCGCTCCCGAGAATGAGCGAGAAACAATCATACGGCAGCAATGGACGTTCGTGTGGTAGACAAATCAAACGTAAAGCTGTTAAGGCTTTTCCCCCGGGGCGCCCCTCATTCACTGCGGCGCATCGATAGCATGTTGCGGGCAACGGGTGAACAACTTATCGCAAGGTAGAGGCAAGAGACGTTTATGGGAACTTTAGCGAAGCTTCCGCAAATTGACCGCGATACGCTTTACAACGAAGTGTGGTCCACTCCGATGACTCAATTGGGGGTTAAATACGGCGTCACCGGCCCGGACATAAAGAAGCAATGCGTTGAGCTTCAGATCCCGTGCCCTCGAGCTGGATATTGGTCACGGCTTCGTCACGGATATCCTCCCGAAAAGCCGCCCTTACCTCCACTCCAAATCGTCAGTGAGCCGGTAGGGACGACTTCGAAGATTGGCCGCCCTCGCAGAAAACGCCAGCCCTCGATCGAACGCCTCATCGTATCAACGTCGCAGAGCTCGACAGAGGAAACCGCGGATTCGCCGAAAGCCCCTCCGAAGCAAGACTCTCAAAGAAAGTGGCATCCTGTCGTAAAGAAAATACGTGACAAGTTGCTAGCCTCAGTCGAGCAGGCTGCCCTGCAAAAAAACGCTACGACTGGGAGGTCGCTCATCCCGGAAGGCAATATCCATATCCGGACAGGGCGTATGGACGCTGGGAATATTTTTGCGATGAGGGTCAGGTTCTTGCCGCGACTCACCGCAAATCACCAACGCGATTGTCGCTCAGCAGCTACGAGCGCGGACTTGCCGTTCTTGACCTTGTTTGCCACTCATCGCAACAGCGGGGCTATTCTGTAAGCTTCACGGATCAGGATGCGCGAATTGCGTTGACGAAAGGCGGAGCTCGCGTAGAGGTTCGTGTTACCGAGAAACTGACTTCAGGATTCCGCCAAAAGACAAGAAGCTGGGACAAAAAGATAGAACAAGTCAAAACGTTGACCGCCACAGGCTTACTGAAAATATATTTCGATCCACAAGGGGGCGCTGAGATTGCTGTTGCGGACAAGCCTGGAAGTCCGCTGGAACAGCAAATGGATAAGATAAATCAAGTGATCGATGCGAAGCATGCGACCTCGGTAGCGCGCGTCGCCGAATGGGCAAAGAGAGACCTTGAATATGCAGAAGCCGCTGAACGGCGACGAGAAGAGGAAAAAATTCGGAAGGAAGCGGAGTCCCGCCGAAAGCAAGAACAAGAACGCCGTGATGCTTTCGTAGTTGAGGCGAGAGACTGGGAGACCGCAATGCTCTTGCGGAAATACCTGGCGATGTTAGACGGCAGAACTCTGAATTCCGACACCAAAAGCAGCGACTACGTAACGTGGCGGGCTTGGGCAGGGGACGTCGCCGATGACCTTGATCCGACGAAAAAGCGGCTAAAGCAAAGTTGAAACAACTGCCCTTATCAAAGCGTGTCTGTGTTTCTCAGAGCAAGAATCAATAAGTCACTGTGTTTACGTGTCCTCATCCCGCGAGGGCGCCGCATTGCGCTGGTTACCGGACCGGTCTTTGGACGAAGATTAACGTCGTGCGGTATGCCAGGCGCCGCATTTGTTTACTCGGTACCGCGGTCGGCGTGAGAGTACAAGAAAACTGAATATTTTTCGAGACCAAAGATGTCCAGAGAGCAGCAGATCGTCGAAGCCATCCGGCAGCTTTACGCCGAGGGATCGACTGAATTCACGATCCACGAGATCAGAGGCGCCCATACCCGGCACCCGGAGCACTGGGCGCCACTTCCGGATCGTTGGGAGCCGCTCGTCGGCGCCGTACTGCGAACGCTTGAATCTACGGGAGCCGTAAGGGCGAGCGGCGCTGGCAGCTATAAGTTGCTCCACCCGATCGAGCCAAAATTCGACCTCGCGCGCCCAGCACCGGGCGACGATGCGCCTGCCGACGAACCCCAGCAGCGGCCGCCGGGTAATCGACCGCCAGATGTGCCACCGGGGTCCGCCGACGGCGGCGGTGGGGACGGAGCGGGCGCCGGGTATCGCGAGGTGCTGTCGCATCCTTCGCTGTTCTCGTCCATGGCCGACGATTTCAATCGCCTGCTCGCTCGTATCGGAGGCCGCTCGTGACGACGCGAACCAATGGACTCGCGCTGCTGGCGCACAAGTGCGCGGCGAGGACGTTCGATCTCTCGACGGGCGTCGTGGATGCCAGCATGCGTGATCAGATCGTGCGCGCACAGTTGCTCATGCGCGATCTGAGAGAAAACGATCCGGCGTGCAATCGCGTCTTGATCGTCGGCGGCGGAGTGGGCGGCGTTTCCGCCGCCACAATGGCGTGCGAACTCGATATGGATGTCGTGCTCGTCGACAGCCAGAAGAAGCCGTTCAGTCTTCAGGGCGGCGTGACGAGCCGTTTTGTCGGACCGTTCATGTACGAATGGCCGGAACTCGGTCACGACTGCCAAAGCTATCCGCCGTCGCACGTGCTGGGTCAGCCGTCCGACGCTACGCCGAAATGGACGGCAGCTAATCCGATACCAGCAGCCCAGTTCGCGATGAATTTGGAGGACTGGCTGGTAGCGCATCCGTTTTTGCCAGGGACGGCACGCTTCTATTTTGGCGTCGTATCTGAGGAGGTGGAAGCATACGTGCGCGCGTTCGTTGCGTACCATGGTACGGAAACCGTCGCAGGCGCGCCGCCAGGTCCGGAGTATGTGCTTCCCAGCGGCTGCCTTGATCACCGGGGGAAACGCGCATATGGCGGAGCGTCATTCCGCCCAGACTACATCGTGCTCGCCGCGGGAATGGGAGATGAGCGTGTAGCACTTCCCGACTTTCCGCTCGTCAGCGGAGAATCCTTCTGGGCCAATGATGACCTGAAGTTGGACGCGACTCGTCACGCCAATTCCAGCGTCTTCGGTGGCGGCGATGGCGCTCTGCAGGACGTCCTGCGTCTTCTGACGAAGCACGATCATCCGCTTCAACTGATACGCGATTTGAGGCTGGACGCAGCCGTTGCAAAATCGATAGATCGGTGGGCGCCTCACCTCGAAGCGCTCGAGCGGCAGAGCCGGCTCGTAACCACTTGGTCGGGAAGCGGCAGCTTCGAGGATATCGATACGCAGTGCCAGTTGGTTGCGGCGGATCTCGCAGGGGACGCGTTTGTATGCGAGGCCGTGCGGCGACAACTGCGCGAGGGTGAAGGGGAAGTCCATCACGTTATGCGCGAGCGGTATTTTGGCAAGGCATACCTGTTGAATCGGTTTGTGGTGCACCTTATCGAGCAATGCCAGAAGCTCGGGCCGCGCAGGGGCGTACTGACCTACCACGCGCATCGGGAAGCGAGAGTCACGAACGCAAAGCACGCCGTCCGTGCTGGGAAACGCGGGTACCTGATTTCCCTCCGGGGCGACACGAAGCAATATTTCTTCCGTTGGATCGCGGTTCGCTACGGCGCCGACCCCGGTGCAGTACCGCAATCGAAGATGGTCAAATTGAACCCAAAAACCCGCGCTGACCGCACGAGTATGGCGGCTATTCCGCTGCCACTCATGGTTCCGGATTAACGGGCAATCAGGCATTTATACATGGGAGAAAACCTTGACGCAGCGGCGGCGGCACATGGGTGGCTGGCTGGCGACGTACTCGAAGTTGACCCGGATACCAAGCCCCTCTGCTTCGATGAGCCAAACGTTTTTGTTTGCGTTTCTGGCCACCGCATCCAGCATGCGTTCTGCGTCAAGATAAGGTTCTCAGTCCGCTGCACCGAACCCAGCCGCCTGAAGATGCTAGGCGAGATGAAGCGCCTTTAACTGCAACCGTCAGCGGAGCGGTTCAGCTCAAAGAATTCTCAGCGAAGCACAAACGGCCCGCACGTCGTGCCAATGCAGGCCTGTTGCGCCGTGTGCGCTTAGCTAGAAATCCTCTGCTTTATCGCAAGTGCCGCGGCAGGCCATCCGTTGCCCGGCGCCGGAGCGGGCACGTTGGCGATCCAACTTACAATGGCGGCGTGGCGTTACGGGGAACGACGATATGAGCAGGAAGACTGACAAGATCCAACAAAACGGAATCACCGGCCAGGAGCGCACCTCTGGCTTGTTGAGCGAGAGGTTCTGGGTGCTGAAAAGGCAGGTCGACATTCACGGCGCAGATTTTCTGGTCCAGCTCCAGGACGAGACCGAGACCTTCAGCGATCCCCTCCCGCCGAGGCTTTGTACGGTGCAGAGCAAGTATTGCCAGGACCGCAACACGTCGCATGAGATTCCGGCGAAATATGTGCTCGACGAAGACGGACAACCGCGTCGCGGCTTTTTCGTCCTGATCCACATGGGCGGCAGCGACGATAACATTCGCTACCTGCTATCCGCGGCGGAGATTCGGAGCGCACTCCGACGTGACGAGAAGAAGGATGTTTTCAAAATCCAGGCCGGCACCACCTACACGGATACCTTCCGGAAGAAGACGGGCGAGTCGGTTCTCCAGATCATCGAAAAAGAGCTGATCGAACTTCGGGACATGGACCGTTTAAGATTCAACATTCCGTTTTATGAGCTTAAGCGCACGCGTATCGACAGAAAATGGATCATTCCGATACCAAACGAGCATGAGTTTATTCCCGATGCGGTGTTTTTTCTGAAGAATCTAATTCGCATGACGCTCGAGGAAAATGCGGCTGAGTACGAAATCATGGCAAAAATGATGACGGAGAGCGACGTGTCCGTCATTATTTCCCTGTTGGACAAACTCGCAGACTGGATCGATCAGGACCCGGATGCGCCGCAGACGACCGTCTTCGACGTCAAGGGAAATATCCGGGAACTCCATGGCAGCCTTGCCAAGGCGGTGGCCATTCATACGAGACGGTTCGAGCTCCTTTGCGAGGACGATAACAAGATTCGATCGTTTATCGATTTTTGCAATTCCGTCGGTGAAGCCGGATACAGGATTTTCGAGAAAATGAAGCCTGTCAAACAACGAGTGTCGGACAACTCATACCGGTCTTTGCCGGTACGTTGTACGATAAAGTTTGACGTCGAACCGGGCAAACACGATCAGGTCGTAATCGACCAGATTAGGGGCGACACGTCCGTTTTTCCTGCTCTGACCGCAAACGAGCGTCGCGTCGAAGGCCCGATCTTCATCGACTTCCTGCGCGATGGCAGGGCGGGCGGGTTGCGGGACATGAATCGACTCATCGTCTCCGCATGCGCCGTGTACTTCGGTGCACTGTTCCCCGACGAAGCCGTGATGTCGCCGAAGATGCCAAAAGTCATGGCCGACTGACTCAAAGTTCCCCAAGGCAGTCGGGCTATGGGCCGGCGGCGCGCGCCACGTGCGTCAGTCGAAGCCCGCGTGGCCGTGCGTACGCCCTTCATTGGCTCACCGTCCTGCACGCATCTGTCATCCGTTTATCGTCCGGCCTGGTGAGGGTTCGACCGACGGCGACTCAGCGTCAATCGGCTACGGGAATGGGCAGGCGCGAGTCGCGAACGCCGACGCATACCGCTCACGCTGACGAACCAGGGTCGCTCCCGCGTTCGCGATCGTGTACCCCGGACGAGATCATCCGCAAGCGGCGCTTTCGTTCGCCCATCGGTGGGTGCGTATCGAAGACGCTGACCGCCGTGCCGGGGTCGGTGAGCAGGTTCAGCGCGGAGACCATTGCCTCGGGCGAGGTCATCTCGGCCGCGCGTGCGTCGGCGGCGAACTCCCTCTCGCGGCTATAGCTGCAGAAGACCCGGTGCAGGACGTAATCAAGCGCGATAAAAGCCACGACGCATAGCCCCGCCCTCCAGGCGATAGGCGCAAGACCTCGCGTGAGCGACCCGAGGAAACCGAAGGCCTCGGTCGATCCGCTGAGCAGAGCGATGGCGACGAAGCCGACGAACACGATGAGCCCGATAGGAATCGCCGCCTTCCGGACGCTTCGCCGCGTTAGCTCGGCAAATAGCCACGGATATACCTTCAACGCGTGATTGAATGCAAGGATATATGCCTTATTTCTCGTGTCGCCGTGCCGGAGATGCGCGACCTCGTGTGCTGCGATCGCAAGCAGCTGTTCTCGCGATGCCTTGTCTACCAGTTGCGTGGAGAAGCCGATTAGGGCCTTTTTCCCGAATATGGAGGAAATCGCAAACGCATTAAGGTCGCTGGAGGGGTACTGCCCGATCGTCACGTCGTAGTCTAGATCGATCAGCAGCGGCGCGACGAGTTCACGCAGGTTCTCGGCTTCTCGAAACGAACGATTGCCGGCTTCCACGTCGTTGATGTTCAAAAGGTACTGCGTGGTCGACATCAGGGGAAGCGCCAGAAACCCGAATACGGTAGCGGCAAAGGAAGCAGCAGTGTTGGGTGGAAGCGAAAATTTCTGTTGCGCTATCAGAACCGCCGTGGACGCCGCAAATAGAATAAACAGCACCGCCAGCATGTTCCGAGCAAATTTCGGGTAGACGTTTATGCGTTTCATGTGGGTTTTTTGGGAATCAGTTTTAGAGGTTAGCGGCGGGCATATCCGAAACTTTAGGCGATAGCACGTGCGACAGGGACGGCTGCGGACACCTAAAGGTTCGAGCTCGGCAACGATGGTGGGGGTAGTGCTTCATACGGAGCGGCCGATCGAATTTCACAGCGGAGCCGCCACTTTGCCGTGGTGTCGACCCGATACGGTGGCGAGCCGAAGCGGGCGCCGTTCTTCGGCTTAGACCAGTGTGCCGAATGACCGCGAGACTTTCGACTCGCGACCGCCATCGGTCGGCGCATCCCGCCTTTCCTTCTCTGGATTTTTGCCTGTCTCGTTTGCTACCATCACGAGCGCTCCCTCCATGCCCAGTACCCGGTCGTTGCGGAGGCTCGGCATAACATCTATCGATCTTGAAGAGGATTGAAATGCAACTCGGCGACACTTGCTACTGCTGCGGCGAGCCCGCTGTCGGACCGGAGCACTTTCCTCCCGAGTCGTTTTTCCCTGTCGGCTGTCGTACCGGGTTGATCGAAGTCCCGGCATGCAAAAAGCATAACCAGGACAAGTCGAAAGACGACGAGTACATCCGGACAATGCTTATGAACGACATTCGTGCGCACGGTGTCGGGCATGTCTCGCCCGTGCGAGATACTTCAAGACGAGCGCTCGAGCGTTCGCTCGGGCGCTCGCTGGACCGGCTGGAAAATGACGACCCGGATGGAGCGAAAGTCGAGGAAGTACGGCGCAGGCTCGATGGTCTGGAAGGGCTTGCCGTTATGAAGGAGTTGGATGCGCTCGTGAACGAGGGTCTAGTGCCGTCTTCGCTTCATGCACTGGCGACGAAAAGCCCTGAGCCTGTGCGTGCTAGCTTACCTTCTGGCCAGGAGGTGGAGACGATTTCCACGGAAATTGACGTTGACAGGGTGATCGCTTACTTCTCTCTGGGAGCCCGTGCACTCTATTACTGGGCATTCAATACGCGATTTGTGGGCCAAGTGATACTGACGCCGCATTTCTTGATGCCCACGTATCATCCCGACGAGGCCGAGCAGTTGGAGTATCTCGAGTCGCTGTTCGATCGGGACCAATCGATCGGCGACCAGAAAGAGTACTTCTACTATCGCGTAATCGACGGGGCCGACGCGAATTTTCCGATTGATGGGCAGGCCTTCACGGCGTCGGTATTGAACTTCTGTCTATACGACATCTACAAGACGACGGCAATCTTTGTTTCGCCCCAACAGCAGCCTTATAGGGAAAGTACAGAAACGCCTCCCAGTTCGTAGACCAGTGAGCTTCCTGCGGTGAAGGGGGCGTCTTTGCCAGAGGCAGAGGACTCCGTCGGCGGCTTCTCCGAACCTCCTTTGCCATCCATGTATGACTTCCGGAAACAGCCGCCGGTAGTTTTGTCCATCAGTAACGCACTTAATCTCAACGAGGTTCGTTGGACCGATGACAACGTGTTCCTGACGGCGGCCGAGAAATGGTACACGTTTTCGAATGGTTTCACGACGCGGTATTACACGCTTTCGTTGATCGCAGCCGTGCCGTTTATAATGGCAAAGATCGATGCTTGAGTTCTCTTGGCTTTGTTTTCTACGTTGTTTCAGGAAAACCCATGTTACCGATATCATAAAAGCAATCTGACATCAATAAACAAAAATGCCTCGAATTTATCGAATCTCAAAAAATTATGCGCCACCGTATTCGTGGATAAATACTACAAGCGAGGTTCATACACGATGCAGAAAAGTTGACCTCTATCGATGTGCGATAACAGTTGGTAGCTCCTCTTTCCTGCCGTGGAAGAAGATCCGGGAATTTGGCATGGCGCGTGTTTTGTATGACTCGATTTTTGAAAAACTAGCTCTTGTCGCTGTTAATATCCAATCTGATCCTTCTGGCATCCGCAGGCACCCAATTTTTGATAGTCACATTTTAGATAAAAAGAGGATCGTAAGTTACAATCTCGGAATGGCGTTTTCTAAATTTTATTCCGAAAAAGTGCTCAGCATTCCAAATTTGGTGCATGTTGAGTTTCTTAAGAAACAGGGAGCCATTGTTTTCGTTCCTCAACCTAACCAAACTGTACCGAAGGAGCCTGATCTGATCGGCGAGCGTAAGGATGGGACTTGGCATTTGTTCGAGGCAAAAGGTATTACCGACCAGTCGAAACTTGGCACAAAGATTAATGCAGCGAAAAATCAATTGGCTCAGGTCGCAACAATTGACGGTGCTGTACCAGAGACAAGGAACGCGTGCGCAACCTACATCGGAAGAGATAGGATATTGACCCAGCTCGATGACCCGGATGAGGGTGGGGATCGTCCGATAAAAATTCGATCGGAATTGTTCGACCGGGCTTATTACGCGCCCTTTTTACTTTCAGTAAGAGATCTTAACTTGCAAACCAAGCGAGAAATGGTCGACGGACTCGACGTAACCTTCTTGGATCTGGAGTCAGGAATAAGAAAGCTAAGGTTAGGTATAGATTCTACGATACTCGATGAACTTAGGGACTCGAATCGGAAGCGAATATCAAAGTCTTCCATGGACCGGCTAAGAGCATTCATAGATCGTCCAACCGATAGTTATTCTATTGGGTTAGATGGCGTCGTTGTGCGCTATAAGGACTATTAATTCGGAACGGGCACCCGCGAGTCCCCGATGTTGAGATCCATTCCAGCTATGGGTGACCAGCGGATCTGAAGTTTCTGCACAATGGCAGTAATGGGGATGGCTGGCGCGCCAGGTGGCTGTGCCCCGGCTTGATTGGCCCGATAGTTGCGATCGGCTCGCATGCGTTCGTGCTGCCAAGTCCCTCGTCGCGCGAACCGGCACGTCTTCGACGAGCAGTCGCGTTGATTCAGGCGGTGTGCGAGCGGAGCGAAATGCGTGCCGCAGGCGACGCAGAGGCGGTGCGGTCTCATAGCAGGGCTCCACGCAGACATCGGGGGAGGGCCGGTCACGTCAGGCTGTGGGAACAACTGGAAGCCGGATCCGCGCCGGCCCACCCACGTCGATTTTCCGTTTTACCGGTGCTCGCCGGGCTTTCTGCTCCACGCAATTAGACGCTACTACTTTGGCGCGGGCGTAGGCCGGTAGCAACAATTCCGTCGCACCCGAAAGGACGTCTTTGGCGCGGCTTCGCGTAAGCCTTTGATTTTTCGTAGACGCCGTCTCACTTACTCTGACGCCCTACGAGATAGCCTCATAACCTGAGAAAAACGGACCCATGAGTTGAGGAACTTATGGGTCTTTTTATTAATAGTCAGGCTGATGAACAATACGTCGACGTGCTGATACTGCTTGAGCTTTTCTTCCTGCTCGCGGAGTCGACATTCAGGCCAAACAGCTGTTGGTGGCTTTCTTCGAGTTTTTGCTCCTCTCCCGCTCAGGAATCAACCTGGGGGCGGCGAAGTGAAATGGGCGCTACGCTCGCGCGCCGATCGCGCTCGGCGATTCCGGACGGCTAAAGCGACTCGAATCCTCGACTTTCTGGACATGCGCGACCCGGCGAATCGATAAAGTGCCTGCCGTCTGCCGTCTGCCGTCTGCCGTCTGCCGTCACCGTCTGTCGAATCACGACAATTCTGTCATTTGCATTGCATTCCTGCCCGGACCGCCTATAACGCTGCATAAATAACTCTGTCCGTACTCATGGGAGACGGCCATGTTCGCAAGTGTGAGAGGCTTGCCGTTCCTTTTGCTAGTCCTTGTGCTCCTTTGCATTCCGCGCGTCCCCTACGCGCAGGTGGCGCGAATGGAAGTCATTCCATTCGAGTCGATGACGCTCACGGACGAGCAATTTCTGGCCGGAAGCGAAGACGGCAAGCGCGTGACGATAGCCGGTGAATTGCGGCTGCCTCGATCCGGGACCGACAGGCTGCCCGCCGTCATACTGCTGCACCCGTCCGGAGGTATCGGCGGCCAGATAGCGGACTGGGAGCAGTGGTTCCTGTCGTTGGGCGTTGCCACGTTCGTTGTCGACAGTTTCACGAGCCGAGGCATAGAAAACACAATCAATGACCAGAGTCAGCTTGGCAGACTCGCCCAGACAGAAGACGCGTATCGCGCGCTCAGCCTTATTTCCAAAAACCCTCATGTCGACGCGAGCCGCGTGATGCTAATGGGCTTTTCCCGTGGAGGGCAAGACACGCTCTACGCGAGCATGGTGCGCTTCCAGAAAGCGCATGCCGATGCGTCGACTCCAGGATTTGCAGCCTATGTTCCGCTTTACCCAGACTGCAGTGCCCACTACCTCGATGACGACAACGTATCACAGGCTCCCATTCGCATATTCCATGGAAGCGCAGACAACTATGACCCGGTCGCGCCTTGCAAGGCCTATGTGGAACGGCTGAAAGCCAAGGGGGCGGACGTAGAGCTGACCGAGTTTGCCGGGGTTAATCATATTTTCGATGCGCGCGCCTTCGCACATCCAACCCCCCTGCCGAAAGCGCAAACAGTGCGCAATTGTGCATGGGAAGAACACAGTGCGGGACAATTGCTTAACGTCAAAAGCAACCTGCCGTTCTCATATGCGGACCCCTGTGTCGAACGGGGCGTGACAATCGGGTACGACGAGAGCGCGACGGAGCAAACGAAGAAGGCAATAGCCAACCTGGTTACCACTACGCTTAAGCCGACACCGACACGTGCCCCGTAATTCCGTTGAGACGGGCGGGAACAGCATTGCTTTGGGCTGTTACGTAAAACGCGTGGAGATTTGCTTTCTGCGCGAACGGGTCGCCACTATTCAGTTGCCGCTAACGAGATCTTCAAAAAATGGCCTTTCACTCGAGGCCACTTATCCACATCCCCCTTTGGAAAACTTTTGTAAAAACAGCCGAACACATTGTGGGCGAAACCTTGATAAATGCGCCGCGTTAACCGGTCGGCTAAAACTTCTCCCTGGCTCCGTTAACCTGTCCGCCCGCGCTCCCCAGGGTTATCGATTCTGCAGCGCGTTGATCCGTAAACGAACTTCCACGTTATCCACAGCCGAACGCCCCACTTGTTAACTATTACTACGTATACATATATAAAGACTATAAAAACCGGAGAAGCACGCCGAAACACGCGCAACGTATACGCACATAACGACAGCAACATCGCAGGACGCAGAACCAGCGAGCACCAACCCAGCCACCTAGACCTCACCCCAACGGCAAACAAATCTCCGTAACCAAGCCCGCAGGCGCAGTCTCCTTGGGACTGTTCAAGTACTCCTCAAACACCGGCGCATCCGCAGTCTCCCTCCCGGACTGCACGAGCCAGGTCCCGTACAACCACTCATAAGCCGCTCGCATATCGCTATACGGCCCCACATGCCGCAACACCGCATATTCCCCACCGCGTATGCGCGTGGCAGAAACCGCCCCACCCATCCCAACAGCCGAAGCCACTCCAGCCATCACAGGCCCCGGCAACAACACACCCGCCTTCGACCGCAACGCCTTCTCCTCGACCACTCCCGGATCATCGAAGTAAACCCCGATCATCCGCATCTGCGCCTCGAGCAGAGTATGTTTCGCAAGCCACCCCAACAAAGCATCAAAAGCCTTTCCGATCTGCATATAAGGTCCGACATGATCGACCGACAAAATCTCCATCCGCTCCACATAACGAATCACGACCTCACGAATCATCGTCATCTGATCGTCTCCTGAAAGCGCCGGACGAAACCGGCTATGCGTGCCTTGCCTGCGATACTGCGCCGGCGGCACACCAAACACCGCCCGAAACGTCCGCGAAAAAGACTGCAAACTGCTATACCCCGAACGCTCGGCAATCTGAGCAATCGGCATCGAACTACTCGCAAGAAAACCCGCTGCGCGATGCAACCGTAAACGCCGCACGGTCGTCGCGACCGTCTCGCCATACATCGCCTGATAAATCCGGTGCCAGTGATATGGCGACAGACACGCAATCTCCGCAAGCCGTCCTATATCGAGCGGTTCGTCGAGGTGATCGTAGATATGGTCGAGCACGCGTGCGAGTCGCGTCTCGTATCGCGCCCGATGGTCTGATTCGTTCATGACTGGACCGCAGAAAATTGGCGCGAGAGGATGCGAACAAAGTATCACGTCAGCGAGTGTCGGCCGTTTACCAAATCCTGCGGATTTCAAGCGGTGCGCACAAAGGGGATTGAGCGCCTGTTGACCGCGCCCCGTGCACGCGAGCAGGAGCGCCAAACACAGCATCGGCAAACAGCCCCAATCTCCGCAACGTGACGCTGCCGCCGTTTGGCGCTATCGTGTAGTGAGCAGCACCAGCACCAGCACCAGCAGCAAGCAACCTGCAGCATATAACCGCCGTTCCCATTCCTACCCGCGTTCGCGCGAGGCGATGGAGCCGCAAACATGAGCTACACCGAGTCGATCGGCAGTCGCACGTACCGCTTCGCCGACCTGAAGTCCCTGCTCGCGAAGGCGAGCCCGCAACGCTCGGGCGACCAGCTCGCAAGCATCGCGGCAGCGAGCGAAGAAGAGCGGGTCGCCGCCAAAATGGCGCTCGCCGAGGTGCCGCTACGCACGTTCCTGAACGAACCGCTGATCCCCTACGAAACCGACGAAGTCACCCGCCTGATCATCGACGATCACTCGCCAGCAGCCTTCGCCGAAATCTCGCATCTGACGGTAGGCGACTTCCGCAATTGGCTACTCAGCACCACAACCGACACCGACGCACTCACCCGCATCACCGAGGGCCTAACACCAGAAATGGTCGCCGCCGTCTCAAAGCTGATGCGCAACCAGGACTTGATCACCGCCGCCCGTAAACGCCCGGTCATCACCCGCTTTCGCAACACGATCGGTTTACCGGGCCGCATGTCCGTACGCCTGCAACCGAACCACCCAACCGACGACGTCAAAGGCATCGCCGCCTCGATGCTCGACGGCCTGATGTACGGCTGCGGCGACGCGCTGATCGGCATCAACCCCGCGAGCGACAACCTCGCCGCGATCACGAAGCTGCTGCAGATGATCGACGACTTCCGCCAGCGCTATCAGGTACCGACGCAGTCGTGCGTACTCACGCACGTAACGAGCACGATCGCCGCGATGGAAAGAGGCGCGCCGGTCGATCTCGTATTCCAGTCGATCGCCGGTACCGAAAAAGCGAACGCGAGCTTTGGCATTTCGCTCGCGCTGCTGCAGGAAGCGTACGAGGCGGGGCTGTCGCTCCAACGCGGCACCGTCGGCAGCAATCTGATGTACTTCGAAACGGGGCAGGGCAGCGCGTTGTCGGCGGATGCGCATTTCGGCGTTGACCAGCAGACCTGCGAGGCGCGCGCCTATGCGGTCGCGCGCAAGTTCAAGCCGTTTCTGGTGAACACGGTAGTCGGTTTCATCGGCCCCGAGTATTTGTACGATGGCAAACAGATCACGCGTGCAGGTCTCGAGGATCACTTCTGCGGCAAGCTGCTCGGCGTGCCGATGGGTTGCGACATCTGCTACACGAACCACGCCGAAGCGGACCAGGACGACATGGACAATCTGCTGACGCTGCTCGGCGTAGCGGGCATCAATTTCATCATGGGCGTACCTGGCGCGGACGACGTAATGCTCAACTATCAGAGCACGTCCTTTCACGACGCGCTGTACGTGCGCGACGTGCTTGGGTTACGGCGCGCGCCGGAATTCGAGGAATGGCTGGAGTCGATGCAGATCATCGACGCACGCGGCGCGTTGATCGGCGCATCGGCGCGGCAACCGCTGCTCGAAGGCGCGCGCGACTGGATGGGGATCGCATGAGCGAGAACGACGCACTCGACAAGGACCCGTGGAGCGCACTGCGTCGGTTTACGCAGGCACGCATCGCGTTGGGCCGAGCGGGCAACAGCCTGCCGACCGCGCCATTGCTCGCGTTCAATCTCGCGCATGCGCAGGCGCGCGACGCCGTGCACCATCCGCTCGACGTGGACCCGCTGCACGCACAACTGCGCGCGCAAGGTTTCAACACGCTCGACGCGCATAGCGCCGCGCCGGATCGCGAGCATTATTTGAGGCGCCCTGATCTTGGGCGGCGTCTGTCGGAGGAGAGTCGCGCGACGCTTGCCCGACTGCCATCGCAATCAAGCGATGTGCTGTTTGTGATCGGCGATGGTCTATCGGCGTTCGCCGCATCGAAGCAGGCTGTACCGTTGCTGCAAGCTATACATCCAAAGCTCGCGGGTTGGACCATCGGTCCCGTAGTGGTCGCGCGTCAGGCGCGCGTCGCACTCGGCGACGAGATCGGCGAATTGCTCGACGCGAAAATCGTCGTGATGCTGATCGGCGAGCGGCCGGGTTTGAGTTCGCCGGATAGCCTCGGCATCTACGTCACGTACGCGCCGAAAACGGGGTGCAGCGACGCCCAGCGCAACTGCATTTCCAACGTGCGCCCGCAAGGCCTCGACTATCCGCAGGCCGCGCACAAGCTGCACTATCTGCTCACGCAGGCGAGGAAGCTGAGATTGACAGGGGTGGGCTTGAAAGACGACAGCGATGAGCTGCTAGCCAGCGCTCCGACGCATCCTGCCGTGAACGACGGTTCAGCGTAGGACGCAACGAGCGTAAATCTCGCACGCCCACTCACTTGCGCAACAACCTCAACCCATTGCCCACTACCAGCAAACTCGCACCGACATCTGCGCACACCGCCATCCACATCGTGCCGAAGCCCATCAACGTCAGCACGAGGAACACGCTCTTGATGCCTAGCGCGAGCGCGATGTTCTGCACCAGCACCCAGTACGTCGCCTTTGACAAGCGGATAAACGCCGGAATCTTCCGCAGATCGTCGTCCATCAACGCGACGTCGGCGGTTTCGATCGCGGTGTCGGTACCCATCGCACCCATCGCGAAGCCGATGTCAGCGCGCGCGAGCGCGGGCGCATCGTTGATGCCGTCGCCGACCATGCCGACCGTCGCGCCATCGCTCGACCATTGCGTGAGCGCGTCGAGCTTGTCCTCGGGCAACTGATCGCCGCGCGCTTCATCGACGCCGACCTGCTGCGCGATCGCCTCGGCGGTATGACGGTTGTCGCCGGTCAGCATCGTGGTGCCGACGCCGAGCCGCCGTAATTCGGCGACGGCGGCGCGGCTCGTTTCCTTCACCGTGTCAGCGACCGCAAACAGCGCGAGCACGCGCTGCGCATCGGCGAGCATCACGACGGTTTTGCCGTGCTGTTCGAGCGCATCGAGACGCGCTTCGAGTTGCGGCGAGCAGCGGCCCAACTCTTCGACCAGGCGATGATTGCCGAGCCAGTACGCGATACCGTCGATATCGCCGCGCACGCCGCGTCCAGCGATCGCCTGGAACGCATCGACGTGCAGATGTTCGACGCCGTTGTCATTGGCGGCAGCAGCGATCGCCATCGAAACAGGGTGGTCGGAGCGGCCCCCGAGGCTTGCCGCAAGCGTGCGGTATCGGAACGTTTCACGCGCGTCACCAACCACCTCAAACTCCGTCTGCACCGGCTTCCCGTGCGTGATCGTCCCGGTCTTATCGAGCGCCAGCCGGGTCAGCTTGCGACCCTGTTCGAGATAAACGCCACCCTTGATCAGAATCCCCTTGCGCGCCGCGGCCGCGAGCCCGCTGACGATCGTCACCGGCGTCGAAATCACGAGCGCGCACGGACACGCGATCACGAGCAGCACCAGCGCCTTGTACACCCACGCGTGCCACGCTCCACCGAACACGAGTGGTGGGACCAGAGCGACGGCGAGCGCAATCGCGAACACGATCGGCGTATAAACGCGCGCGAATTCATCGACGAAGCGCTGCGTCGGCGCCTTCGTGCCCTGCGCCTCCTCGACCGCGTGGATGATCCGCGCGAGCGTCGTGTTGCCCGCGGCCGCCGTCACTTGATAATCGAACGAGCCCGCCTGGTTGATCGTGCCGGCGAATACGGCGTCGCCGATCGCCTTGTCGACGGGCAGGCTCTCGCCGGTGATCGGCGCCTGATCGACGCTCGAGCGGCCCGCGACGATTTCGCCATCGAGCGCGATCCGCTCGCCCGGCTTCACGCGCACGAGCATCCCGGGCACGATCGCGTCGACGCGGACGGGCTGCCACGCTCCACCGGGCTGCTGCACGCTGGCCTGTTCGGGCGCGAGCCGCATGAGCCCTTCGATCGCGTTGCGTGCGCGGTCGAGCGAGCGCACCTCGATCAGCTCGGCGATCGTGAAGAGCACCATCACCATCGCGGCTTCGGGCCACTGGCCGAGCAGCGCCGCGCCGGTCACGGCGATGCTCATCAGCGCGTTGATGTTCAAGTTGCCGTTGCGCAGCGCAACCCAGCCCTTGCGATATGTCGTGAGGCCACAGGAGGCAATCGCGACGACCGCCATACCCGCCACCACCCAGGCCGGCGCGCCGAGCCAGCTAGCGGCTTCCGAGGCTCCCGCGACGACGCCGGCGAGGATCAGGGGCCACCACGGCTTGCGCATTGCGTCAGTGGCTGCTTGGGGCACCGCGTTGGCGTTCCCACCCTTTCCGGCGTCGCTTGCCAGTTCGGGCGTGAAGTCGAGCGAGCGCAGGGCGGCGAGGACCGACTCGAGCGCCTCCGGCGCGTGGACGACAGTCAGCACGCGCTGCATCAGGTTGAAGTCCATGCTACGCACGACCGGCATACGGCCGAGTTTCTTGCGGATCAGCGCTTCCTCGGTCGGGCAGTCCATCTGCAGGATGCGGATTGCGGTGCGAAGGTCGTCGCCGACGGCTTCGGACGGAGGCAGGCGCAGCGACGCAGGCGCAAAAGCGCTAGCGGCGCAGCAAGCGACAGCAGCGTGATCGTGGGCGTGGCCGTGAGCATGGTCGCGCCGCGCATCAACGTCGCCGCAACCCCCGTGTGTACAGGCTTCCTCCCGTTCCGGACGATCGGTGGCAATACGGCTGCTGTCAGGCATTGGTGGCTTCCTCGTGCGATTTGTGGTCTAGTAAACACCCTGAAGCCACTACAAGGTCAAGGCTGCGTGGAGGAAGGGTCCATGAAAATCGGCGAACTGGCGAAAATTGCCCATTGCACGACGGAAACCATCCGTTTCTACGAAAAAGAGCGCCTGCTGCCCGAGGCGGAGCGCACCGAAGCCAATTACCGCAGTTACACGGCAAAGCATGTCGAGCGCCTGCGCTTCATTCGCAATTGCCGCGCGCTCGACATGACTCACGACGAAATCCGCGCATTGCTGCGTCTGACCGACGCGCCGGCGAACGGCTGCGGCGGCATGCATACGCTGGTCGACGAGCACATCACGCACATCGACACGCGTATTGAAGAACTTCAGCAGCTGAAGGCGCAACTGACGACGCTGCGCGACCAATGCCACGGCGAGCATCCGGTCGAAGACTGCGGCATCGTGCACGGCCTGACCGACATGGATGTGGCCGTGCCGCGTCCGCGGCATACGCATCTCGGCTGACGCCATGCTTGCCGTCGAGCGCTATCGCGTCACGACGCAGCGCCGGCGCGGCAACCCCATACACGGCAAGGCCGCATGTGCGACCTTGCCGATCGATCATCGAATCCAGTTGGAGAATCAACGTGTTCACCTGTAGAAACCAGTCCTGCGGCGCGCAGTGGGAGCAATCCGACGTCGTCATCAAGAACGAAGGCCAGGGGCTGCTGTTCCGCTGCCCGCTGTGCGGCGCGCGCAATTACGTCGAGCGTTTCGACGGCGACAACGGCGCGGTGCTGTACGAGCAGTTGCCGGGCCGCCCCGATCAGGGCCCGATGGCCGAGTAATCGCGATTCCTACAGACGATCCTATGAACAGTCCCACCCCCGCCGGCGCCGCATTCAGCGAGCTGCCGCTACCGCCCGCCACGCTCGCGAACCTGACGCAGCTCGGCTACGTCGAGATGACGCCGATCCAGGCCGCGAGCCTGCCGATCGCGCTCGCCGGTCAAGATCTGATCGCGCAGGCGAAAACCGGCAGCGGCAAGACCGCGGCGTTTTCGCTGGCGCTGCTCGCGCGCCTCGATGTACGCAAATTCGGCACGCAGGCAATGGTGCTGTGCCCGACGCGCGAACTCGCCGATCAGGTCACGCAGGAAATCCGCCGTCTCGCGCGCGCGGAAGAAAACATCAAGGTGCTGACCTTGTGCGGCGGCACGCCGATGCGTCCGCAGACGGCGAGCCTCGAGCACGGCGCGCACGTCGTGGTCGGCACGCCGGGCCGCATCATGGATCACCTCGAACGCGGCAGCCTCGATCTGCAATCTCTGAACACGCTCGTGCTCGACGAAGCCGACCGCATGCTCGACATGGGTTTCTTCGACGACATCGCGAAGGTCGCCAGGCAATGCCCGAAAGAGCGCCAGACGCTGCTGTTTTCGGCGACGTACCCCGAGGGCATCGCGAAGCTGAGCCAGCAATTCCTGCGAAACCCGAAGGAAGTCAAACTCGCCGAGCGGCACGACGACAGCAAGATCCGTCAGCGCTTCTACGAAGTGACCGAAGACGAGCGTCTGCACGCGGTCGGTCTGCTGTTGAATCACTATCGTCCGGTCAGCACGATCGCGTTCTGCAACACGAAGCAGCAGTGCCGCGATCTGCTCGACGTGCTGCGCGCGCAGGGCTTCCATGCGCTTGCGCTGCACGGCGAACTCGATCAGCGCGAGCGCGATCAGGTGCTGATCCAGTTCGCGAACCGCAGCTGCTCGGTGCTCGTCGCGACCGATGTCGCCGCGCGCGGCCTCGACATCGCGCAACTCGAAGCGGTGATCAACGTCGACGTGACGCCGGACCCGGAAGTGCACACGCACCGCATCGGCCGCACGGGCCGCGCCGATCAGGAAGGCTGGGCGCTGAGTCTCGCGAGCATGGACGAGATGGGGCGCGTCGGTGGAATCGAGCAGGCGCACAAGCGCGACGTCGAATGGCACAAGCTGGCCGAGCTGAAGGCGGGCAACAACGAACCGCTGCTGCCGCCGATGGAAACGCTGCAGATCCTCGGCGGCCGCAAGGACAAGATCCGTCCCGGCGACGTGCTCGGCGCGCTGACCGGCGACGCCGGCTTCGCGGGCTCGCAGATCGGCAAGATCAACGTGACCGACATGTCGACCTATGTCGCGGTGGAGCGCAGCATCGCGCGCGAGGCGGTGCGCCGGCTCAGCGCGGGCAAGCTGAAGGGGCGCAAGGTCAAGGTTCGTTTGATGGACGAAGCCTGATTCACCCGAAGCTCCGGCTTTCCTTGAAAGTCCAATAACTCGAAAAACGGCCGCGTCAGCGGCCGTTTTCGCGACCGGGCCGCTCAGCATCACATTCCTTCATACCTACGCAGTTACCCGCATTCCCCGAAATCCGCACCGCGTCCCCGCAAACCATGAACCCGCCGGCTTGGGCCTGCGTCGGGCGGCTTCGCGCGAGCCATGAAGAAAACGCATGCCGCGCATGACAAAGTTTCGATTGTGAGCGTTCTTTGGCTGATGCCTAATCACCCCACCGGAAGGAACGCCCCGCCGCCGCCATTCGCGCGGCCGCCGGCGGGTGTAGAAAGGGAGAGAGTCTTATGCAGAGCGCCATGCAAGCCCGCTCGAAACTGCCGGACGTCGGCACCACCATTTTTACCGTCATCGGCCAACTGGCCGCGCAACACGATGCGTTGAACCTGTCGCAGGGCGCGCCGAATTTCGCGCCGGACCCGAAGCTCGTCGACGGCGTCGCGCAGGCGATGCGCGCCGGCCACAACCAGTACGCGCCGATGGCCGGCATCGGCGCGCTGCGCGAAGCGCTCGCCGACAAGGCCGAAACGCTGTACGGCGTGCGCTACGACCCCGCCAGCGAGGTGACCGTGCTCGCGAGCGCGAGCGAAGGTCTTTATTCGACGATCAGCGCGCTCGTGCATCCGGGCGACGAAGTGATCTACTTCGAGCCGTCGTTCGACAGCTACGGCCCGATCGTGCGCCTGCAGGGCGCGAAGCCGGTCGCGATCAAGCTGTCGCTCGATCACTTCCGCGTGAACTGGGATGAAGTCGCCGCCGCGATCACGCCGAAGACGCGCATGATCATCGTCAACACACCGCACAATCCGACCGCGGCGATTTTTAGCGACGCCGATATCGAGCGGCTGAAGGCGCTCACGCGCAACACCGACATCGTGATTCTGTCCGACGAGGTCTACGAACACGTCGTGTTCGACGGCGCGAAGCATCAGAGCATGGCGCGCCATCAGGAACTCGCCGAGCGCAGCGTGATCGTGTCGTCGTTCGGCAAGTCGTACCACGTGACCGGCTGGCGCGTCGGCTACTGCCTCGCGCCCGCCGCGCTGATGGACGAGATCCGCAAGGTCCATCAGTTCATGGTGTTCTCCGCCGATACGCCGATGCAACACGCGTTCGTCGACGCGCTCGCCAATCGCGACAGCTACCTCGGCCTGTCCGACTTCTATCAGAAGAAACGCGATCTGCTCGCGCATGCGCTGCGCGAATCGCGCTTCGAGCTGTTGCCGAGCGAAGGCAGTTTCTTTATGCTCGCCCGGTTCCGCGGCTTCTCCGATGAAAGCGACAGCGATTTCGTGCTGCGCCTGATTCGCGATGCGCGCGTCGCGACGATTCCGTTGTCGGCGTTCTACACCGACGGCACGGATTCGGGGCTGATTCGCCTGAGTTTCTCGAAGGACGACGCGACGCTGCTCGAAGGCGCGCGGCGTTTGTGTGAAATCTGAGCGCGCGAGAGCACACTCGAAGTATCGAAGTCATCAAAGTAGTCGAAGAATGAAGGGAGATGTCATGAAGTTGCTCAAGTGCTTGTTGGCGCTGGCCTGTGCCGGCGCGTCGCTCGCAACATCGTCGGCCGCAAGCGCCGCCGATACCGCGACGCTGCGTTTCGGCCTCGAAGCGCAGTACCCGCCGTTCGAGTCGAAAGGACCGAACGGCGAACTGCGAGGGCTCGATATCGACGTGGGCAATGCGGTCTGCGCGGCCGCGCACATGACGTGCAAGTGGGTCGAAACCTCGTTCGACGGCCTGATTCCGGCGCTGCAAGGCCGCAAGTTCGACGCGATCAATTCAGCGATGAACGCGACCGAGCAGCGCCGCCAGGCGATCGATTTCACGACCGTCGTCTATCGCGTGCCGTCGCAGCTGATCGCGCGCAGCGACAGCGGTTTGCAGCCGACGCCCGAGTCGCTGAAGGGCAAGCGCATCGGCGTACTGCAAGGCTCGATTCAGGAAACCTTCGCTAAGGTGCATTGGGAACCGGCCGGCGTGATCGTGCTGCCGTATCAGGATCAGAACCAGGTCTATGCCGATCTGACGGCTGGCCGTCTCGACGGCACGCTCGTGCTCGCACCGGCCGGACAAACGGGCTTTCTGTCGAAGCCCGAAGGTAAGGGCTACGCGTTCGTCGGTCAGCCTGTGCGTGACGACAAGATTCTCGGCAGCGGCATCGCATACGGCATTCGCAAGGGTGATACCGCGCTGCGCGATCAGTTGAACGCCGCGATCGCGAAGGTGCAAGCCGACGGCACGGTGAAGACGCTCGCCGCGAAATATCTCGGCAATATCGACGTCAGCGCGAAGTAATCGCGTAGCGTTCGGGCGGTGGCGGCCGTTTGCGAGCGGCGCCGCGCGTTCGCTTGTTGGCCATGCATTTGACGGCTACGATACGTAGGCTTCGCGAAGTCGGAGACAACGGCGAAGTCGGCGGATCAACCGGAGAGCGCGCATGAGCGAGACGATCGAAGCGGCAAGCGCTGCGAACACCGCACGCGCAAAAGGCGCAGACGCGCCGCGCTTCTGGCGCAGCGCGGCGCTGCCGTTCATCGAGGCGCGTTCCATCGACGATGGCCGCAAGGTCTGCTACGCCAAACATTCGCACGAAACGTTTTCGATCGGCGCGGTGACGGGAGGCCGCAGCGTGTATCTGAACCGCCACGCGCGGGAATGGGTCGGCGCGGGCGCCGTCGTGATGATGAACCCCGACGATGTGCACGCGTGCAACCCGGTTGCCGGCGAGCGGTGGTCGTATCGGATGCTGCACGTCGACGTTGCGTGGTTCACGAAACTGCAGCACGAACTGGGCTTCAACGAGAATCATGCGTTCCGCGCGTTTTCGCAGATCATGACGCTCGACGCCGCGCTGTTCGACGGCCTGAACCGGCTGTGCGCCATTCTCGCCAGTAACGACGACATCGACACGCTGCGCAAAGAAAGCGCGGCCATCACCTTCTTCTCCAGCGTGCAGCAAACGCTCAATCCGGCGAGCCTGCCCGAGCGTGCCGTGAGCGGCCAACTCGCGCGCGCCGCGGAGTACATCGCCGAAAACTGCACGCGCGCGCTGAAACTCGACGATGTGTGCGAAGCCGCCGGGCTGTCCGCGTCGCACCTGATACGCGCGTTCAAGCTGCGCTACGGCATGACGCCCCACGCGTATCTGATCAACCGACGCATCCAGTACAGTCGCGCGCAACTGCGGCGCGGGGCACTGATCGCCGACGTCGCGCTCGATGCCGGCTTCGCCGATCAGGCGCATTTGCAGCGCACCTTCAAGCGGCTGGTGGCGGCGACGCCGGGCCAATATCGCAGCGGAGCGTGACGCGGCATGAAGCCGCGTCAGGAAGCAGGCGCGGCTCGCGTCACTCGACGAGCAGATACATCGCACTGAGCGCGAGCAGCGCCGCCATCACGCGATTGAACGCCCGGACCCGCTTCGCTTCACGCAGATGCCTGCGCAAAAACGTGCCGGCATACGCCCAGCTCGCGATCGATAGATAGCAGATCACGAAGTACAGCGCCGTGAATTGCCAGACGAGCCCGCCGTCGCCGCCGGCCGCATACGCGCCCATGCCGGCCAGCGACGCGAGCCACGCCTTCGGATTGAGCCATTGCATGGCCGCGCCGTGCGCGAACGACGGCCCGCGCGCCGGCTTGTCCGCGCCGAGCTGGCCGTCATCGATGGTGAGCTTGTAGGCCATGTAGAGCAGAAAGCCCACGCCCGCCCATTTGACGATCTCGATCAGATTGGGAAAGCGCGCGAGCAATTCGTGCAGGCCGAGGCCGATCAATAGAAGCAGCAACGTGAAGCCGACCGTCGCGCCAGTGACGTGCCGCAGACTCGCGGCGAGCCCGTGCTGCGCGCCGGCGCTCAGCGCGACGACGTTGACCGGGCCGGGGGAAATGGAACTGGCGAGCGCGAACGCGGCCATCGAGAGTAATGCGGTCATCGGATGCCTCGAAACGTGAGTGTGCGAATGGATTGCGACGCTCAACGGTAACGAGGCGGCGAGGGCATGTATTGAAGGAAATTGCCCAATCGATAAGAAGGTAAAACCGCTGCGGCTTCAACGGTTCACAAAAACATTAGGCGATGACGCGATGATTCGATAACAAACACGCGTTTGAATTTAAAAAAGAAATACGCGCAAACGTTACCGAGGAAAAACAATTTTTGAATTATCAGGTAAATTCTATTTATCGAAACTTATGATATGCCCCTATGCAGCGGGCGATTATTCGGCCCGATAAACAGTCCGAAGCCTCGAAAATGCGTGATTCCACTTGCGTATGGATTCGCTATCTGCTGGGTGCTCTGTCCCAACAAACCGGAAGCGTAGTGAGCACTTCGACAAACGGACTCCCGCCGTTGGAAACGCAGAGCACATGATCCACAAAAGAAAGGCCCGGTTTCGCGTCCTGATCGCATGGGCGCGCAGATGGCGGATGCCACGCGATGGCGTCATCTACGCGGGATGCGGCGTGGTGCTCGCCATGCTCGCGCTGTGTGGCTACGCGCTGTATCAGAGCCGCGAGGATGCGATTGCGCGCGCACTCGATTCGACGCGCGATGTCGCGACGATCACCGAGCGCGACATCGCGCGCAATTTCGAGCTGTACGCGCTGTCGCTGCAGGCCGTCGCCGATGGCCTCGGGCGTCCGGGCGTGCTCGATTCGCCGCGTTTGCGGCGCGAGATCCTGTTCGATCGCGCGGCGACCGGGCAATACGTCGGCGCGATGGTGGTGATCGACGCACTGGGCGACGTCGTGATCGATTCGGATAGCGACGTGCCGCGCGGGGGAAACCTCTCGGACCGTCCGTACTTCAGGATTCATCGTGAAGATCCGGATCTCGAGCTCGATGTCAGCGCGCCGTACAACTCGAGACTCAGACCCGGTTCGCGCAGCATCGCGCTGAGTCGGCGACTGTCCCGGCCTGACGGATCGTTTGCGGGAATCGTCGCGCTCGGTATCGATCAGGAGTATTTCACGAGCCTGTTCGCGGATCTGCGGATCGGGCAGCATGGCTCGGTGTCGATCGTCAGAACGGACGGCGCGATCATCGTGCGACGGCCCGACGACCGACACGTGACGGGCAGCGACATCAGCAAGACGGAGTTCTTCCAGCACCTGCTCGCGAAAGACGAGGGCAGCTTTATCGCGTCTTCGCCGCTCGATGGCGCCGAGCGGCTTTACTCGTTCAGACGGATTCCGCAATTGCCGCTGATCGTGCTGGTCGCCGAGGCGACCGACGATATCTATGCGGGCTGGTGGGGGCGCGCGCTGACGATCGGTTCGCTGATGCTGATCTTCGGGATCGGCGTGATTGTGTTGGCGGCGTGGCTCGGCGCCGAGTTGCGGCGGCGACAGCGGGTGGAGCACGAGCTCGAACGGCTTGCCGGCACGGACGGACTCACCGGCCTGCCCAATCGCCGCGCGCTGTGTGAAACGCTCGAGCGCGAATGGCTGCGCGCGCGCCGCACGGGCAGCGTGTTGTCGCTACTATTCGTCGATATCGATCACTTCAAAGCCTATAACGATACGTATGGTCACCAGGCCGGCGACGTCGCGCTGACCGCGGTCGCGCGCTGCATCCGCAGGGCGATCCAGCGGCCGGGCGATTGCGTCGGTCGATACGGCGGCGAGGAGTTCGTCGTGGTGCTGCCGGATACCGACGCCGCCGGTGCCGGGGTGGTCGGCGAGAACATCCGCGTGGCGATCGGCGAGTTGGGCATCGCGCACCGGGGCTGCGAGTTTGGTCGCGTGACGGTCAGCATCGGTGCGACCACGTCGCGCTCGGATCGGGTGACGGATGTCAGCGTCGTCGTTCGGGCTGCCGATGAGGCGTTGTATACGGCAAAGGCCGGTGGCAGGAATAGGGTCGCGCAGATGGGAGTTGGGTGACCGGTCGCTCCTGATTTTTCTGCGCCGGAAATGAAGAAGGGTTGCGACGCTTTCGCGTGCAACCCTTTCTGATTTCCGCGACGTGCTACCTCGCGCCGGTTGTCGGTGCCTGGATTAGAACGAGCCAGCGATAACGCGCACCAGCCCACTGCGCAGCGGCGGCGCTGCTTCAGCGAACTCGAGATTCACCTTGTTGGCGACGCTCAAGATGCGGGTCTGATACGTACGATAGTTCGTATCTTCGCTGTAGGTCACGGTTGTGCCGCCACTGTTGCCTTGGTGCAGGTTGTGTGTGGAGTTTTCGTGGCTCGCTACGCCACTGTGCTGGCGCTCCTTGATTTGCACGTCGGTAATGGCGGTGTAGTACACGTCTTTAACTGCAGCGTTGGCGACCAGTTCGATCAGGCCGCCAGCGAGGGCCGCGCCGGCGATCGGCGCGGCATGCGTGCTACCAAACGATGCCGCGGCGGCCGCGCCAAGAAAGGCACCGCCAAGAGGGGCGCCATATCCGCCGAATGCTTCCTGGGCCGCCGACGGCGCGACCTTGCCTACCTGCAGGATGTTTGCCTGAAGAATATATTGCGCATGGTCGGGGTCTCCGACGATGCGGTATCCCTTGCCCGAGACGGCCGCTTTCACGTCAGCCGCGATGTCGAAATCAGGCTTGTCGGAGGTATTGCGGATCTGCACGAAAACAGTCTTTTTCGAATCGGCGACCGGGTCGAGGAAGATCGTGTCCGACATCTTTGTCTGGACATCGAGATCGTGCTTGCTGATCGCAACCTGGGTCGCCGCACAGCCGGTCAGCAAGCTGGTGGTGCCGGCCGTAGCCAGAAGAACTGCTGTAAGTGCAAGTTTGTTCAATTTCATAACTTCCCCTGTGTTTCTGCAGCAGATCACTACGGTCCCCTGCTGCACGCTGGCCAATCATTTGAATTAATTTCTTCGCTGATACCCGTCCTTGCATGCTTATGAGGAAAGGAAGGGCATGTGGAATGTCGGCTGCTAGCTTGGGAATCTTTAGGGTTAGAAGCGAAATTATGCTAATTGGGTAATGGCATGGCCATTACGGGGGAGCGGATGTTGGGCGTATGGTGATAGGGCTGCGCAGCTTGCGCAATCTCGCAGTAGTTTGCGAATGGGTGTGACGATCGAAAGGGACGGGCGCGGTGTAGCGCATTGCTTTCGCTGCAACATGACCGAAAGCTACCGACCCAAGCACGGCGCAAGTGTAGTAAGCCGGGCGAAGTCAGTCCCAGTGCCGTTGCAAGCGCGCAAGTATGACGAACTTTCTGACTACGGTCGCGCGCTTTGGTCGGAAACCCAGCCGCTAGCGGGCGTCGCCGTCGCGTATCTGGAGGCAAGGCGCTGCCATATTCCGCCCGTTGATAGTGACCTTCGTTTTCACCCGCGTCTGAAGCATCCAAGCGGTTACGTCGGTCCGGCGCTCGTTGGCCTCATAACCGATGCGTTGACGGGTCGTCCGTTGAGTCTTCACCGCACCTGGGTTGACGCCGACGGAAACAAAGCAGACGTTGACCCGCCGCGCCTTCTGTTGGGCAGACATCGCAAGCAAGGTGGGGTGATTCGCCTTTGGCCGGATGAGGCGGTGACGTACGGGTTAGGAATCGCCGAAGGGATCGAAACGGCGCTTTCCCTGGCGTGGGCGCACGGGCCTGTTTGGTCCCTTATTGACGCCGGCAACTTGGCTGTATTCCCGTACCTGCGGGGCATCGAAAGCATTGTTATCGCAGCGGACAACGATCCAGCCGGGAAAGTTGCTGCGCGTACGTGCGCAGTTCGCTGGGCTGACGCGGGGGCTGAAGTCGTGGTGACGCGTCAATTGGAAAACGACTTGAACGATACCTTACAAGAGGGCTTATGCAAGAAGAAGCAGTAACTATCATGCGGGACGTCGTTGATCGCGGTGAACGCGTCGGTATGTCGATGCCGCTCACTCGCTATCCGATGCTTTCTGCGGACGAACTGTTGAACGCTGCGCTGCTGAAGTGGCTGATTCGCGGCGTGATCCCGGCCGCTTCTTTCGTCGCTTTGTTCGGCCCCAGCGGCTCTGGCAAGTCATTCATCGCTTTGGATATTTGTGCGGCCATTGCGAATGGCGACGACTGGTTTAGGAAGCGCGTTGAGCGCGTACCGGTTACTTATTGCGCGCTGGAAGGCGCACCGGGTATGTCTAAACGTGCCCGCGCATTGGCGAAGCAACAACGCCGGCCGTTGCCCGCAAATCTTCGTTTCGTCACTCAGGCGGTCGAACTCCAGAAGCAAAAAGATGTGCGCGACTTGGCGGACGCAGTAATCGCACAAGGTGGTCAAAACGGTTTGCTCGTCATTGATACGTTGAACCGGGCCGCGCCGGGTGTCGATGAAAATGCAAGCACCGGCATGGGTGTCCTTATCGGCGCATGCAAAGAGTTGATGAACCGTACGGGTTGCACTGTTCTCGTTGTTCACCACACGGGCAAAGACAGCACGAAAGGCTTGCGGGGTCACAGCAGCCTCTTTGCCGCCTTGGATTCGGCAATTGAAGTGAACCGTACGAACGACCGCCGCGAGTGGTCGGTCGCGAAGAGCAAGGACGACGCGGACGGCGAGAAAACCGGGTTCGCGTTGAAGGTCGTCGAGTTGGATGATGACGACGCCGAAGAGGTTGTCACTTCGTGTGTGATCGAGTCCGACGATAGCCCGGCACGGGTTAGGGCGGCCAGTTTCCCGAAAAGCTAGTGTGGCTCGTCCTGTTTTGCGCGAAACCACACCGTCGAGTGCGAACTCACGCAACGGTTCTGCCGGAGTTGTGAGCATCAGGTTCGACCCAGGGCTTCCGCATGAAGGCCCGTATCAGGCAAGGCCGAGGACGGAGTCCCGCATAGCGGTATCCCATGCAGCGAGGTTACGGATATTTTTCAGA
>NZ_JACHDI010000045.1:0-37971 GCF_014201025.1 Paraburkholderia sp. MM5384-R2
CTGGCGAATGGACGAGAGCTATATCAGGATCAAAGGCGAGTGGAAATATCTTTATCGGGCGGTGGACAAGGCGGGCGACACGATCGACTTCCTGCACAGGGCCAGGCGGGACAAGGTTGCAGCCCGGCGGTTCTTTGAAAAAGCCATCGCCCACAATGGTGCGCCAGAGACCGTGACCATCGACAAAAGCGGCTCCAATCTGGCCGCGTTGAACGCGGTGAATGCCGATCGCGAGACGCCGATCAAGGTCCGCCAGATCAAATACCTGAATAACATCGTCGAACAGGACCATCGGGCTATCAAACGCCGGACCCGTCGTATGCTAGGGTTCAAGGATTTCCACAGTGCGAGGGTCTATCTCGGCGGCATCGAGGTAATGCACATGATCAGGAAAGGACAGATGAAATGTGTGGGCAAAGACCCGTTGTCTGCTTCCCGGCAGTTTTATTCACTTGTTATGTAAGCAATACCGATTATATTGACATTTGTCGTCTCGTCACGCTTACTGCGACAGAACCGGTGCGGACGCTGCGGTCTCGCCCTCTAGCTTCCTCGATGCCTCCACCATTGAAGCACGAAGCCGTGCACCAGCCTTCTGGCGAACCGGGTAGGTACCGCGTCGCGACCAGCAACTGAACGCGCGAGCGGAAACAACTCCGCACAACGTCGGAACGAGCATGACTGTACAAATTTTCTGCGGCGCTGCACAAGTCATCGTAAACACCAATATGTGGGAAGCCTGTACCGGTTGACTGTTGGGGTTTCTACTTAAAATTCATCTTCGCCAATGCCAGTAAGGCTTTCGGCGTCGACCTCCTAGGTCGCGCCTAATGCGTGCCGAAAGGTCATTGACATTCGCCCCAGCCGCTCTAGAATGATTTTGCTGCATCGCATCAATTGCTCGACGTTGTGGCTTTTGGTGGCTGATAGCTCGCGATTCCGTGCATCGGAACCTTGGGACGCTGGTCCCGCATCCTCTATGGAGTTAAAGATGAGCAGTATTCCCCCGGAACAAATCGTCGCTGCGCAGAAAGCTGGTGTTGACACAACATTTGGCATCCTGACCAAATCATTTGACGCCATCGAAAAGCTGGTCGGGTTGAACATGCTAGCAGTCAAATCAAGCCTCGCCGAAAATCAGGAAATCCTGGTCAAGGCGTTTTCGGCCGGAGCGCCGCAGGAGTTTTTCGCACAACAGGCAGGCCAGGCTCAACCCGCCATAGAAAAAGCACAGTCATACTGGCGCCACGTTTACGAAATTATCTCCAGCACTCAAGCCGAATTCGCCGCCGTCGCCGAAGCAAAAATCAAGCAGTTCCAGCACGATGCACAGGCATTTGTCGACAGCGTCGCGAAGAACGCGCCGGCGGGAAGCGAAAACGCCGTGGCTGCGTGGAAGACCTTCATCACCACGGCAAGCGAGACGGCGAACACGACGTATGAAGCTGCGAGCAAGGCCGCAAAGCAGGCGGTAGAGACTGCGGAGAGCAATATCAGCGCCGCGGCGTCGACCTCGGCCAAGCGGACTCGACAGCTTGCAGCACCGGTCGAAACCAGTGAGAAGTAATAGCGTTTTGTCGTAGCTCACTACTGTCAAATCGTTCAGGCGAGCACCCCGCCCGCGTTGCTTGCGGGGTGGCCGCCTGTGGCGGTGCGAGGCGCCCGGTGCGCCTCGCACGCGGTCGCGGAACTCGTCTCCTGCGCCAGAAATTTTCAAGCGCCGTTGCGCAGGTCGCCTGCCATAGCTTCGTTTGATTTCGTCCGGCATCCATCACGCGAAGCAACCACATTCTTCGAGGCCGCAGGTACATCGAGGCTTGTGCAACCGGGCAACGCCGAGCCGACGGTAACGAGACTGAAGGAGGAGCGGATGAACACGGCAGAAAGGTCCCTGCGTTCGCTGGTTGAAAAATGGCTGACACCAGCTGCGGCGACGCCGATTCGGGTAACCCGATTCAGTCGCACAGGCTCTAGCCGCAGGCGTTACGTGCGCGTTGAGGCACAGCGACCGGACGGTTCGGTTGGGCTTTTTTTCTTCCGGCACGATGACGGCACATGGCAGGTGTTCCCGCCCGAGACCCACGGTCCAGGAGTATGTGCTGGCGCTAGCGCCGTGCGATTGGGTCATCGCAGCAGTCTGTTTGCTGTATTGCTTGATTTCAAAATTCCGACCTATTTTTCATATTTTTCATATCAGTAAAGTTGGGCGCGACCGTTTTTTCGGACACACGCCAGAAAACAAAAGCAGGCAAATCAGAGTGCACGCAATGACCTTCACTGACAGAAACCCGACGGGCGTGAGTGCCTACACATTCCGTAATATCGACCCCGCGACTGACCATCTCGAGCAGGTGCTGGGCGCGCAAGGAGCGGAGTCTCTATTCACCAGAACTTACTGGCGCGGGCGCGTGCTTCAGGCACTTGCGACGCAGGGACTTTCACCGAACCAGCAACAACGACTGCAGAGACTGCTGGAAAGCATCGATGCATTCCCGCCTGAAATATCCGTCTCCAGTCCGGAACAGGCGATGAGTTAGCCAAACCCGCGGAGGGCTCGCACATCCCGGCGGAACTCGCCTCATCGATAGCCACTTCGGAGTTTCTATTGCACCACGCCATAAAAGTCGCGAGTTGGTTGCAGATGCAACTACAAGGGAAAAAAGTCTTGGGCTATCGTTCGGGACAGGCGCCGCTGCGAACCATCCCGACTGCACTGCGCGCCGTTACTCGATGGGCTGCGGTGACGCGTCCGCTTAACGATAGGGCTCGACAGCGGTCAACCCCGGGGGCCATCTGATTTATTATTGACCGGGTAAGCCAGCGGGTGCTTTCGGCGGCAACCCTGCGTTCGGTCAATAAGGACTCTATGCAACTATGGACGACACCCTCACCGCGGAACCCGGCGTTTCTTCAGACGGAAGATTGGTTGCTTTCGCTGCATCTTTTCGCAACCAGTCGGTGCAATGCTCAATCAGCCGCGACGCGCTCGAACGCCATTTCTGGTTGCCGGCCGGTGCTAACGAGGCGCGCACATTGAAAGCATTTGCCGACGGACACCAGCGCATAACGGCAGCCGTCGAAAGAAGAATGCTCAAGAAGACTGGCGCCCCGATAGTATTGTCGGCAGCAGACTTTGCGGACCGATGACGCGGCTCCAGCGGCGACCATCTATGACGTCTCGCACCGATTAAATCGGACGCATCTTTTAGAGTCGGCGCATTCCGTGCTTCCAATGCAGGCAGCCTCAGAGAAGCCACGCCAAACGCCAACCGAAGCGTCCGGACGGTGGTCGCGCCCGGTCCCCAGGAAACAACGACGATGAAAGAGAAAAAGGTCTCGGCGGAGGCACACGCCCTCGAACGCGTGGTGACCGCCGCGCGAGAAGTACAAGCCGCTTCACTACGGCTGGAAGCGCACTACGCAGGAGACCCACATAAGCAACCCACGACCTTGGCATTGGCCAGATTCGCGGCGGCCATGCAGGAACTGAAGGACGCGCGGGAAGCCTTCGATGCGCTGCTCGAGAAAACAGACCTGACCTCCACCCAGACGGCAATCTCACGAGTCAGCTTTGTGAGGCGGCAGTCGCTAGACATTAGCATTTTCCCGCACTCGCCCTGATGGAATGCCGCAGCCGCATTACCATCGACTGTTCACACCCATTAAGCTGGAGTTCCTGATGGCCCTTCCACCCTCTGTGCAAGACGGGTTTCTTCAGATGCTGTCCAGAGACAAGATGGCTCGCCTGTGCCCATTCGGACACGATGCCGCTGTCGAGAGGGCGCGGAAATTATTGTGGTCCGGCCTGGGCATTCCCGAGCAACAGAAATCCAATTCATTGACCGTCGGGATTGCCCGCGAACGTAACATTCCGAACATAACGAAGCGCTGCGACGTTTTAGACTGACCCATCGCATATACCCGAGTCACGGCATGGAGTCCAAGCCAAGCCAATCCATCACAAAGAAGGCTCTGGTGCAAATAGCGCGGGGGCGAATCGGTGAAGGTGTCAGGCTGAATGAATTGAGAACCGACGATGAGCAAGCTGAAGAGCCTTGACAAACTGTTCGCAGGCCGTCACTTTGACCGCGATGTGATCATTCTGTGTGTTCGCTGGTAACCGCCCGCGCCAGGCAAACCTTGCGGCAGCATGATCATCGGTTCCATCGAAATGACCATGTTCGGTTCGAGCACCGTGTCGATGTCTTCCCGCAGTTCGAGCCCGGTTTCGCGTCCGTAGTAATGCGAGAGCACACCGAACGAGTGGCCGTAGCCAAACGTGCGGTATTGCAGCAGGTTGTACTCCGCGTAAATCCTGTTCAGTTCGTGGGCGATATCGCTGCAGCGTGCGCCCGGCTTGATCAGTTTCAGCCCCGCCTCGTGCACTTCGACGTTGACCTTCCACAAACGCAGGTGGTCATCGGAGCAGTGGTCGAAAAACATCGTGCGCTCGAGGGCCGTGTAGTAACCGGCGATCATCGAGAAGCAGTTCAGGCTCAGGATGTCGCCCTTCTGCACCTTGCGTGTGGTCACCGGGTTGTGGGCGCCGTCCGTGTTGATGCCGGACTGGAACCACGTCCACGTGTCCATCAGCTCTGAATCGGGGAAACGTCTGGCGATTTCACGGACCATTGCCTGCGTCGAAGCCAGTGCCACTTCATGTTCGGGCACGCCTTCATGTACCGCCGCCGCGAGCGCCGCTCCCCCCACATCGCACACATTGGCGCCATGCCTGATGACCTCGATTTCTGCAGCGGACTTGATCATGCGCATGCGCATCGTCTGCGCGCTGATATCGACGAATTCGACAGAGGGCAGCGCGGCTTTGAGCTTTTCCAGCACATCCACGGGGACATGATCGAACTCGATGCCGACGCGGCCCTTGTTGTCGATTTCCTGCTGCACGGCACGGAAGAAGTTATCGCGCTGCCAGTCGGTGTAGACCACGTTGTAGTCGCCGACCGTACGACGCCACGGCTGGCCGCCATCGATATTTGCCGAGATCGACACCACCTTGTCCGGCGTTACGACGAGCCCGTACTTACGGCCGAACGAGCAGTACAGGAAGTCCCCGTAATAGTTGATGTTGTGATACGACGTGAACAGCACGGCATCTATATTCTCGTTGGACATCAATGCGCGCAGCTTGCCCTGGCGGCTCGCATACTCCGCATCCGAGAAGGTGTGCTTCACCTTCTCGCCATTCTCAATCCGAATCAGATTTTCCAGTTTCATGCGCTCGCTCCTTGGTGAAAAACGCCAGCAGGTGTGAGCGAATAGTAGAAGTTCAACGAATCAGAAAATTATCGACTGCGACAAACTACTCTCGATTTTCGACATGAAGGGTAAACACTCTCGGGGCTGCGAGTTCACAGTAGCACTGGTCTCGGCCAGCACTACCCAGCACCTGCTATGGCACACTATCACCGACCATATCCGGGCGTCGCGAGAACTGTTCCTTGGTCAGCGGGTGCCAGACATGGAAGGTTTCGACCCGACGGCGCCTTCCGTTCGAGCATCCGTCCTTTTGCTTCTCGCCATGGGAATGCTTCCACAACGGGGAATCGCGGCCGGCATTTGGACGATCGTTTTTTTCGGCCAATCTATATGCGGGCATTGAACACATAAAAATAGCCCTGAAAGACGCGATTCTCCGGATGCCGCCGCGACCGATACCTCAGCCAACGCGTGCCGTTTGTACATCGGAAGGTCTTGGCCAGCTTGCCGGTCGCGACGGGGTGACTATAGACTTCTTCAGTCTACCTAACTATTTTGGTTCGGCCACGTCAAGCCTCTCCACTTGCCGCGTGTGCTGCACCACATCGGCGTCGTCGAGCCATAGCGCCTTACGGCCAAAGCCCGTGTACATCCGGCCCGGCTCGGCGCCGTACTTGGGATTGACGTGCCCGGTGCTCTGCGCGCGGCCGCCGGCGCGGAAGCGCTGGCCATCGGATGATGAGGTCGTGCCATCTCCCCAGTGAGCGGCGAACGGATGGACGTGCTGGGCGTTGACGAGTTCGGCCAGCGCCTGGGAATACGTCTCGTCGCGGATGTGCCATGCCTGCAGCCACGCCAGTTTTGCGTAGGTCGTGCCTGGGCAGGCCTCGGCCATCTTCGTGAGGCCGAGGTTGATCGCATCCGCGAGGATCGTTGTGAGCAGCAGCGTCTTGTCCTGAGTCGTCTCGCCGGTCTTCAGGTGCGTGAAGTGAGAGGTGAAGCCGGTCCACGCGTCCACCTCCATCAACAGCTCGGTGATCTTCACGCGCGGCAGCATCAGCGCGGTCTGGCCGATCAGCGCTTCCGCGGCGTCCGGTACCACCGCATCGAGCGGCGTGATCTTCAGGCCCGAGTCCGTGATGATGGCATCGGGCAGATCGTTGGCCGCCGCGAGCCGGTTGACCGTTTCCAGCCGCTGCTCGAGCAACTGCCGCCGCTCCAGGAGATACTGCTCGCAGTCGGTCGTGATAGGCAGTGGCAGCAGGTTCTCCCGCCGGATGGCTTGGAATTTTTCGGCCGGCAGCAGATAGTCGTCGAAATCCTTGAACTGGCGGGAACCTTGCACCCAGACGTCGCCCGAGCGCAGAGCGTTCTTCAGCTCGGAGAGCGCGCACAACTCGTAGTACCGGCGCTCGAGCCCGGCATTCGTGAATACCAGCGGCCTCCAGCGCGGCTTGATGAACCTGGTCGGCGCGTCGGCGGGCAACTTGCGTGTGCCGTCGCTATCCATGGTGCGAATCGTGTTAATGGCGTCGAGCACGTCGACGGCCGCCGGCGCCGCGCGCAGCTTCAGAACCTCGAGGAAGGCCGGCACATAGCGGCGCAAGGTTGCGTAGTGGTCGCCGATCTCGTGCAGGAGATCGAACGCCTCGGGCTGCGCCAGTTGCTCGGCCTCGGTGACACTTTGGGTGAAGGCGTCCCATGAGATGACGGATTCGATCGCCTTGAACGCATCGACGCCGTCCTCCTTCGCCTTGAGCAGGGCCCGGCCCAGTTTCCCGAATAGTCTCACCTTGTCGTTGATGGCCTTGCCCGCGCGCTGGAACCGCTCCTGGTGTTTTTTCTTCGCGGTGTTAAAGAGCCGCCCGACGATGCGGTCGTGCAGCTCGACGATCTCGTCCGTCACCGTCGCCGTCGCTTCCATCACACTCGCCGCGAGCGTCGCGTGCCGGCGCTGCGGTTCGAACTTCGCGAGGTCGTGTGGCGTCATCTGCCCGCCTTCGCGGGCAATCTTGAGCAGCCGGTTACGGTGGACCAGCCGGTCGAGGCCGGCTGGCAAATCGACGGCCTGCAGCAGTTTCAGGCGATCGATGTGTTGCAGCATCTGCCTCGAGCTCGCCTTGCCGGGGTTTGAGGCGCAGTGGAACGGAAAACCGGGTTAAGCGTGAGTGTTCGCCGTGTGCAGCGGAAATTCGTCCGCCCGTGAGAACTCACTGACGAGGGGCGATCTCGACCGGTCACGATCGTCGCAAACCCGCAGCCAATAGCTGACATTCGCCAGCCGCCGTAAGGGCGACGTCTGGATGGCCGCTACGTCCACGTGGGAGTCGCCCGAGATTCGGGTGAACCACGCCTGTGATAATGCGGTTATCAACGGTGCGGTTTCTCCTGACGGTGCATCGCGCCCCTTTTCACTTGAGAAAAGGCCACCGGACAGTGCCCGGTCCTTGCGGCCGTTGCCCTTCACTCCTTCAAATCGACCGCAGGAAGGCTGCGGACACGCCCCGTTGGAGGTCGGATGAGAGGTTCCGCGAACGCGCTATCTCCTTGGTGAGTTGCATGACCGTGCGGCAAGCAAGCGTCAGTTCGCCGTGGGGAGACATGGCCAGCGCAATGAAGCGAGGCACTGGCGGATCGACCACCATCGACGCCTGCAGCCGACATTCCTTTTCAAGATTGGCGATCGCGTAAGGTCCGAGCAACGCATAGATTCCGCCATCGGCCACGATATGCGCCTGCAGACTCAAAGAATCGGCTTCCGCCGCGAAGTTGAGAGAGATCCGGTGTTCACCGGCAATTTGCTCGAGTCGCTCGCGCCAGCTGTTAGGGCGGCAGAAAGAGACCAGTGGAATACCGTCGAGCTTTGAAAAAGCAATCGTGGACTGCTTTACCCGAATGTGACCTTCACATTTCTGGGCTTTCAGTTTCGTCCGCGAAGGGTGTTGACCAGGCACGGGCAGGTCTCGACCAGCTTTGTACCTGGCGTCAGTCCTGACGCCCTGAAACGGATGAGACAGGTGGCGCGGGGGTGGCGGTTGCAGCGCCAAACGTCGAAATCACTGTTCGAGCTCGCTGAGCAATGTAATCCCACGATATGTGGCTGGTGGAACTACTACGGGGCTTTCTATCGGACAGCCATGCATGAGTTGAGTCGGTATCTCGACCGAAAGCTCGTGCGCTGGGTTCAGCGCAAGTACAAAACACTGCGACGGCACAAACGGTGCAGTGAAGAGTGGTTGCGCAAGATGAAGAAGGCGTACCCGCGAGAGTTCGCGCACTGGCAGTATCAGGGGGGACAGGTTGGATAACGGGAGCCGTGTAAATCCAGAGGTTTACGCACGGTTCTGCGAGAGACTCGGGGCGCAATTCCCTGGGTCTACTCACCCCTATATCAAGGTCCGAGGCCAGTGGAAGTATTTGTATCGCGCAGTCGACAAGGAGGACAACACGGTGGATTTTCTGCTGCGCGCCCATCGTGACAAGGCCGCGGCGCGGCGCTACTTCGAAAAGTCAATCGACCAAAATGGCGAGCCCGAGACGGTGACAATCGATAAAAGCGGTGTTTCCCGCTCCGCGCTGGATGCCCTCAACGCGGAGCGGGAAACACCGATCAAGATTCGCCAGAACAAGTATCTGAACAACGTCGTCGAACAAGATCATCGGGCGATCAAGCGACGCACGCGGCCCATGCTCGGCTTCAAGAATTTTCGTTGTGCCCGCATCCTGTTGAGCGGCATCGAACTCATGCACATGATCGCCAAGGGCCAAATGGAAGACAGTGGCATCGGATACACTCGTGCCGAGCAGTTTTACTCACTGGCAGCATAAGCAGTCCTACTTATACCACCGTTCGTCCGCGTCTTGCCCTTACCGCGACAAAACCGCTGAAAGTGCCTGGCGGGAACGATGCCGTGCCGGGCAAGTGCGCTTTTCGCGCAGACGAGCGGGCAGCCGTCGATGGCCATGATCGGCCGGCCCGAGCGCGCCAGCTTCAGCAAGGCGGGAACGTCGCCGCCGACACCGGCGATGCATGACATCTCGGCCTTGCCTCGACGGTCGAGCTGCAACGCCACGTCGTTGGCCAGTTGCGCCGCGCTCGAGCAACCCGAGCACGAATACACCAGCGGTCGCGATTTTCTGTCGTTGCCCATTTCGTCATCTCTCCAGTTTCAGTCCGAACATTCAACCACGGCGGCTAGATCAGCTTCGACCACGACGACGTTGCCGGCTGGTCCAGATAGCCGTCAAACACCATGGCCATCGCGCGGAAAAAAAACGCCCTTTCGGCGGAATCGAGAGGCCGTCAGCATCCAACCTGATCAGCCCCGCTTCGCGGTATGGTTCCAGCGCGGCCAGTTCGCGCGCAAAGTGCTGCACGAAATCCATCTGATGCGAGCGCGAGAACGCCGCGAAGTTCAGCGGCACGCTGCACATCAGCGTCATGATTACTTCGCGGCGCAGCAGATCGTCCCGCGTGAGCGCGATACCGCGTTCGACGGGCAACCGTCCTTCGTCGAGCAGCCGGTAGTAGCCCTGCAGCGAACGTGTCGACTGGCTGTAGCTGCTGCCGACTTTGCCGATCGCAGATACGCCGAAGCCGATCAGGTCACATTCAGCCTTCGTCGTGTAGCCCTGGAAATTGCGATGCAGGCTACCGTCGCGCAACGCGACGCTCAGCTCGTCATCGGGCTTCGCGAAGTGATCGAGGCCAATGTAGACGTAGCCCGCGTCGAGGAAGCGTTGCGCCGAGAGCATGAAGATGTGCAGGCGCTCCTCGGCCGAAGGTAATTCGCGCGCATCGATCAGCCGTTGGGCCTTGAAGCGTCCAGGCAGGTGCGCGTAGTTGTAGAGCGCGATGCGGTCCGGCGCGAGGCGAATCACTTCGTTCAGCGTGCGATCGAAGCTGGCCACTGTCTGCCGCGGCAGGCCGTAAATCAGATCGATGTTCACGGATTCGAATCCCGCGTTGCGCGCGCTTCCGAGTGCGCGCTCCACCATGTCCTGCGGCTGGATGCGATTGACGGCTTGCTGAACCTCGGGCGCGAAGTCCTGCACGCCGAAGCTCGTCCGGTTGAAGCCGAGACTCGCGAGTCTCGCAAGCGTCGTGCCGTTCACCGTTCGCGGATCGATTTCGATGCCGAGCTCCGCATCGGGCGCGAAATCGAAGTGGCTCCGCAGCTTCTCGACAAGCTGCCCAAGCTTGGCGGAACTGAAGAATGTCGGCGTGCCGCCGCCCAGATGCAGCTGCACGGTGCGCCGGTCCGGCCCGAGATGCGGCGTGACAAGATCCATTTCGCGCGCGAGGTAGTCGAGATACGTCGCGCTTCGGCCGTGGTCGCGCGTAATGATCTTATTGCACGCGCAGAAATAACAGAGCGACTCGCAAAACGGCAGATGAACGTAGACCGAAAGCGGCGGATTCTGCTTCGCAGCGGCGCGCCCGACAAGGTAGCGCGTGTACGACTGCTCGTCGAAGCCGGCGCCGAACCGGTCGGCCGTGGGGTACGAGGTGTAACGCGGCCCGGAGCGGTCGAAGCGACGAACCAGGTCTTCTGGAATCTCGATGCCGTGAAGAACGGAGACGCCCGCCTCCTTCGTATGAGCCGGCGTCTCCCGTCCATTGTCTGCTTCGCGTTGCATATGATTCCTCGATCTTAGAACATTTCGTGCATGGGGCGCGGCGATCGCGCCTACCTGATTGTCGTGCGCGGAGTCCAGAAGCGATTGACCTGTGTCAATGCAGCTGACTGCAACACCGCGATAGTCGACTGTCGGAGGATTCCCACGGGCTGGCGCGACGCAAGCCCAAAAAAAGATATAGTATTGATATATCTTAAAAGGTGCGCCATGAGACTCACAGACTTTACGGACTACAGCCTGCGCGTACTGATCTACGTTGCTGTGCGCGACGACGAACTCGTCACGATCCAGGAAATCTCCGACACGCTTGCCATCGCGCGTGGCCATCTGGTGAAGATCGTTCATCAACTGGGGCGCGCCGGCTACCTGAACACGACGAGGGGTCGCTCGGGCGGCCTGCGGCTGGGCCGGCCCGCAAACCGGATCACAGTGGGCGACGTCGTGCGCGCAACAGAGCCCGATTTCCGCATGGTCGAGTGCTTCGATACCGAGGGCAACAAATGCGTGATCACTGCGGCATGCGGGCTGCGCGGCGTGCTGGGGCAAGCGTTGCGGGCGTACATGGAAGTGCTCGACAAATACACGCTGGCGGACATTGCGGCCAAACGCAACACGTTGACGCGTCTGCTTGCCAGCGCTCCGGAAATTCAGCCGCTTGTGCGGCGCGCACGCGAGTAAGCGTGACGCCTGACGCACCTTCACCTTGAATCAGCACGCAACTGTTCGGCTTCAGTGCCGCCGAGGCGCAGGGCGCCAACCGCAACCTGATCATCCCCCGGCATCTGCGCGAAGTCCATTGACGCGACTTCGAGGCTGCCATGACGAGCGGCGCCACGCGGCTGCACGATTGCGTCACACTCATGCACGAGATCCACAAGACGGGCGCAAGCTCTACGTCGATATGAGCTTCACTCCGGTGCGCGACCGGGACGGCTCGGTGTGCGGAAGGTGGCATGGCGGCCGTGCATCGGCCGGTCCTGCGGCGCTGCGCGGCGTGCGATCGGGGCTCCGGCCGTTCCTGCCTGGCGACGCCGTGTCCGGAACCGTCGGGAAAGCGCTGTGGCTGCCTGCACTTTCCCCGATGAATTCGCGCGACATTATTCACAATCCATTCGATGCTTTGGCACTGCGCACCGGTGCGGCTCGTGCAAACTGAGACGCAGTGTCAACCGTTGATAAATTCACCGCAATTTCGGGTGCGCACTCGTCGGCGGCAAGCCACTCCGGATCTCCACTGACACCACCGCTCGTGCGGTTCGACAGCTCTGCCGCAGCGCGGACAAAAGAATCTTCCGTGCCGGCATTGCGCAGTTTATGGCCAGAAGCGGTTGCGTCGCTGATGCGCGTGGGTATCAGTCAAGGCGTGTCCGTTTGCTGCCCCTGGTCGCTGGACGCCTTCGCGTCAAGAGTGATCTGCTTGCGAAGCGTCTCGAAACGCGTCAGTACGTTGACTCCGAAAAGCGGATCCGCGGTGGCCGGTACGGTCGCATCTACCGCAGCCCAGTCGTGTTCTGTCAGCGTCCGGGCAGCGAGGTGCATGACGTCCCGTTCCTCAGAGGAAAGGTGATGACGATAGTACACAAGATACGTTGCCATGGCCGCCTCCAGATCGGCGCGCGGCATCACAACGTCGCCCGCGGCTTCATTGATGCGATTCAGGAGTTCTTCACCCGCCACGGCAATTACGCGATGTTCCTGCAGAAGGCGGTTTACCACCAATCGGGTCCCGGGATCCCGTTCAGCAAGTCGCGCGTATGCCACATCTTCACGCGGATGATGAACGCGATCAGTAAAGTTCCGCATGTAATAGAGGACATCGCCCATCAGAGCGTAATTCGGGCTCCCGCCCTCGTGGAAAGCTGCTACCTGTTCGTCCAGAATGTCGAGTAGCCGGGCGAAATTGATGTGGTCGGAGTGCCATTCGGTAAGTGGGTCGGCCATCGCGTGCTCCACGGAAATAGGTCAGGTACTCGATACGGTGCTAAAGACAGGGCCTTACCCGTTCGCCGTGCCCGATAACGTCCAGCGGGAACCGGTGTAATCAAATGCTACTGGTTCCAGCCAGGGAAGAACTGACGCAGGTCAAAACAACCGCACGGTCCGCGGAGATTGTGCTGGACTGGCAGGCCCGCGAGAGCCTCTGCCAGTACGATCAGGAGTCTGTTCAAACGGGACGTTCACGTAGACCGCTTACGCTGGCGTCAAGGCTTACCGCGGGATGGTATTGACGATCAAGGTGAACAGCCTGTCAAGGTCCTCCTCAAGTTTGACGCCGTCAAACGGGTCGCGATTTGCACCGAACGCAGCATTGACCTCATCCCAGTCTTCGTTAGTCAGGAAGCGCAGAGCACCGGGCAAGATCAGGTCCTCTTCCAGTCGTCTGTGGTTGGAGGAGAACTCAACGTACTCATTCACCAGATGTTTCAACGACGCGCATGCGGCATCACCAACCAGTTCATAGCGGGTCAGTGCATTCTCCAGCTCCTGAACCTGGACGTTACCTTGAACATGTTGCGACTCGAGTTTATCGATGACGTGGTCAAGTTCATGCGTTCGCGCGCGCAATCTCGCAAAAAGGAAATGATCTTCTTTCGGATGGTGAACCTGTTGCGGGTATTCGCGGATGTAATAGAGCATGGCCCGCAATACGATGAGGGCTCGCGTTTCTCCCTTCGCGCCCAACTGGTTGACGAACTCCTGCATCGCCCGGTTCACGGACGCCAACTGTTCATGTTCTCTCAGAATGACTTCTACAGCACCTCCCCGCCCCCACGCAGACATGTCAACCTCCTCTGCCGTCTATGGACATGCGCAAGCCATCGAGTTGTAGCCTCGTTATCTGGCGACGAGAAGACAGTGACGCTCTGGCTCACGCTTCTGACAAGAATGGCGCATGCAGGCCTTATATAGTTGATCGGGATCAAGCGGGATTCGCAGCGGTATCGGGCGCGGGAAGGTGAATGGCAATCGGGAATGCGTTCGTTTGGCTGCGACGTAAATCCTGAATTCGCCGCTGCGTCGCAAGTCACCGTCACTGCAGTGCAGTGACACCCATACGGCACCGGTGGAGCTAGCGTCTGCTTCAGCAACTCAAATGCTGGGCGAGCACCCGTCCTTCGCATTTTTGAACGCGATCCCAATTGCAGATTCGAATTTTGCGGTCGAATGACCGGCCGCGATTTCCGAGCGACTACCGGTGCCCGGTTGTCGATAATTGTCGATTGGGACGTGCGTATGGGACAGCCATACGCTTAGACACACACAACTCGAACTGCGCCTGCGTCCGGGGCGCACGTGAGCCAGCCGGATGGTCCAATGTTGCGTCTCGATACGACGAAGACACGGCTGCCGGTCATCGGCGCCGGGCACGCGCGGCGAACGAGCACGGCCGGGCGGCCTGCCTTTAGCGCAAGGCAATGGGTGTGCGCGTCGCAAGGTAATGGGCAATCCCGACAACCGGCATCGCAAGTGTTTCCACCACTTCCCAGAGTCTGACTGAAAAGCCGGGAATTGCGTTCGCCGCCAATGCTGATCACGCCAACACCGGATCGTTGCCGCTCAGGTTGATTTAGCTCAAATCGCTGATGATTAAAAATCCAGGTAGTTCTTTAGAACTACGGCTCGACGGGACGCCATAGTTCCAATGCCTCACGCGTTACACCCACTCGACGGATATTCATGCGGACGCCAGCCGCACACAATCCTATCCACCGAGACTCCAACAGCGCCACATCATGAACCACCTGCCGCAACCTGTTTTCGACCAGAGCTTGCCACTGCTCGATGTCGCCCTGCTCACGTTCTGCATCGTCCTGCTGGTCTGGATGACCGGCGTCCTGGTAGACCTGCGGCAGCGCGTGAAACGGCTCCGATCCAACCCGGACCGGAGGATCGATCATCCGACAGGAGAATTGCAATGAACTCCCGGCCGATAGCATCGCGGCCAGGTCGCACACTCGCGATCTGGTCCCCCGAAGACAAGGCGTTCTGGGAACGTGAAGGCGAGGCAATCGCCAGGCTCAACCTGTGGATCTCGGTCCCTGCGTTGTTCCTCGCGTTCGCAATCTGGCAGGTCTGGAGCGTCGTCGCGGTGAATCTGCCGACGCTCGGCTTCCGCTACTCGACGAACCAGCTGTTCTGGCTCGCGGCGGCGCCGGCCCTGAGCGGCGCGACGCTGCGCATCTTCTATTCGTTCATGGTGCCGCTTGTCGGCGGCCGCCGCTGGACGGCAATCTCCACGGCTTCGCTGTTGATCCCGGCGATCGGTATCGGTTTCGCCGTGCAGGACAACACCACGACCTATCCGACGATGCTGGCGCTTGCGTTGCTGTGCGGCCTCGGCGGCGGTAACTTCAGTTCGAGCATGGCCAACATCAGCTTCTTCTTCCCGAAGGAACGCAAGGGGTCGGCACTCGGCGTCAACGCCGGACTCGGCAACCTGGGAGTTTCGGTCGTGCAGTTCCTGAGCCCGCTCGTCGTCACCGCCGGCATCTTCGGCGTCTTTGCCGGCGACCCGCAAAGCGTCGTCAAGGCCGGACAGACCACGCTCGTGTGGACGCAGAATGCCGCCTTCGTCTGGGTGCCGTGGATTGCCCTGGCATCGCTCGCCGCATGGTTCGGCATGAACGATCTCGCGGAAGCGAAGGCGTCGTTCGCCGAACAGGCGGTGATCTTCCGGCGCAAGCACAACTGGGTGATGTGCGTGCTGTACCTCGGCACCTTCGGATCGTTCATCGGCTACGCCGCAGGCTTCCCGCTGCTGATCAAGAGCCAGTTCCCCGGTGTCAATCCGCTCGCCTACGCCTGGTTGGGACCGCTCGTCGGCGCCGCGGTGCGGCCCTTCGGCGGGTGGCTCGCCGACAAGCTGGGCGGCGCACGCGTGACGCTGTGGAACTTCGTCGTGATGGCATGCGCCGTGGGCGGCGTGCTGATCTTCCTGCCCAGCGGTTCCTCGGCGGGCAGCTTCGCGGGTTTCTTCGCCAGCTTTCTCGTGCTGTTCCTGACCACGGGCATTGGCAACGGCTCGACGTTCCGCATGATCCCGGTGATCTTTCTCACCTCGAAGCTGCGCGAAGTCGACCCGGCCGATCATGAAGCCGTGCAGCGCGCAACCAGGGAAGGCAACACCGAGGCCGCGGCCACGCTGGGGTTCTCCGCGGCCATGGCGGCCTATGGCGGCTTCTTCATTCCGAAGAGCTATGGAAGCTCGATTTCCCTCACCGGCGGCCCTCAAGCGGCGCTGTACGTGTTCATTTCGTTCTATCTCGTGTGCATCGTCGTGACGTGGTGGCACTATGCCCGCCGCAACGCACCGATGCCCTGCTGAAACCGGAGCCCGTTCCATGAGCCATTTTCTTGACCGACTGACCCACTTCGCGCTCCCGAAAGAGCAGTTTGCGGACGGTCACGGCGTCACCACCGGCGAAGACCGCACGTGGGAAGACACCTACCGGAATCGCTGGGCTCACGACAAGATCGTGCGCAGCACGCACGGCGTGAACTGCACGGGCTCCTGTTCGTGGAAGATCTACGTCAAGGGCGGCATCGTCACGTGGGAAACGCAGCAGACCGATTATCCGCGCACCCGCTGGGACATGCCCAATCATGAACCGCGCGGCTGCGCGCGCGGCGCCTCATACTCGTGGTACCTCTACAGCGCGAACCGCGTGAAATACCCGATGGTGCGCGCACGCCTGCTCGAACGCTGGCGCGCAGCGTTGCAGGCGCATGGCGATCCCGTCTCCGCGTGGACCTCGATCGTCGAAAACCCCGAAGCGCGGCGCGACTACCAGAAGGTGCGCGGCATGGGCGGCTTCGTGCGCAGCAGTTGGGAAGAAGTGAACCGGATCGTCGCCGCAGCCAATGTCTATACGATCAAGGCGCACGGCCCCGACCGCATCATCGGCTTTTCGCCGATTCCGGCGATGAGCATGGTCAGCTACGCGGCAGGGAGCCGCTACCTGAGCCTGATCGGCGGCGTCTGCATGAGTTTCTACGACTGGTATTGCGATCTGCCGCCGGCCAGCCCGCAAGTCTGGGGCGAACAGACCGACGTGCCGGAATCGGCGGACTGGTACAACTCCTCCTACATCATCGCCTGGGGTAGCAATGTTCCGCAGACCCGCACGCCCGACGCGCACTTCTTCACTGAAGTCCGCTACAAGGGCACGAAAACCGTCGCGGTGACGCCGGACTACAGCGAAGTCGCAAAGCTCTCCGACCTCTGGCTGCACCCGCGGCAGGGAACCGATGCCGCGCTCGCCATGGCGATGGGGCACGTCGCGCTGAACGAGTTCTACTTCAAGACGCGCAGCGAATACTTCGACGGCTACGCGCGGCGCTACACCGACCTGCCGATGCTCGTGATGCTCAAGACGCACACGCTGCCGGACGGGCGCGAGACGCTGGTGCCGGACCGCTACCTGCGCGCCAGCGACTTCAACGGCAAACTCGGGCAATCGAACAATCCGGAATGGAAAACCGTCGCGTTCGACACGGGCGGCCGTGCCGTGCTGCCCAACGGTTCGATCGGTTTCCGCTGGAGCGCCGAAGCCGGCGAAGACGTCGGCAAGTGGAATCTGGAAGAAAAGGAAGCGCGTCACGGCGAGGCGGTCACGCTCAAGCTCTCCGTGCTCGAGGACGGCTCGCAGCCGCACGAGATCGTCGATATTGCACTGCCCTACTTCGGCGGCGTGCCGACACCGCATTTCACCGCCAATGAACTGGACGGGCAGATCAATCACGTGAAAGCGCCGGCGGTACGGCTGCGGCTCGGCAAGGAAGGCGAAACGCGTGAAGCACTGGTCGCCACCGTGTTCGATCTTCAGGCAGCGCAGTACGGCATCGACCGGGGCCTCGGCAGCGGTGCGGCCAGCTACGACGACAATGCCGCGTACACCCCCGCGTGGGCGGAGTCGATTACCGGCGTGCCGCGCGATCAGATCGTCACCGTCGCTCGCGAATTCGCCGCCAACGCCGACAAGACGCACGGCCGGTCAATGGTGATCATCGGTGCGGCAATGAACCACTGGTATCACGCCGACATGAACTACCGCGGCGTGATCAACCTGTTGATGATGTGCGGCTGCATCGGCCAGAGCGGCGGCGGCTGGGCGCACTACGTCGGCCAGGAAAAGTTGCGCCCGCAAACCGGCTGGACCGCGCTCGCCTTCGCGCTGGACTGGATCCGCCCGCCGCGACAGATGAACGGCACCAGCTTCTTCTATGCGCACACCGACCAGTGGCGATACGAAAAGCTGAACATGGAGGAGATTGCTTCGCCGCTCGCCGACAAGCGCCTCTATGGCGGCAGCATGATCGACTACAACGTGCGAGCGGAGCGCATGGGGTGGCTGCCGAGTGCCCCACAGCTGAAAGCCAATCCCTTGCAGGTGGCGAAGCAGGCCGCGGCGCAAGGCATGGACGCCAAAGACTACGTCGTGAAGGGGTTGCGCGACGGCAGCCTGCAGATGAGCTGCGAAGATCCCGACGCGCCGCAAAACTGGCCACGCAACATGTTCGTGTGGCGTTCGAATCTGCTCGGCTCCTCGGGCAAGGGCCATGAGTACTTTTGCAAACATCTGCTGGGTACGGAAAACGGCGTGCAGGGCAAGGACCTGGGCCGCGACGACGCGCGCCCCGTCGAGGTCAAATGGCACGACGAGGCGCCAGAGGGCAAGCTCGATCTGCTCGTGACGCTGGACTTCCGCATGAGCACGACCTGCCTGTATTCGGACATCGTCTTGCCGACGGCCAGCTGGTACGAGAAGAACGACCTCAATACCAGCGACATGCATCCGTTCATCCACCCGCTCTCCGCAGCAGTGGACCCGGTCTGGCAGGCCCGTTCCGACTGGGAAATCTACAAGGGCTTCGCAAAGGCTTTCAGCGAAGTATGCGTGGGCCATCTAGGCGTCGAGCGCGACGTCATGCTGAACCCGTTGATGCACGATTCGCCGGCCGAACTCGCCCAACCGTTCGAAGTAAGGGAGTGGCACAAGGGCGAATGCGATCTCATTCCCGGCAAGACGGCGCCGCAGATCATGACGGTGGAGCGCGACTACCCGAACGTCTTCAAACGCTTCACCGCGCTGGGCCCGCTGATGAACCAGGTCGGTAATGGCGGCAAGGGTATTGCATGGAAAACCGAAACCGAGGTGACGCAACTCGGCCAGCTGAATGGCTTCACCCAGGACGACGGCCCGACGAAGGGCATGCCGCGCATCGTTACCGATATCGACGCCTGCGAAGTGATCCTGCAGCTTGCGCCTGAAACCAATGGTCATGTAGCGGTAAAAGCCTGGGAGGCGCTGTCGAAAGCCACCGGGCGCGAACACAAGCACCTTGCGCTCTATCGCGAGGACGAGAAGATCCGCTATCGCGACGTGCAGGCGCAGCCCCGCAAGATCATCAGTTCGCCCACCTGGAGCGGCATCGAAAGCGAAACGGTCAGCTATAACGCCGGCTACACCAACGTTCACGAACTGATTCCGTGGCGCACACTCACCGGCCGCCAGCAGTTCTATCAGGATCACCCCTGGATGATCGCATTCGGCGAAGCCTTCTCGAGCTACCGCCCGCCGGTGGATCTGAAGGCGACTGGCGGCATCCATAACGTCAAGCCCAACGGCCACCCGGAAATCGTCCTGAACTTCATTACGCCGCACCAGAAGTGGGGCATTCACAGCACCTACAGCGACAACCTGTTGATGCTCACGCTAAACCGCGGCGGGCCCGTCATCTGGCTGAGCGAAGAGGATGCGAAGCGCGCCGGTGTCGAGGACAACGACTGGGTCGAGCTCTTCAACATCAACGGCGCGATTGCGGCACGCGCGGTGGTCAGCCAGCGGGTCAATTCGGGCATGGTGCTGATGTACCACGCGCAGGAGAAGATCATCAACACGCCGGGTTCGGAGATCACCGGCGTACGCGGCGGAATTCACAATTCGGTCACCCGGATCGTGCTCAAGCCCACCCACATGATCGGCGGCTATGCGCAACTGAGCTACGGGTTCAACTACTACGGAACGATCGGCACCAACCGCGACGAATTCGTCGTAGTCCGCAAGATGAAAGACGTCGACTGGCTGGATACCCCACGCGGCGACGAGTTCGCTCGCGCCTACCAGTCCCAGGGCGAGAACCCCTGATCGATCGCCGGTCCCAAGGAGCCAAATCATGAAAATACGCGCACAGATCGGCATGGTGCTGAACCTCGACAAATGCATCGGCTGTCACACCTGCAGCGTCACGTGCAAGAACGTATGGACGAGCCGGCCGGGCGTCGAATACGCCTGGTTCAACAACGTCGAAACGAAGCCCGGCATCGGTTACCCGAAGGAGTGGGAAAACCAGGATAAATGGAACGGCGGCTGGGTGCGCCATGCCGACGGCTCGATCGCGCCGCGCCAGGGCGCCAGGTGGAAGCTGCTGATGCGCATCTTCGCGAACCCGAACCTGCCGCAGATCGACGACTATTACGAGCCCTTCACATTCGACTACGACCACCTGCAGAGCGCGCCGGAAATGAAAGCCGCCCCGACGGCCAGGCCGCGCAGCCTGATCACCGGCCAGCGGATGGAAAAGATCGTCTGGGGTCCGAACTGGGAAGAAATCCTCGGCGGCGAGTTCAGCAAGCGCAGCAAGGACCGCAACTTCGACGACATCCAGAAGGACATCTACGGCCAGTTCGAAAACACCTTCATGATGTATCTGCCGCGCCTGTGCGAGCACTGCCTGAACCCGGCATGCGTCGCGTCGTGCCCCTCCGGCTCGATCTACAAGCGCGAGGAAGACGGCATCGTGCTGATCGATCAGGACAAGTGCCGCGGCTGGCGGATGTGCGTGAGCGGCTGCCCGTACAAGAAGATCTATTACAACTGGAAGAGCGGCAAGGCGGAGAAATGCATCTTCTGCTATCCGCGCATCGAAGCCGGACAGCCGACGGTGTGCTCGGAAACCTGCGTCGGACGCATCCGCTATCTCGGCGTGCTGCTGTACGACGCGGATCGCATCGAACAGGCCGCGAGCGTCGAGCATGACAAGGACCTGTATGAGGCGCAGCTCGGCATCTTTCTCGACCCGCACGATCCGCAGGTGATCGAACAGGCCCGCAGGGACGGCATACCGGAGAACTGGCTCGACGCCGCGCGCACGAGCCCGGTCTACAAGATGGCGGTGGACTGGAAGGTCGCGTTGCCGCTGCATCCGGAATATCGCACGCTGCCGATGGTCTGGTATGTCCCGCCGCTCTCGCCGATCAGCGCGGCCGCGAACGCAGGCCATATCAGCGCAAACGGCGAAATCCCGGACGTGAACCAGTTGCGCATTCCGGTCAAATATCTCGCCAACCTGCTCACCGCGGGCGATACGAAACCGGTTGTGCGTGCACTCGAACGGATGCTTGCGATGCGGACCTATCAGCGCGGCAAGCAGGTGGACGGCTGGGAAAACCACGGCGCCCTGCAACAGGTCGGGCTGAGCACCGCGGAAGTAGAGGACATGTATCGCGTGATGGCGATCGCCAACTACGAAGACCGTTTCGTGATTCCGACCACCCACCGCGAGTATGCGGAGAACGCCTTCAACGTGCGCGGCGGTTGCGGGTTCAGCTTCGGCAACGGCTGCTCCGAGGGCGTGACGGAAACGAGCCTGTTCGGCAGCGAAAAGAAGCGCACGATTCCCATCAAGGTCGAGGTCTGAACGATGTCTACCCAAGCCCTTCATCCTTCCCCTCTCGCCACGACGTTACGCGTGCTTGCGCATCTGCTCGACTATCCGGACGCGGCGCTGCGTGCACAACTGCCCGACATGCGCGCGGCCTTGCACGCGCAGCGCACGCTGGGCGAAGCGCGGCTCGCCGAACTCGATGCGTTGTTCGATCAGCTTCTCGACGCCGCTGGACTCGACGCGGAGGCGGCGTACGTGGATCTCTTCGACCGGGGGCGCGGCACCGCACTGCACCTGTTCGAGCACGTACACGGCGATTCGCGCGATCGCGGCCCGGCGATGATCGATCTGATCAAGACCTATGAGGAAGCGGGTCTCCACCTGGCATCCGGCGAACTGCCCGACCATCTGACCGTGGTGCTGGAGTATGCGTCGACGCAGCCGGCCGGGTCGGCCGCCGACTTTTTGCGGGAAATCGCGCACATCCTGCGCAACGTCTTCAGTGCCTTGTCGAGGCGGCAGAGCACCTACGCCGGCGTGCTGGTGGCGCTGCTCGACCTCGCCGGCGAACCGACGAAGCTCGTGGACGTCCCCTCCGAGCCCGGACTCGACGAGACCTGGAGCGAGCCCGCTGCCTTCGGCGGCTGTTCATCCGACGGGCAACGCAGTCCCGGCGAACCACAGCCAGTGCGTATCGTCAGAACGACACAGCAGCCGCAACCCGGTCAATCCGCGCATGGAGCGTCCACATGAACATCGCCGCGCACACCTTCTTCTTCAGCGTCTACCCGTACGTCTGCCTTGCCGTGTTCCTGATGGGCAGCCTCGCGCGTTTCGACCGCGACCAGTACACGTGGAAGAGCGACTCGTCACAACTTCTGCGCATGGGACAATTGCGCTGGGGCAGCAACCTGTTCCATGTCGGCATCCTGTTCCTGCTGTTCGGCCACACGGTGGGCCTGCTGACACCGCATTTCATCTATGAACCGTTCATCAGCGCGCAGCACAAGCAACTGCTGGCCATCATCTCGGGCGGAGCAGCCGGCCTCGTCTGCTTCGTCGGTCTGACCTTGCTGCTTCACCGGCGCATCTTCGATCCGCGCATCCGTCTCACGAGTCACCGCACCGATCTGGCGATCCTCGCGATTCTCTGGGTCCAGCTCTGCCTCGGCCTGCTCACCCTGCCTTATTCGTTCGCCGACCGGGCCGATGCGCATACGATGTTGAGGCTCGCCGACTGGGCGCAACGCATCGCGACGTTCCGGCCCGACGCCAGCGGCCTCCTCGCGGTCGAATGGCCGTTCAAGGTGCATATCGTGCTCGGCATGACGGTCTTCCTGCTGTTCCCGTTCAGCCGGCTGGTCCACGTCTGGAGCGGGTTCGCATCGATCGCGTATCTGTTCCGCCCTTATCAGCTGGTGCGCTCGCGACGCCTGAACGTGCCGGCCGGTCATCAACAGCCGCGTCGCAAGATCTGACGCGCAGGAGCATCGAACATGCAAGACACTCTGTCCACCGTCGCAACCGTGAACGGTACTGCGCTGCACACGGGCGGCGAGATGCTGTCCAGCGAAGCGCTACGCCAGCGCGCGTGCATCGAACTGCTGCGTCAGTCGGCCATCGAAGAAGGCCTGCTCGACGCGGACGACCCGGTACCCACCGGCGGCGCCATCAGCGTCGTCGCCTCCGACGCGATCGACGCATTGCTGGAGCGCGCGTTGCAGCTACCTGAACCAACGGAAGACGCCTGCCGCCGATATCATGCCGCGCATCGAAACCGCTATGCTGTCGGCGAGCGGGTGCGTGCACGTCACGTGCTGTTCGCCGTCACGCCCGGCGCGGATATCGACGCGCTTCGCAAGCGCGCCGAGGCGTGCCTGCTGGATCTTCGATGCGAAGACCCGGGAGCGGGCGACCGCTTCGCCCGTGTGGCGCGGGATCTGTCGAACTGTCCGAGCGGCGGCGACGGCGGAGACCTGGGATGGTTGCGCACCGACGAATGCGCGCCCGAGTTCGCCAAGGAACTATTCGGGCGGCCGGACATCGGCGTACTGCCGCAACTCGTGCACAGCCGCTTCGGCCTTCACGTGGTCGAGGTCATGGAGCGTGATGCCGGCACCGTGCCGGGCTTCGAGGCGGTAAGCGAGGCGGTCGCGCAGGCGCTGCGCCAGCAGGCCTTCGCCACTGCGCTGCGTCAGTACGTCAGTCTGCTCGCGGGCCGGGCCGATATTGCAGGAGTGCAACTCGATGCCGCGGCCACGCCACTCGTCCAGTAGTCGTGCTGCTGTTCATATCGCTGGAGGACCGGCATGCCATTGATCGACTTCTATCCGGCGCTGAAATTCAGCCATGTCTCGCTGGTGAGCTGCAGCGGCGCCCTTTTCGCCGTGCGCGGCGCGGCCGTGCTGACGGACCGGGTCTGGCTGATGCGCACGCACTGGCGAGTCCTCAGCTATGTCATCGACTCGCTGTTGCTGGCCGCTGGCGTCACGCTGTGGCTCATGCTGCGCCTGAACCCAACGCGCGACGTGTGGCTCGGCGCGAAGCTCCTGCTGCTCATGCTGTACATCGCGGTCGGTTCGCTGGCCATGAAGCGAGGACGCACGCTGGTCGCGCGGGGCGCCTTCTACGGATGTGCCATCAGCGTGTACCTTTTGATCGCGTCGATTGCTGTCACGCACAACCCCCTCGGTTTGCTGGGACGCTAATCATGACCTCCTTTCTCGTTCTCCGCGCATCGCGCGGCGCCGGATTCGACGAACCTTTCGACATGCTCACCGCGTGCCACGAAAGAGTCGGGCGAATGTCGATGCTGCTCGAAGGGCTGGCACGGCACCTCGACGAATGCGGCGCGGATGCCGACGCGGCTCAGGCCGCGCGCGACATCACGCGGTATTTCGACGTAGCCGGCCCCGCCCATCACGAAGACGAGGAAAGGCACCTGTTCCCGGCCCTGATCTCGCAAGGCTTGCCCGCCGAGGTTGCAATCATCGAAAAACTGCAGCGCGAACATCTCGCCATGTCGGAACAGTGGAAAACGCTTCGGCTTGATCTGGATCAGTTGGTTCAGGGCCGATGGCCGGTAAATATGTCGACTGAAGCTTTCGCACGCTGGGCTACCTTTGCGGCGCTGTACCGCGATCACATGGCGACCGAAGAAACGCAGGTGTATCCGGCCGCACGGCAGTTGTCCGACGACACCGCCCGCGCCGGAATGGGCTATGAAATGGCGCGGCGCAGAAGCGTGCCCTGGCCACGACCGTAGGCAAAGCGTCCGCTTTAACCGTCTGGAGCGATCCACGAACCAACATGAGCAGATTCCGGACACTGGCCGCCAAGCTCGGCATCATCGGCGGCACGCTGCTGCTGGTGGCATTCGCCTCCATTGGCTACACGCTCTGGGCAAGCTGGCAACTCGAGGGCGGCGCGGCCGCCGTCAACGAAGCCGGACGCATGCGCATGCAGACGTGGCGGCTCGCGCAGACGCTTGCGCGTGGCGACGCGGTGTTGGCGAAGACCCAGGTCGACCAGTTCGAGCAAAGCGTCGCCCTATTGCGCGACGGCGATCCGTCGCGGCCATTGCTCATGCCACGCGATGCGGGCTCCACGGCAGCCTTCGCGGACGTACAGCGCACCTGGTACACAGTACGCGCGGCGTGGACCGCCTCGCCCGCGCCTGACCCGTTGCTGGCAGCGAAACAGGCCGAGGCCTTCGTCGAACACATCGACGTCCTCGTCTCGGCGATCGAAGTGCGCCTCGCCTATCTGACCACCATCCTGAACGCGCTGCAGGTTCTCATGGTCGGCCTGACCATCGCCAGTGCGGTAACGTTACTCTATTCGGCGTATCTGTTCGTCTTCAATCCATTGGAGCGGCTCGGGTCCGGCCTCGCGCGCGTGCGTGAAGGCGATCTGTCGATGCGGCTCGCGGTCGAATCGAGCGACGAGTTCGGCGTCCTCTCAGAAGGTTTCAACCGAATGACGGAAACATTGCAGGAGCTTTATCAAAATCTCGAAGTCAAGGTCGAGGAGAAGACCTTGCGGCTCGCCGTACAGCATGCCCGCTTGACAGCGCTGTACGAAGCGAGCGCGTTTGCGGCTCACGCCTCGACGCTGGACGAACTGGCCGATGGTTTTGCAAAGCAGGTTAGACGCGTCGCGAATTCGGACGCATCGGCCATTCGTTGGTCCGACGAAGCGAACTTGCGGTATCTGCTGGTGGCGTCGGACGGCCTGCCCCGCAACGTAATCGACCGCGAACAGTGCATTCCGACGGGCGGTTGCCATTGCGGCCAGCCGATGGCCCAGGCGGATACGCGCGTGATCCCGATCCGGCTGGACGGTGAGGGACTGCTGCGCGACTGCGGACAAGCGGGCTTCACAACCGTCATCAGCGTTCCCGTGCAACTGCAGGACCGGATGATCGGCGAGATGGATCTGTTCTACCGAGCCCCCACCACCCTCACCGGGGAAGACCGCACGTTGCTGGGGACGATGGCGAGCCATCTCGCTGTCGCGATCGAAGGAATCAGGGCCGGCGCGCTCGAACGAGAAGCCGCCGTCGCCGCGGAGCGAAGCCTGCTCGCGCGGGAAATGCACGACTCCATCGCGCAAAGCCTCGCGTTCATGAAAATCCAGACCGGCCTGTTGCGCGGCGCGCTCAAGGACGCCGACGTACCGCGCACGGAACGCACCATCGGTGAACTCGAGGCCGGCATTCACGAAAGCCTGTCCGACGTGCGCGAATTGCTGATGCACTTCCGCACGCGCACCAACGCCGAAGACATTGCTCCCGCGCTGCAGACCACCCTGCAGAAGTTCGAACACCAGACGGGCCTGACCACCCATCTGTCAATCGAAGGTAACGGCGTCCCATTGCCCGCCGACGTGCAGGTGCAGGTTCTGCATGTCGTACAGGAAGCGCTTTCCAACGTCCGCAAGCACGCGCACGCACGCGAAGTATGGGTAGACGTCCAGCAGGCGCCGCAGTGGCGCGTGGAAGTCCGGGACGACGGCTGCGGCTTCGCGAAGGAGGCCACCGCGCAGAACGAAACCCATGTCGGTTTGCGCATCATGCACGAAAGGGCCGATCGGATCGGCGCTGAAGTCGAAATCGCCTCGGTGCCGGGCTCGGGCACCTGCATTGTGCTGACGCTACCCGAACGCAGGAGACTGGCAGCATGACCGAACAGAAACAGATTCGCATTCTCGTGGTCGACGACCACACCCTTTTCCGGCGTGGCGTGATTGCGCTGCTGACGGTCGATTCGCGATTCGTCGTAGTTGCCGAGGCCGGTGATGCCGGTGAAGCGTATCGCCGCGCTGCCGAAACGCAGCCCGACATCATTCTCCTGGACAATCATCTGCCGGGCGTGAATGGCGTGGACGCACTCGCCGGCTTAAATGAAGCGGCGCCGCGGGCTCAGGTGCTGATGCTTACTATCAGTGAGGACGAGAGCGATCTGGCTGCAGCGCTGCGCGGCGGCGCACGCGGCTATTTGCTCAAGACGGTCGACAGCGACGGGATGGCGGCCGCAATTGTGAGAACGATGGCAGGCGAACCGGTGATCAGCCCCGAGATGACCGGCAAGCTGGTGACCGCGTTTCAGTCACTGCAAAGCGGCGCAAAAGCGGACGAAGTTCTCCCCGATCGGGATCCGATTCATAGGCTGTCTGCCCGCGAGGACGAGATTCTGGAACATATCACGCAGGGCAGAACCAACAAGGAAATAGCACGAGCGCTGAACATTGCCGAAGCGACGGTAAAAATCCATGTGCAGCACATCCTGAGGAAGTTAAAGCTCAGCTCGCGCGTGCAGGCAGCGGCCTACGCCGTCGCTCGCGTGGGGTGATCAACGCGCAAACCGGGGAGTTTTATACCGGCGGCGGGGCGTATGGAGCGCGCGAACCGGGCACTACTACTCGCCGGTGGTGGGTGAGATGTTTGATACTCAAACCGGCCAGTATCTGCCGGCGTAACGCGGTGCGACCCCGCTCCATGTTCAAGCCCTGGTCGCGGTGCATGGGCATTTCACTACGGCGTTATCATGAGACAGCTTCGCCGATCTCCTGCCAGTCATGGCGCAGGATGACGTCAACATCAAAAGGAATCGCCAGTAAAGTGAGCAGCCTGTCGCATTGCACTCTCGCCGCGCTTCTTGCCGACGTGCGTGCGTGTCGCGTATGCGCGCAACATCTGCCGCTTGGCCCACGCCCCGTCTTGCGTGCCGCGGATGGCGCCCGCATTCTCATTGTCGGCCAGGCGCCAGGCGCGCGCGTCCACGCCTCAGGCATTCCATGGGACGACGCGAGCGGCGAGCGCCTGCGAACGTGGCTCGGCGTTGATCTGAACACATTTCACGATGAGTCACAGTTCGCAATCGTTCCGATGGGATTCTGCTATCCCGGGCGCGGCAACGGAGGCGACAGACCACCGCGCCGCGAGTGCGCGCAATTGTGGCTGGACAGCCTGCTGGGAAAGCTCGACAGGATCGAAGTGACCCTCCTGATCGGGCAGTATGCACAGCGTCATTTTCTCGGCAGCCGCCGCAAAACGACCCTGACGGATACGGTCCGGGCGTGGGCAGAATATTCGCCGACCTGCATTCCATTGTCACATCCATCACCGCGCAATCAGGCGTGGTTTCAACGCCACGCATGGTTCGAAAGCGAGGTGCTTCCAATGCTGCGCGAGAGAGTCGACTGGGTCGCAGCTCGCGAAGCTGGAAAACCCGGGCAACCCGCATTGGAATTGCCTCTGAACTGAGATGACAATGCCGCATGCGAACCAAACCCCCCGGAAGATTCTCATTCAGCGAGCCTATGATGACCCGGCACCTCTCGGTTATCGGGTTCTTGTCGATCGGGTCTGGCCGCGCGGACGCAGTAAGGCGACGCTTGAACTTGACCAGTGGGCGCGCGACCTTGCGCCAAGCGCAGAGTTGCGCAAATGGTTTGGACACGATCCCAAAAGATGGTCGGAATTCCAGCAACGCTACCGAACCGAGCTTGATGGCGAGGAGATGCAGAAGCGAATGCGACAGCTTTTGAGCGATTCGGGTGACCGGTCGATCACACTGGTGTACGGGGCCAAGGATGAGGAGCACAACTAGGCCCTGGTGCTGCGAGACGTCCTGTTACACATGTCGAAAGGACGAGATCCCTGATTGGTGGCGCACGGTTTGAGGAGTCCGAACGTTGCAGTTCACGAGTTCGGCGCTGGCGGCGTCGCCCTGGCAAGTTGGGTCTGCCTGCGCCGATGATGCCCCCGGCGCGATGCAGCGAACCGCCCTCAGTCAACGTCACCGTTTCGCCCATGGAATTTGCCAGCCGGACAGGCGGTGCACCAGGCGCCAACGATCGAAGCACATGACGCGAAGCCCTCCGCGTGGGAAGTTGAAAGCGACATCGGCAAACGGCGCGTGCGCACAGTCACAAGGGTTTGCCGCTCTGGAGGGCAATCCGATGCTCCCACGGGCCACCTGACATCGCACACAGGGTTGTATAGACTTTGATTAACTGGGTATCACTCCACGGAAATGAAGGAGCAAGGTAATGCTAACGCAGAAAACCAAGGACATCGTAAAGGCTACGGCGCCCGTGCTGGCCGAGCACGGATATCCGATCATCCAGCGCTTTTATCGACGTCTGTTCGAAGCCCATCCTGAGTTGAAGAACGTGTTCAATATGGCGCATCAGGAACAGGGGCAACAACAGCAGGCGCTCGCGCGTGCCGTGTACGCCTACGCGGAAAACATCGAAGATCCGGGAAGCCTGACGGCCGTGCTGAAAAACATTGCCAACAAACATGCAAGTCTCGATGTGCGACCAGAACACTATCCGATAGTCGGCGAGCATCTGCTGGGCGCGATCAGGGATGTGCTTGGGCCAGCAGCGACAGACGACATCATTTCCGCCTGGGCACAGGCCTACGGAAATCTGGCTGACATCCTGATGGGAATGGAAAGTGAACTGCGCGAGCGCTCCGAACAACGGCTGGGCGGCTGGACCGGATGGCGCCCCTTCATCGTGCGCGAGAAGCGGCCCGAAAGCAGCGTCATCACGTCGTTCGTTCTCGAACCGGTCGATGGTGCGCCCGTGGTAAATTTCGAACCTGGGCAATACATCAGCATCGCCGTGAATGTGCCGGCGCTCGGTCTGCAACAGATCCGTCAGTACAGTCTGTCGGACATGCCGAACGGTCGAAGCTATCGCATCTCCGTAAAACGCGAGAGCAGCAGCACAGAGCCACCGGGCTACGTTTCCTGCCTGTTGCACGATCACGTCAATGTAGGCGACGAGATCAGGCTGGCTGCACCTTATGGTAACTTCCACATTGACGTTAACGCGGGAACACCTATCGTGCTGATCAGCGGCGGCGTCGGACTAACGCCAATGATCAGCATGCTCAAGCGCGCCATACAGGACCCACAGAGACGGGTGGTGTTTATACACGGGGCCCGCAACAGCGGCGTCCACGCGATGCGTGACCGGCTGCGCGAAACCGCCGCAACACATGCCAATTTCCATGTGGTCGTATTTTACGACGAGCCATTGGCCACGGATGTCCAAGGCAGAGACTACGACAGGACCGGCTTCGTAGATGTCAATCTACTCAAGGATTCGATTCTTTTGCCCGATGCCGATTACTACATCTGCGGTCCGATCCCATTCATGCGCATACAGCACGATGCTCTGAAAAATCTCGGCATCGGTGAACCGCGGATCCACTACGAAGTATTTGGTCCAGATCTGTTCGCTGAATAGAGAAATAGCGGTCTTCAGCCTGGGAACATGACTGATCGGTGGTCAAAAGCCGATGGCGATGGCGATCTGATTGTCTGTCGAGCAGTCATAGAGCGAGGAGCAGAATGAAAGCTGAGCGATGCCGGCCCCCGTGATTCGACGCTTTCTCCGCAATGCGATGCAAGAGATCAAGGGTATGGGCCAGCCATTGCTGGCTGCTGCGCAAATAGTGCGATCTCGATCAAGCCGCGCAGCGAACATGCGTTCCTGAAACAGCTTGCGGATCACATGCGGCTGCTTCCGCCGACGGTGCAGATAAACACGATCGCTGACGATGTACCGAACTGAGCCCAAACATCGCTGATAAGCGGTGTCGATAATGCCCGACGCCCCACGCAAATCGGCGGACGGGGATCATGCTTCGATATGGTTCGTACGTCATAAGATGCAGGGGCACGTAATGGCGTACGATGTCATCAGTGGATGGACATCCTCTGCAGGGAAAGTTGCTTCTCTCACATGTCCCCGAGCATGCTGCTTTAAGGAGATCCCAGATGAATTTCCCCGACGACAATACCGAATCTGCCGCATCGCGGCGCTCTAAGCATATCGAAGATTTGATTGATGAAGCGGGCGAGGAGAGCTTTCCGGCAAGCGATCCTCCCGCCGTTAGCCCGCTGAGGGGGCCGGTCGCGGGCGGGCGACCCCTCGGCCGAGAGAAGGAGGGCATGAAGCAACATCCCTTTAAATGAACCGGAAGGTCCGCTCGATAGTCGGTGTTTCACGTGCACCGGCAGCCTGAGGCGTCTTGTCCAGCAAGACTTGTTCCGCTCCTATTTTCCGTTGACCACGGTGGCAATGAACCTATCCGGGGAGATTGCGCGTCGCCCTGTGACGAATCATCGGTCGGATCGAAGCGTGTTCCGATCGGCGCAATCACAATCCGCCTCTGCTGCAATAACCCGATGGAGCTGCGCGAATCTGTCGTCCACCGGAGTCTGGAACAAAGGATCCGGTTGTCCATGCATACGCAGCTGTCTGATCGCCGCCCAATCATCATCGTCAAGGTGACGCACTGCGGCAGGAAACAGTGTCAACTCTTCGACGGCCATGTTGTGTCTCAGCCGCTCGGCGTAGAGACGAACATGGATCTCGACGAGTTCCTGCGACATGTTCTCTTCGCGAACCGCTGACTCCAGGTCTTGCAGAAGTTCGTGGCCCTGACGAATCAACGTCGCATGTTGGGCTTCTATTTCGTGGCCAAACCCGGCCGGCAACGATTTTTTCTCCAGCAACTTTTCAACGATACGATCCTCCAGTGCATGGTGATTCACGTCGGGAAAGCGCGTCAGATAGTAGAGCGTGTCTACCAGTAGCGCGATGTCCGGTGCGCCCGGAGCGGTGTTGAACGCCGGCTGTACGTAGAGCAGTTGTACGAGGCGTCCCAGCCTCGCATGTTCCGCTTTCAGGGTCTCAATGATCGTCGGCATGATGCGTCTCGCTGAGCTTCTCTTGCCGATTCATCGTGTCCAGCGCCAGTGCCGAATGCGCGTATGCAGCCCCCGCACGCATTTCGGCCGCAACCCAGATTGCCTCCATGATCTCCTGCCCGGTTGCTCCGCTTTTCAGCGCGGCCGCCGTGTGTCCCCGGATGCAATAAGGGCACTGGGTGACGTGCGCGACGGCCACGGCGATCAGCTGTTTCGTCTTTGCGGGCAGTGCGCCATCGGCGAATACGCTTTCGCTAAACGCCCGGAAGGCAGCGAGTGGCTCCGGCGCGAGTTCCCGTCGCCTACCTGCGATTTCGGCACTTGACGGCGGGTACATTACTTCGACCATGATTCACCTCTCAGAAAAAGTGCATGTAAGCCGTGTCTAGCCGCGGCAAAACGATCGTGCAAAGCAGCCAATAGCGCGTCGAATAGGCCGATGACGGGCGGGTCCATCCGACAGGTCCTCGCGATTGCATCAGCTGGGTTGTGCGCTACCCTTTCGTGATCCGTACCTCATATCCATCCTCGTTGAAGGCGACCAGGAATTCTTCCGCCAGCAGCCATGAGTCGACCTTAACTGTCCTGGCATCGATGTCGATATCGACTTTAGCGTCCGGATCGACCGTGTGAATACCCCGGGTAATGACCTGCACGTCATCGTTTCCACGCATGACCTTCACATTGAACTCCATTTTGCGCTCCTTTCAACGCCGCAGTATTGGTGCCGTGTCGCCCTCAAGGGCGGTGCCTTCGATATATTTTCCAGAGTAACCCGCCTCGTCGCATGCCATGTCGTCGCAGCACCTTCCACCGCGGAGTTACAGCGGCGCTCGTGACTGCGCACACCGTGCACCGGTCAGGACTGCGACTCTCTGTACAGCCACTGCTTGAATTCACAGTAGGCGAGGATGAAGCGCCGTCGATAGGGATGGGAGTTCGCATAATTGCCTTTCATGAGAACCGCTCGACGATACAGACACATCGTGCGGCGAACCCACACGATAGTTTGCGGCACACCATCGCGGGCGACGAGAAATTCAATGCGCGCATGCTCGTTCATCATTGCTCCCACAATGCAGTGCCGCGGCGGATGGTCTGGTGCGGTGGCCGCCGACCGTCCCGAAACCAGTTCTCACAACGCCATGCGACGTGTCGCCACTATAAATCTCCTTGTCGGTCCGTGTCCTCAGATGATCCGGCGTGCCAGCATCGTTCGGATCTCCCCGATCGCCTTCGCCGGATTGAGTCCCTTTGGACATACGTCTGTGCAATTCAGAATTGTCCGGCACCGGAACAGCCGGTACGGATCTTCAAGATTATCAAGCCGCGCGCCGGAGCCCTCATCGCGTGAATCGACAAGAAAACGATACGCTTGAAGGAGCCCGGCCGGGCCGACATATTTGTCCGGATTCCACCAGTACGAGGGACAGGCGCTCGAGCAGCACGCGCAGAGGATGCACTCGTAGAGACCGTCGAGCTCGTCGCGTTCCTGCGGCGATTGCAGCCGCTCCCGTTCCGGCGGCGGCGTATCGTTGATCAGATACGGCATGATCGAATGGTACTGCCTGAAAAACGCTGTCAGGTCGACAATCAGATCGCGGATCACCGGCATTCCGGGCAGTGGCCGCAAAACGGTGCGGCGCGGGAGTTCGTTGAGATTGGTTATGCACGCGAGGCCATTCTTGCCGTTGATATTCATCGCATCGGAGCCACACACGCCCTCCCGGTAGGAACGCCGGAAGCCGAATGTCTCGTCCTGCGCCTTGAGACGGACCAGCACATCGAGCAGCATCCTGTCGTCCGGCGTCGACTCGATCTCGAAGGTCTGCATGTGCGGCGCGGGGTCCCGCTCGGGATCGTAGCGAAACACCTCGAATATTTTCGTATCTCTCATGGCGTACCTCCGTCAGCATCGTTGTACCGCGCAAAATCTCGCCGCTCGTTGTGACTATTCCAAGTGCCGCGGCGTCACGGGCTTGTCACCAGTCACACCTGCCGATGACGCTGAGTCGCCAAGGATCCGCGCGGACAATTTCTGGTCGTAGCTCGAATGAATGTGAACGCGCTTCTGATCAGGGAAGGCGTATGCATACGCCTTGCGCAGTGCGAGGGACGCCTCATGAAAACCGGACAGGATTAACTTCTGCTTGTTCGGGTAGGTGGCGACATCGCCAACGGCGAAAATCCCGGCACGCGATGTCTCATAGCAGGAGGTGTCGACCGCAATGCGGCCGCCGCGTGTGTCGAGTCCCCACTCCGCAATCGGGCCGAGGTCAGCTACGAGACCATACAGAGCAATGAGATGGTCGGCCGGCAACGTCACGCCGCCGTCGATCTGCTTGACGTCGACGGATTCGAGTGCGCCATGAGGCGCGCGGAGAGCAACAATCGTCCCCGTCACGATGTCGATTTCGCCATCTGTGGCTGCCCGCCTGACCTGCTCGACCGTGACGGCGGCGGCACGGAACGTTTGCCGTCGATGCACGATGCTTACGTGCCTCGCGATCTTGCAAAGCGCGAGCGCCCAGTCGAGCGCCGAGTCACCTCCACCCGCGATAATCACGCGGGTATCGACAAACTGCGCGAGCTTGGGTACCGCGTAGTGGACCAACCGGCCCTCGAGCGCCGGTGCCTCGGGGAGCGCCAGGCGCTGCGGCACAAACGCGCCATTGCCTGCCGACAACAGGATCGCCGCCGCGTCGAACACCAGCCCCTGTTCAGTCGTCACCGTCCAGCGTTTGTCATCATCGCGATGCGTAAGGCTACTCACGCGCTGGCCAAGGTGCACCGGAAAGCCGAACGGACGGCATTGTTCAGAGAGCCGCTCGATGAGTTCGCGCGCGGTGCAAACGGGAATCGCCGGAATGTCAAAGATGGACTTTTCCGGGTACAGCTCGATGCACTGGCCTCCTACCGCTTGCAGCACATCGACTACATGGCAGGACAAGCCAATCACGCCTGCTTCGAATGCGGCGAAAAGCCCGACGGGACCAGCGCCGACGATCAGGACATCAGTGCGCAGGGCCCTGCTTTCGCCGGCAGACGATTCGGCGTCTCCGGTTTGTGCGAGCGCATCGACGGACACAGACCTCTCATTCACGGTACGGCTCCAAAGATGAACTGGAACCAGGGCGACCCTCCTGCGGCTATTCGACGCGCGGGAGGCAATACCGGCGATTCCAGTCAGACTTTTATATCATGATATGACATTCAAGGAACGGCATGCCATCACAACCGGAATGGGAACGCTATCTTTATGCCGACGGACGCTCTAACATTCATACGGTGTATATGTTTATTCGGAGAAGCAGGATGAAGATCGGCGAGCCGGTCGTCAGCACCCCACCGAGCGCCGCCTCCGGTCTGGCGCTCCTTCGACTGGGATTCCGTCCGTTCTATCTTGGTGGCGCGTGTTTCGGACTTGTCGCCATGCTGGTCTGGCTGCTCACCGTGCATGGCTATCCTGCCGCCGGTCGCTCGCCGGCGATGACCGGCGTGAGCTGGCACGCGCACGAAATGATTTTCGGATTTGTCGCTGCGATTGTCGTGGGCTTCCTGCTCACGGCCGTGCGCGCCTGGACGTCGCTGGAAACGCCGAAGGGCGCGTCACTCGCATGTCTGTGGTTGCTATGGGCGGCTGGCCGCGGGCTGGTCTGGTCCGGACCTGAACCGATCGCCGCGATTGTCGATTCTGCTTTCCTGCCAGTTGTTGCCCTTGTGCTGCTGCGCGTGCTGATTACCGCGCGCAACCGTCACAACATTTTCCTGCCCGTCGCTTTGGGACTGTTCGGATTGCTGAATGCCCTCTTTCATTGGTGGGCGTGGCACGGACGCGTCGACCTTTCGTTGCGCGCCGCGTATGCCGCAACCGGACTCGTGATCATGTTCGTTACCGTGATTGCGGGACGGGTGGTGCCGATGTTCACCATGAACGCCATTCCCGGCTTTTCGGTGAGGCGCTGGAAGGTCATTGAGGCACTTGTCGTGCCCGTTGTCCTCCTGACATTCCTGGCGGACGCGGTCGGCGCGCCATCCAAGCTGATCACCGCGTGTGCCGGCAGTGCGGCCCTGGTTCACGGAATCAGACTCGCCGGATGGCATTCGTGGCGGGTTGGCCCCCGGCCGATTCTCTGGATCCTGCATGTCGCCTATGCGTGGATTCCAGCCGGCTTCCTGATGCTCGCGCTCGCGTCCAGGGGCGTCGTGCCCCATTCTCTTGCAATTCACGCGCTCACGGTCGGGGCGATCGGGTGCGCGATCATCGCAATGATTACCCGGACCGCACTTGGACATACCGGGCATGCGCTCGTTGCGGGCCGCGCTGAGATAGCAAGCTACTGGCTGATGATGATTGCTGCGCTGGTGCGTGTCTTCGGGCCCTGGCTCGCCAGCGGCGCGACCGTCGTCTGGATTGACGCAGCAGGGGCCTGCTGGTGCGCGGCGTTGCTTCTCTATCTGGTCAAGTATGGCCCTTATCTGACGGCGCCACGCATTGATGGCAAGGCCGGTTAGGTACTCGAGTGAAAGCGGCGCGGAGTAAGGCTCCGGTTCAAAACCGGAGCGAGCCCGATGCGGACTATACTTCGACAAACAGGCATGCATCTGATGATCGGCCGGCTGCTTCTGGCCGGGCGCGGGCGCCGCGATTGGGAGATGACGATGATTTTCGACAGCAAACTCACCAAGGCCATCCTCAGCACCACATCGGACGCCATCATCGCGTCCGATGCGGAAGGCTTGATTCATTTCTGGAACCACGGCGCGGAACGCATTTTCGGATACACGATCAGCGAGGCTGTCGGGAATTCGTTGAACATTACTGTTCCCGAACACCTGCGCCAACGTCATTGGGACGGCTATCGACGGGTGATGCAAACCGGCGAGAGCCGGTACGGACGTGGAGATCTTCTGACTGTTCCTGCGAAGCGCAAAGACGGTACATGCATTTCCGTGGAGTTTTCGATCGTCCCGTTGATGGATTCCGAGGGGCACGTTGATGGTATGGCCGCCATCATGCGCGACGTCACAAAGCGCCTTGAAGAGGTGCACGCGCTGAAGGCCCGGCTCGCGGGAACGGTCTCGCCACCGTGAAAGCGCCGGACTGGCTGCGTCGCGAAGGCGCGTCTCGTGGCACCCCCCGGCACGTGCGCCTGCGTTCTGTCACCATCAGCATTCCAGTTCCACGAGTCCGGGGCCGATCGCCGGCCTTTGACTGACGAAATCATTACCGTCGCGCCAGGTCGCTTTTTACTGTCTACCATGCCCATCACCTTTCTTCGCGGCCTCACGAGCTCACAAGAGGGTTGGCCCGGAAAGCAGATTACCTGGCAAAACCAGGTAATCACGAATCCCGGCCAACCCTCCACCCGCCTCTTCGCGCGCCTGCGAAATGTCCTTCGTCCGACGTCGCCGGTTACTCATCAACGCATGTTGCCTGTGTGGCCCAGTGAATACCGCCCGGGTTGCGGCCAGACAGTGAGTCCGTGCGGTTCCGCGCCGACCGGAATGGATTTGACAGAGCCGGCCGTGGTATCGATCGCGTACACGACATCGTCGAAGCGGCCGGACAGCCATAACATCTTGCCGTCCGAGCTGACATTGCCCATGTCCGGACTGCCGCCGCCTAGGATGGGCCAGGTCGTCAGGACCTTGCGCGTCGCAAAGTCGAGCACCGACACACTGCCTTTACCATGACGCGGCCCGTGAACGAGATTGGAGCCGCGATTCGCGATGTACAGTTTGGTACCGTCCCGGCTCGGATACAGGCCATGTGTCCCGATGCCAGTCGGGATGAAGCCGATCTTCGTGAAGCTGTCACCGTCGATCACGAAAACGCCGTCGGCGATCATGTCGGCGACATAGAAGACCTTGCCGTCCGGCGAGATGCGGATGTCCTGCGGCATGCCCTTCTTCTCGAGCTCAAGGTAGCCCACCACCTTTCGGTTCACGAGATCAATCTTGGCAAGTTTGCCGCCGAATTCGCAGGTGAACAGCGCATACTTGCCATCGATCGAAAAGTCCGCGTGATTGATACCCTTGCACTGCGGCACGTCAAGACTCGACTTCAGCGCCATCGTGTGCGGGTCGCGAAAGTCCAGCCGAGCATGCGCTTCGGTTTTGTTGCAGTAAGGGGCCGGGTTAAAATTGGGCAGCAAAATTTCTGAGCTGTCTGATGAAGAAGACGAAGACACCGCGAACCACGCTTGCC
>NZ_JACHDI010000046.1:0-36636 GCF_014201025.1 Paraburkholderia sp. MM5384-R2
GGCAAGCGTGGTTCGCGGTGTCTTCGTCTTCTTCATCAGACAGCTCAGAAATTTTGCTGCCCAATTTTAACCCGGCCCCTTACTGCAACAAAACCCTTAGACGAGCATACCCGGCGACCCGTATGTAGCTGACCAGCGCGCGAAACCCAAACGGCCGTCCGTCCGGATGCGGCGACAAGGCCCGTTCAAGCCAGCGATACAGCTGGTGTCGGTCGACACCAGTAGACTTCTCAATCTGTTTGAGCGATTCGCCGCGTACGTAGCGTTGAAGCGCCTGCATCCGCGCCTCGAAAGTGCGGCGTGCTTCTTGATCGAATTCGGTGTAGGCAACAGTCGGCCATGCCGCGAAGTCAATTGCCTGAAACTCCGGCCGGCGGCGGTTCATGTCGTTGTCTCCACAGCGATAAACGAAGTGAGCAGCGATAGAGCCTGCGTGCGCAGATCTGGCGCACTGAGTCGTCCGGCATGCAACATGTCGAATACGGCTGCGCGGACGAGAACCGGGTCCCCAATCGAGACCTCCCGCTCGATCTGAAGCAACGTACGGGGACGAGCCAGAAAGCGCTCGATCGCACGCGGCAAGGACGGCGAAACAAGGTTCCTGTTCGCCACAATGCACGGCAGTATGCGTTGCCAGTTGTCGATCCACACCCGCGCAGCTGCGAGGGCTGCAGGCGACACTTTCCGGACGGGCAGTGCTCCTCCATCGAGTTGACGATGGGATATGCTTGTGTGTTCATTATCAACCGTATCATCAAGGATAACTAACTCTTGGCGATCAACGTAGCGGACCCAAAAATCGGCAAGACGCTCCTTCCCGCTGACATTCACACAACCGGGCCGCTCGCAGAAGACGATCACCGCAGGATCCGCCTGGAACAGAATCCACTGCTCAAGCAGATCGCGTCTGTAGAACGTCAGGCGTCGCGCCAGCTTCGGACTGAAGCCTTCGAACCGGTGTGCGCCACGCGGGCGAGCAAGCGCGACCGGCTCTGCTATGTGCAGAGAATTTCCCATAACTTGAAGGCCTTACGGACGGGCTTCGAAGTGTAGGACGCGAAGTGACAAATATAATGCGGACTTATGCGAATTGACGGTTTTATTTCGTTCGGACTGCAAGCAAAGTTGTCACAGCTGCGGTTCGTCGGCCCGAATTGTCAAGGTACGGGCGGTGACACATTTAATGCGGTCTACGGGTGGACCGAACGCAAGGCGATGCAAGAACTGATGCGCCGGGGCGTGCCGTCAGGCTAGGGCAATTTCTCGACCATTGCGCCCCGGGACCCCGGCATTGGCGTGATGTCGTCCTGGAGGACAAGATCCGCAGTTTCCCGTCGATCAGGAAGAGGGCGATCATTCGCGCGCACCGTGGCCGGGCTCGGCCGATGTGCTTCCTGCGTCATTGCAGATCAGCTCATGGCACGCTACCACCGCCTCATAACAGGACTGCCTGCTGCAAAAGCTCCAGCGCCTTGAGCTCGTCCAGTCGGCCCGTGCGTGCCTTGCCTGCCAGCGTCTTGAGCAATGCCTCCGCGATCGGCGCAATGCCGTGAAGATGGTCCAGGCTCGTCACGGACGGGGATAGCGACTCGCGCGATTGCGGAGGTGTTGCGGGGGCCGCGAGCGACTCAGCGGTTGCCGCCTTGGCTGCCACCGGTTCACCATCACTTGCGTCAGATTTGCGACCGGCAGGTTCGTCGGGAGCATCAGCGACGTGATGCGGCTGGCTGACGACGATCATCCCTTTCTCGGAGACATCTGCCGAACCGGACGCGCGGTCTTTCGCACCGGTCCGAACGTCCGCCCGCGAGCGCCTCGCGTTCGCCGTCGCATCGGCGGGCTTCGCCGATGCGCGATCTTCCGTTGCGGCCGCGAGTGGCTCCTTCGGTTCAACGGATGCACGGCCGCGCGCGGCAGGCGTGAGCAAACGCGACACAGACTCCGGGATGTCGGCTTCCGAACGCGGCGTGTCCAGCCAGCCAGCTGGCAAAGCAAGTCGTTCGGTGAAACGGTTTGCTTCAACACTGTCGAGCCGTTTTTTGCCATACAGCCGGTGGGCCATGTTGGATCCGCTCATCTTCATGACCACACCGAGTCTTGCTTTCGATCCGTTACGAGCCGTCAAAACATGGAGGTTCGCGCGTCGAATTTTCTCTACGTCACCGCTGTCGTCTAACGCCAGTGGTCGCTGTTGGTTTCCCCCGACAGATGTCCTGGGTTTCGAAGGTGAACCTTTTCGCGACGCACGTGGGGCAGGCGGTTCGGCCATCTGGCTTCGACTGTTTCTGACGGCCCTGGGCGAGTCGCCCGTTGCTTTTTTCGGCATCTGCGCTTCCCCCGACAAACTGTCTTCAGGATATGGTTGCTGGCCGCCGTGAACGGCGGAAGGCGGCATGGGTGTTTCCGACACTGCTTCCGGTTCGTCGTCGGCCCGGACGAAATCGAGCGGCGATTTCAGGCGGGCGATGGTTTCGGGCGCAAGCGCAGGATTGGGCTGGTCAAAGAAACCGTGAGGCAAACCAAGCGTGGTTTCCATGTGAAAGGCGGTCTCGGGCGTGAACCTTTCACCCTTCGTCAGCTCGGCCACTCGCGCCATGTTCGATCCCAGTCCCAGCGCGATATTCTCCGCGCCTACCGTATCCACCAGAAACTGGAACGATCGTGTCTTGAAAATGGAGGCGGTCTGGGCAGAGTCCCTGGCCGGTGCATTGACGTACGGCGGTCTCGGCCGGTTCGGCTGGGACTGTTTGACGTGACGAGGTTGGCGCTGGCCGCTGTCCCGAGATCCCGCATATCGTCCGCGGGTTTGACTCATATAGTAGGGCTCCATGCGATCACTGGTGTGCTGAGTGCGATTATAGATGACGCGATGCTGGCATTGGATGCCGAACGACGCGATAGCGCGAAAACACACGGGGGGAATCCGGCCATAGTGTGGTACTGGCTAACGTCCGCGCTCTCCGGTCGCGATCTGGTGATGCTGGTCTGTAAAGCAATGCATAGTCTGCCATTTGCCGGTCACACGAAATCGTCGGATATCAGGCAGGCGATGGAAGACTGATGCGCCGGCTCTCTCTCGTTCAACGCAAAGCGCGGCCGGCGGTTGATGCGTCGGTGGTTAGCGAACCGGGGCTGGTCAGTCAGCCCCTCGAAAGTCCAGCCGAACTTCTGCAGGCCAGAATGATTCGGGTTGCCAGGCATTTCTTGCCAACGTGCCATCAGTGATGCACGAGATCTGCCGATCTCCGAAGCACCTGGGCAGCGCATACACCACCTTGCCGATTCGCATCGCCGGTATCGATCGATCGGGAAAGCCTGCTCGCCGGGTCGGCGCGGTTATTTTCTCACTTTGCATTTCGCGAGGACCTGCATTCAGACAATGCGCGTCCTCGTATCACGAAAAGCGGAGAGTTTCTGTGCTGCAATGTCGCCGCTAGCCATTGATGACAGCGTCCATGGAGTGGCGGATGTCGCCAATGCCTGACGCAGCTTCCAAGCGAAGAGGTGCGGATAGTGCCACTTAGTGACACTGCCTGTGTCGTCACGAATGCGCCCGACAGAACGTGAGGTGCTGACTACGTATGGATGTGACCGCTTCGATCCGGGGACTGACACACGCGGCACCACTTTGCCCTGCCGGCGTATCTGCGGCCAGCTCAACGCGGCTTCACTTCTTAACCTCGTCCTCCGTCTCGTCCGGCGGGCGGTAGGGCACCTTCACCGTAGCGCTGCCAGACGGCGTTGGCAACGCATGTCACCCCCGCCGCGGCGATAGCTCTGTATGGCCTTCGTGCGGTCCTGGGTAACGCTCTTCTCTTCGGCGCCCCACGCGCCCTCCCAGTAAAGCCCGAGATTGTATGCTGAGGCCTTGTGGCCCAGTGTGATGGCCTGCTCGTAGAGCGTTTGCGCGCGGCTCGTATCGACCGGCATGCCCCGCCCAAGGCGTGCGCTATCGGCCAGCGCCGCAGCGGCCATGCCGCGAAGATGGCCGTCCGCGGTCTCATCCTTCATCACGTCTTCGAAGATCGCATTACCTCTCTCAAGGTCCGCCTCGCCTCCGGTTGGTGTGACGAGAGAAATGGCCATTGCCATCCGCCAGGCGGGATGCCGGTTAGCACCAATGCACTCAAGCAACCAGCGGCCGAGATGCGGCGCACGACTGAGCGTGCTGGTGAGAAGAGCATTGGCGATCGCGGCGAGCGACTCGGGCGACAGAAACCCGGTCTTGTTTGCCGCAATGACGTGACGGGAAAACTTCTCGACATCCAGAGTAGGGTCAGCGAGGCGCAACTGATGCCATTCACGCTCGATCGTTCCTACCCAGCTTTGCATTTGCATGGTGAGCAACACGTTGGTGAGGAATGCACCTGATTCTAGCTCACCTTTCGTGGAATGCAACTTTCTGAGTTCGTGCGTCCCGTTTGCATGCGTTCGCCAGATGGAGGGTTGCCACCGTTTCCCCGTCTCAGTCAGATGACGATTCTGAGCAAAGCTTCAATCTTTGTGGTGTGATCCAGCGCGGCGGTGAGTCGTGCACGGAGTTACGAAGTGTTGGCAGGCACTGGCGCCGCCTGCAACATCAAGGCGGTGGCGCAGACCGTAGTTGGATGATCAGGCATAGATGGCGACGGTATTCATATCGCGACTTGTGGCAAGATCCGAACCGGATGACAGAAACGGGTTCGCGAGCCCATAGGCAAGTGTATTCGCCAGCCTGCTTCGCACGACGTTGGAGAAGGAGGGTGTCCTACGATGGCTGATGCATTTCAACTCGTTGCCCTGGCGTTGCCCGGCGACGTCGCCCCCGAGTCACTGCCCGCCATCGTCCACCAGTTCGTCGCGGATTGCTGGCCCGGTATGAGCCGCAGCCAGTTGATCGCCCGCGCCCGGCGCTTTGCGCTGCGGCCGTCGCTGCGCGCCTATCGCCCGAGCGCGCCTGGAGACATCGGACACTTTGCGCTCACACTTATGGTGGGCGCGCAGACCGTGTCCCTGATCGCGCATTTGCGCCGCGTCGCACAGCGGCGCGCATCCGCACGCAATCGCAAGGCGGCCACCGCCTCGCGACCGCCGGCGCGATCCGCGTCAGACGTCGCTCTTCTGAAAGGGCGCCGAACTCGACGACCTTCATCGAATTCGGTGCCACGCACTATCCGTTTCGCCGTTGGTACGGGCGCGCGGCACAGCTGCCATCGGCAGGCTTGCGACCCGGACCGGAATGCCTCGTGTTGTCGCTTCTATCTCAGTGATGCCGATTCTTCCCAGCTCCGGCTCGACAAAGAGCGCGTACGGGATAACCCTGTCTGTCTTTGTCCGTAAGCCTCCGTCCAGAACCGATTTCAGTAAGCGATAGTCGTCAAAGGAAGCGTGTGTGAACATGGGCGTGCCGGGAACTTCACCGATTGCCCACGTGTTCTGTGCAGTCGTTGCGAGTCGCTCGTCTGTGACGATGAAGCCGCGCAAATCAACTTCAACTCCTGCCGCTTCAAGACCAATATCTCGGGCGTTGGGGATACGCCCTGCTGCGACGAGAATATGCGTGCCCCGTACGGCGCTGCCGTCTGCGAGGGTGATTGTTACTTCCTGCCCAGAATGTCCTTCGACCCGTGCAGCCCTAACGTTCACACGTATAACCGTCCGGCAGCAGGTCATTAACGACCTGACCCGACATGCCGAATCACTGGGCTACGTTCCGCAGCCCAAACAGCCTGACATACTCAAATCACGAAAATGGAGGACCCCGTAGTTTTTCGAGCCTCCAGGTCCTGATGTGCCTGCACCGCGTCCTCCAGGGCATACCGCTGATTGATCCCGATGCGGATGCGGCCTGCCGCCACATGGCCGAATAGCTCATCGACCAGTTCTGCCTTCTCGGCCGGATCGGCGATGTAGTCGGCGAGACCCGGGCGGGTCACGTACAGCGAGCCCTTGCGGGCCAGAATTGCCGGATCGAACGGCGGGATTTTGCCGGAAGCGGTGCCGACGCAGACCAGCAGGCCGCGGCGCTTGAGAGAGTCTAGCGAGGACATGAAGGTGGTCTTGCCCACGCTGTCGAAGACCACGGACACGCCCACTCCGTTGGTGAGTTCCCGCACGCGCTTGGCCACATCGTCATGACTATAGTTGATCGTGTGATCACAGCCGTGGGCGCGCGCCACCTCCGCCTTGGCGTCAGTCGAAACCGTACCGATCACCGTCAGGCCGAGCAGTTTGGCCCACTGCGAAACGATCAGGCCAACACCGCCTGCTGCGGCATGCAGCAGCACGGCGTCGCCAGCTTTGAAAGGGTAGATTCGGCGCACCAGGTAGGCGGCGGACAAGCCCCGCATGGTCATGGCCGCCGCAGCTTCGCAACTGATGGCCTCCGGCAGCTTGATCAGCGGCGCGGCGGAAATCAGCCGCTCCGTGCTGTAGGCGCCCAGCGTGTTGATGAAGCCCGTGTAGGTTACACGGTCGCCGACCGCCAGATGGGTCACGCCGGCACCGATGGCCTCGACCACGCCGGATGCCTCGTTGCCGAGGCCGCTGGGCAGCGGAACCTCGTAGATACCGCCGCGAAAGTAGGTGTCGGCAAAGTTAAGACCCACTGCCACGTGGCGGACGCGCACCTCTCCCGGTCCCGGCTCTCCAACTTCAGCGTCCTCAAAACGAAGGACCTCGGGACCGCCTGTTTCGTAGAATTTAACGACTTTTGCCATGTTGTCTCCTGTCGACCAGAGTTGGCGCTTTAGCGCCTTACTCTGGTCCCATGCAATATCTGCGGTCGACCAGAGTTGGCGCTTTAGCTGTCGACCAGAGTTCGCGCTTCAGCGCGCTACTCTGGTCCCATGCAAAGCCCTTACTCTGGTCCGATGCAAGCTGGTTGCGGATATGTATTGACTGCCGCAGTTCGCCTGCGGCTCGCTAGCGTTTACTTCACCCTTGGGTCGGCTTGCGCAGGAAGCCCTGGTTGCCACCGTTACGATTGGGCGCGAAGCCGTTGGCCTGAAGCGTCTCGTCAGCCGTGTCGTAGAAGACCCCAATCTTCATGATCTCTCGCGCCTGTTTCGCTGTCGCGATGGGACGGCCAAATTCGCCTGAAATGCGCACCAACTGCTTGATCTGCTCGACGGAGCTCATCTTGCCCGTGCGGGTCTGGTTCCAGAGCACATCCTCGATGCCGCACCGCACATGCAGACCCAAGGCGATGCCAATCATATTCACGGGCAGCACATTTAGCACCGAACTCTCCACCGTCACCACTGCGCCGTCGGGCGCAGCACGCAGGAAGTTGGCTAGGTTGTAGATGTTCGCCTGATCCATGCCGCCGCTGATAGCCACCCAGTTCATCACCAGTGGCCCCTTGTAGACACCGCGGCGAATCATCCGCTCAATCGTTTCAAAGCTGTTGATGTTGTAGCACTGAAACTCACTTTGGATTCCGGCGGCTGTCAGGCGTCGGATGTGCTCTTCGGCCCAGCTGGGATTCGAGGGGGCAATCATATCCTTGTAGGTTGCATAGAGGTGCGGGAATCCTCGCGAAACGCCCTTGAAGTCATCCATACCGGCATGCTCTGTCACGTTCATCTGTGTCGTGTTGACGGTGACAGTCACCTGGTCGGGCTTCGGATCGAGTTCGGCCAGCATATGCCGCGTGTCATCGCTTAGCCATTGGGCGGCTTGGCCCTCGGATTCAGGCGCGAAGCTGATGGAACCGCCCACCTGGATGACCATTTCCGGCACGCGGGCGCGCACCCCGGCGATCAGTTCATTGAACATGGACAGGCGCTTGCTGCCCTTGCCATCGGCTTCGCGCACATGCAGATGCAGCACGGTGGCACCGGCTTCGTAGCAATCCACCGCCTTCTGGATCTGCTCCTCCATGGTGACAGGGATATCTTCCGGGAAGTCTGAGGGAATCCAGCCCGGCGCATAGGGAGCGGCTGTAATGATCAGGGGCTGCTGGTTCTCGGGATACAGGTGGCCGTCAAGGAAGTTCATGGTGATGGATCTCCAAGTTGAAATTGTGAATAGTGAGAATGTCGAACTGGATGAGAAAGCTTTAGTACCCCATTCGCAGCACCATCGAGTGTCTGATGCGACCAGTGAATCATCTGGCCGGGCGTCACTTCCTGCTTTACATTGCATGCCTTGCACTTGACTTTTCATGACAGTAATCCGCTGACGCAAGAGCGCCGGATCATCGACTGCCGCATCCACGATCCGGACAGCGACGGCAGGACGAAACGAGGTCAAGTGCACATCATGCTGACCAATCTGGTTCATTGTCAGCACCTGACTTTCTTCGGGTTCCTGATGAACCATTGGCATGCCGCGCGCGATTCTGTCGGAAGCAATGTGCTGCGCAATGAATCGTTCCTTCTTCAACGTGCTTCTCAGCGGCTTAGACAATGAGACGGATGCGTCGGCGTGACGTCATGGTGGGTCGGCATCACAATGCCGACCATGCACGCGTAGCAAAGCGCTTCATGAGTCATCGGAGTGAGATTCCCCCTCGGGACAAACCCTGAGGCAATCCGCGCCGCAATCCGTCGAGCGGCATGAGTTTGGTTCACCAATATCTTCGCAAATGGCTGCGTCGAGAGCATCGGAATCCCTCCGTTCATTGACTTCACATCGGCCGCGGCAGTGCAAGGCCACTGTGGTTCACAGTGTATCCCCATAAAATAATAATGTCGACAAAAATAGAAGTGCGGAATCTGTCGCGAGTGTCGCGGTCGCTTGTCGCGAAGCCATATACCGTTCTGCCTGCCAGGTCGACTCAGTATAAGTATTAATGTCGACATCAACAATTTTAGAGGATGATCGGCATTGTCAGTGTTCAGTCGGCAAGCCGGGCCGTTGCAGGAAGGCCCCGGAATCGTCGAGGGATCGTCAAGTTGCGCATCCCGTCCAAATCAGTCGACGGGCATGAAAAGAGGGCGCCATGAAGTGGAAAATCGTCGATATCGAGGCGCCGTCGTCGTTATTGAGCGGCGGCGCGTATGCGGGGTCGTCGGTCACCCTGGATGGGGCGATCGCCGCCGGCCTTCTGTATCAGAAGTCGTCGGCGACATCGTTCAGTTCCACAGCTCCAATACCGGGAAGATCTTTCGCTACATGAACGCGCGCATGCACCGATTGCGCCGGCAGCGGGGATCGACGACCCCGCGCCATTCGGTAACAGGCAAGCATCCCCCCGGGCTCGCCCGGTCATCATAAAAGGCAGAGGCGACGTCAATGAAATTGAAGTGGAGCGGAGTAGCAATACTCGCGGTATTCGCCAGCACAGCGCATGCGCAGTCGTCGGTCACGTTGTATGGCGCAATCGATTCGGGCGTTTTCTTTCAGAGCACGGCGGCGTCCTCGTTCGCGCCGAACGCCCACAACAACGGGCACGTGTACGGCATCAAGGACGGCAGCCTCTATGGGAGTTTCTGGGGCATCAAGGGGACCGAAGACATCGGCGGCGGCTACAAGGTCAACTTCAGGCTACAGGGGGTGTTCAACAGCAGCAACGGCAAGGTCGGGCTGCCCGACACGACGGGCACGACTGCGATATTCAACCAGCAGACGACGGTCGGCCTCTCCGGACCGTTCGGCACGTTCGACGCCGGACGGCAATACACGCCGATGATCTACGCGATGGCCGATACCGACGTCCGCGCGGCGCAGTACTTCGGCAGCATCCTGGGCGCATGGCTCGGGCTGAACCAAGCCGCCGGCTGGCCCGGGACGAACACGAATGTGCCGCTCGGCGCGTTGTATGACAGCAACGCGCTCGTCTACCAGACACCGAAGTTCTACGGCGTGTCAGCCGCGCTCGAGTACGCGCCGGGCGGCGTGGCGGGCCAGATTCAGGGCGGTACGCGCGAATCGGCGGTGCTCAGGTATTCGAACTACGGCCTCAATCTGTCCGCCGTCTACTACAACGCCCACGACACGAACCTCGCGGCGGCCGCGCCGACCGGGTACGACAATAACCGCCTCTATTATTTCGGCGCGAAGTACACGTTCCGCGGCGTATCGGTGTCGGCGTCGTACGGGATCGGCAAGAATCCGTCGAACACGCGCCTCGCGGACTACGAAATGATTTCGGGTGGTCTCGGCTATCAGTTCACCCCGTTCTTCAAGATCACGTCTGGCTTCTACTACCTGAAAGATCGCAACAACTCGGCGAACCATTCGAGCGAATACTCAGTGGGCGCGGAATACAGCCTGTCGAAGCGCACGATAGTCTCTGCGCAGGTCGGGTACGTTGCGAACCGCGGGACGATGAACCAGACGATCATGTACGGCCAGATCGTCGCGCCGGGCGTATCGACCACGGCCGCGATGATCGGCCTGCGTCACAGCTTCTGATGCATTGAAATCGAAACGGAGAGCAACGATGAAAACGATGAATGGACTCAGGGTGGCTCTTGGCGTCGCGATCGCGGCAGTGTCGATCGGTGCGTGGGCGCAGGACGGCGCGTCGGCAGGGGCATTGGCTGGCACCGCAGCCTCCGCGTCGAGCGGCATGACGGCCAAAGCCGCGCGGCAGGCGAATCGCGCGCTGCGACGCAAGGTGTACGCAGCGCTTGCGAAGCACAAGGAGATTGACGCGGGCAACATCAGCGTCACTGCGAAAGGCGGGGCCGTGATGATCAGCGGCACTGTCCCGGAGGCGTCGCAGATCAATACCGTCACGGAGGTCGTGAATGGCGTCGCGGGGGTGGCGTCGGTGACCAGCAAGCTCACGGTGCAGCGGCCGTTCGGTCAGTAGTGCAGCGCGCAGGCCAGTTCAGTTTGAATTGACAGACTTGCCCAATGGATGTGAATCTGATTCGAGTCTGCAAACCGGGTGCGACTTTTCCCGGTCGACTGCGCCTTGCGGGAGTCAGGGTTTCCGATGGACCGTAATGATCGATCGTCGACTAGGCGACGAAGACCATTAACTCGCGCGCTATATCGCGCTTGGCCGGAGTTAAAGCCATGAACGAAGCGGTTCTCAAGCATCGCGATGGCGCGGTGCAAGTGATGTCCATCAACAACTCGACCGCGCGCAATGCGGTGACTCATGAGTTATGTGATGCCCTTCCGGCCGCGCTGGCTGAAGCGCAGGCCGATCCGGGTATAGGCGCAATCGTTCTGACCGGCGTTGGCAATGCCTTCTGCGCTGGCGGCGATCTGGACCGGCATGCGCAACGACCCACGACGACGCCGCTGGAGCTTCGCGCAGGAATCGAACGTCTGCACGACCTGATCCGCTCGATTCGCAGTTGCAGCAAGCCGGTGATCGCCGCAGTCGAAGGTTCAGCGTGCGGGTTTATCGATTGCGCTCGCGTGTGACATGCTGGTTGCCGCTCGCAATGCGTCTTTCTTTGTGGCGTATGGGAAGGTCGGCCTTTCGCCCGGCGACAGAACCGCCGCGCTCCCGTCCGAATTCGTCTCACGGCGAGTGCTGACGGAACTATGCCTGACGGGCGAGCCTGTCACGGGCGAACGCATGCATGGATTGGGTATCGTCAACCGCCTCGTTGACTCAGGGCGCGCGCTCACCGAGGCGATCTCCATGGCAGTGACGTTCGCGACCGGTCCGCAGCGGGTGATCGTCCGGATCAAGACCTTGCGTCGTCACGCTGACAATACCCTCGAAGCGCAACTGGAACTCGAAGCCCGGCATGTGATGGAGTCTGTCGCCCTTCACTGATATGCAGGCCGGCCGTTCACGTAAGGAGGAACCTGTCATGAAAGTCATCTCTCACCTCGACAAGGTGCGACGCCTGGCGGTGCTTCGGCAGCACCTCGACCCGTTAGCCGACTTCGAATTGTGGTTCTGGACCACGCTGACCGCGAGCATCAACGTGTTCAACGCAACGCTTCATCTCGCTGGTCTGACGCGTGACGACCCTGTGTTCTCCACCATTCCCGGCGTGCACGTTGTGAAGCAACCGGACGGCAGCTACGCACGCGAGTTGCGCGGGCTCGGCGATGTGAGCCATGTTGGCTGGCCGGAGATCGTGGGAGACATACCTCAGGCCATTCGGCAACTCGAACACGCGTTGCATACCATCGAACATCACCGGGATCCATGCATTCGCGGAGATCGCGTTCCAGTACAAGCCATTGTCGACGAATGTGAGCAAGCGTTTACACAAGTCATGTACACATTCGAACAGGCGTTGAAGGGTACCGAGTATGAAAACAGAGAATCATCGGCTCAAGGCTGAAAACATCGAGACGTCGCTGAGGTTTCTCGGCAAAGATGACTGGGAAATGAAAATTGAGGCAGCGATGCTGGCTGGGACACACTGGGCGAACTACGCGCTGCATCGCCGCGGCGTCACTTCAGACAGTGAGGACATCGTCCACAACTCGATGCTGGTCGTGAACATGCTGCGCAAGTATTCCCTTGCGGAAGGCGCACTGCTTGGTGCGCTGACCGAAATCGAGGAGCTTCGCCCTCTTTATGTTCGGGGAGATTTGCCAGACGGTTCTCGCGCCGCAGCGCGAGCGCTGGAATTGCTTCAGTTGATCAGCGCGCTCGCCAGGCGCCCGCCATGACTGCTTCAGCAGAGAGCGTCGCGATGATCCATCCGGCTATTCAAGCTCCAGTTGCGCGATCAAATGAGTGCTCACGCACTACCGACAGCCCGAGCGGCGGCATCAATAACTCGCGATCAACCGGGCCTGCGGCGTGCGCGGCGCACGGCTAGCCATACCTGCCATCGTATTTCGCGACCGACCAAGCCTAAGGAACATAACTTAATGTCGACATAAATAAAACGGTCTGCTATCGTGTTTGTACAGATGCAGGGCAAACAATATTTTACGGTTTCGTAAAGCTGCGGCGCCACGCGGCGACGGTGGGGGGAATTGGCGAAATTCCTACCAGAACAAGGAGATATCGCTCATGATTAAGGTAGAAAGACTGACCGCTTGCATTGGTGCCGAGGTGTCCGGTGTGAGCCTGGGAGATGCGTCTCGTGATGCATCGCTGTTCGCAGAAGTCAAGGCTTTGTTGCTTAAGCACCGAGTCCTCTTTTTTCGAGATCAAGATATCTCTCGGAAAGAGCATGTAGCCTTTGCGAGCCGTTTCGGGAAATTGGAAGAACATCCGGTTGCGGAGAGCGATCCGGAAAACCCGGGCCTCGTGCAGATCTATCGATCGGAACAAAAGAATCCTTACGAAAATAACTATCACAGTGACGGACTTTGGCGGCCGAACCCATCTATGGGCGCCGTGCTGCGCTGCGTCGAGTGTCCAGAGGTTGGGGGTGACACCATCTGGGTCAACATGGTAGAGGCTTATAAGCAACTACCAGAAGAGATCAAAAAGCGCATCGAGGGATTGAGAGCAAAAAGCAGCATTGAGCACTCGTTCGGTGCGGCAATGGATCTGGAGGAACGAAGAAAACTTGCGGCGCGGAATCCAGAGGTGGAGCACCCTGTCGTGCGGACGCACCCGGAGACTGGCGAAAAGATTCTATACGTCAGCAGCTTCACGACGCATTTCGCCAACTACCACACACCTGAGAATGTGCGTTACGGTTTGGACAAGACGCCAGGTGCGAGCCTTCTGCTGAATTATCTGCAAAGCCAGGCATCGATCCCTGAGTATCAGGTTCGCTTCCGGTGGAAACCGAACAGTATTGCCATCTGGGACAACCGGCCAACGCAGCACTACGCGGTAATGGATTATTGGCCGGCTCCGCGCAAGATGGAGCGAGCAGGAATCGAAGGCGATAAACCATACTAACCGTTTGCCTGTCCTCGCGAGGCTCGGGGTGTTCGGGCTCCAGCCCGTGGTCGCAGTCCGGTTTTGTATGGATCTTTGATTGCCTCGGTCAGCGCGTCGTCATGGCTGTCGCCCTTGGTACCCACCGTATACTCGATACGCCCGTTGGCCAGGGAGTTGTTGTCGACATTACAATGCTGGAGACTATAATGGTCAAAGGATTAAATTCGACGAAAATTCATTGCGCTATACGCCATGGCCCGAAATAAAACGCAGAACCTTCCCGATCTTTCCTCGCTCCTTACGCCCAAGAATTCACTGATGCTGGCAGTCGAGCGGGCGGTGCTGCGTGGGCAGGACTGGGCGTATGCCTCGGTGCCGATTGCCGAGCAGATCGCTGCCCGGCTGGCCGGGGTCATTACGCTTGACCTGGTGAAGTCGGGGCAACGCTTGCTGGAGAAAGATATCAGCGAGGTGTTGCACGTCAGCCGCGCGCCGGTGCGCGAAGCGATGCGTATTCTGGAGCGGGACCGCCTGGTCGAGTTTCAGGCCAGGCGCGGGGCGATTGTTACGGCGCCCGACGAGAATGAACTTCGGGACATTTTCCGTGTGCGCAGCGTGCTTTACGTCACGATGTTGGAGCAGGTGGCGCGCGAAAGCCCGTCCGAACTCGAGGCGTTGCTGAACGCGCATATGCCAAGGCTAATCAGGGCGGCCGAGGAGTCGGTAGACGCCTATGCTGTGGAAAGCTTCCTCCTGAATTTCAACACGGTCGATCTGTGCCGCAACCGGCTTCTGGTCGATGTCCTGCACTCCATCTCATTGCGAACCCTGCGATATGTCCGGCTAGGATTTGTGGCTAAGCCTCAATCGGTTCGCGCATCTTTAAAAGTCTGGAGCGCGCTGCAGAAGGCCGCGATCAAACGGGACAACAAGCTACTGCTTTCCCTTGCAGCCTCGCGGCTGGACGACGCCAGGGATGCTGCCATTCGCGCAATCGTTGCAAAACCGGCAGACAGTCGACCTGCACGTGCCCCAAAGGCGGCGCGGGCCGAAGGAGCCGCCGCCTCTACAGAGTGAGTCGCTCCCGGCGTGCTCTGGACGGTTGAATCCGGATTGCCCGGCGTTCCATCTTTTGGAACGCCGCGGTGGGTTTTCCGCTGCCAGTGACCCGTCTATCGTGGCCGCGATGCGGCACGAATTGATTGGAACATTCCCTGCATAGTGGCGGCACGATGGGATGTCATGTCGTCGGAATCGACTTCGCTTCCCGCTCATCCATCCTCTCCTGGACGCTGGTACGCTCACCTAATAGCAGACACCGTATACCAGCACCTCCGGTTGTTTGCTACACGCCGATGCGGGGATCATGCTCCCGCGTCAGCGGATTCGCGTACACGCAGAGCATCATGCCGATCTCGCGATCAGGCCACGCACGTTCCAACTTTACTTGCGCCGGACCAGCTCGATCCGGTGCGAGAAATCCCTATCGAGGATCGTTTCGTCGTGCCCCCACTATTACGAACCTTAGCTTTGCTTGGGGTTTACGCCGCTTCGAAACAGTTCGTTCCTGCGCTCAGGCGTGACGTTTCGCGTGCGGCAAATAATTAATGTCGACAAAAATAATTCTCGGTGCTATCCTGAAATCAGTGTCCGTCGTCTGGCGCTTCGCAGCCGCAAGGGAGGCTTTGGCGCAACACTTATACGGAGGGTATTCATGCTGGCGAGCGCCTTCCACAAGTCATCAAGACGCTTGAAATAAGCGTCGAAATCCAAAGCGCGCACGGCGATACAAAGAAAGCGTTCGGCGATGCTGGCGGTCAGCAGAAACTACTGCCGGTCCCGGTTTAGCGGTCTTGCTTCACACGGGCCAGACGACGCCAGGCGGCACGATTCAATATGAATTTAGAGAATCATTGGAGGAGACAGAATTGAGCCCTTATACAAGTAACGTAGTGCCGGCCGAGTCGGCGGCGGCTACCAGTGGCGCCCGAGTCTACGCCTGGGTGGTATTTGCATTGATGTTTTGCCTTTTGCTGTCTGACTACATGTCGCGGCAGGCGCTCAATGCCTTGTTTCCGATCTTGAAAGTGCAGTGGCAGCTGACCGATACAAAGCTCGGTTCGATTAGCGGCGTGGTGCCGTTGGCGGTCGGCGTGCTGACCCTCCCATTTTCCATAATCGCGGACCGTTGGGGACGTGTCAAAAGCATTGCACTGATGGCTGTGCTGTGGAGTGTTGCCACGCTCGGGTGCGCGATTGCCAGCAGCTACAACGAGATGTTTCTCGCGCGCATCTTCGTTGGTGTTGGCGAGGCTGCTTACGGAAGTGTCGGACTCGCGATGCTCATGAGCATCTTTCCAAAGCGACTGCGCTCTACCATTGCCGGCGGCTTTACGTCTGCCGCTGCCTTTGGGTCCGTGCTCGGTGTTTCGCTTTCCGGCGTCGTTGCGACTCACTTTGGCTGGCGCTGGTCGATGGGCCTGATGGCGGTCTTTGGTTTTGTGCTGGTGATCATTTACTTCTTCGTCGTCTCGGAAAAAAGGCTCGCGCGTGCGCATGCGGCCAATGCGAGCGGAACGCCGGTGGCCGAGCGTCTGAAACTGACGCCCCAAGCGCTTTTCTCAGGTCTGCTTCCGTCCCGTTCCGTCTTTTGTGCGTACCTTGGCAGCGCCCTGCAGATCTTCATTCAGGGCACGCTTTTCGTGTGGCTGCCCAGCTACCTGAATCGCTACTGGGATATGCCTGTCAGCAAGGCGGCCGTAGTGGCGGCCGGCCTTGTCCTTGTCAGCGGCATGGGCCAACTCCTGTGCGGTGTGATCACCGACCGGATCAGCCGGGACTCGTCGCTTAAGCGGTGGAACATGGCCATTGGTTATTGCCTCGTGCTAGGCATCCTGCTGGCGGTCGCGTTCCGCTTGCCACCGGGCAATCTGCAGCTCGCGCTCCTTGCGCCCGCGGTGTTTTTCCTTGCCAGTTCGTTCGGCACATGTAGCGCGATTATTGCTGGGGCAACACCGCCAGCTATCCATGGCTCGGCATTTGCAACACTGACGCTGTTCAACAATATATTAGGCCTCGCAGCGGGTCCCTTCTTCACCGGTGTGATAGCGGACTCGGTGGGTCTTCAAGGCGCGTTGCGCCTGCTTCCCCTCGCGGCAGTTCTGCCCTTGACGGTGTACCTCATTGGCCGGTGGTGGCACATCGCGGAAGCGCGACGCGGCTGAGCATGCTGCCGGCGTGGCGAACCTCCTCGACTGGACGGTTTCTGATGTCCATGTTCCGGGTGGTTCGCCTTGATGGGCCAGCTACACCGCTTACGCCGGGCGAGCTTTGTGCTCTGCACAGCATCGATGGCCGGGATCGCATTGCCGCGTGACGTTTCCGTCTTGCCACGGCGGTGCCGGAACTCGCGTGCGAGCCTGGCTGACCATTACCAACGCAGCACATCGTTACATGCGGCCGTCTGATTAGGCGATTTTGCCTGCTCGCGGCTAGCGATTGGAAGGTTCACAAACATATGAAGCTGTCTTTCGTGCAGAAGGTTTGGCTGCCGCTGATCCTGAGCCTGTTGTGTCTCGCGGGAATATCGATCTACGAAGCGTATCAGACGAGAGAGGTGCGGCTGGACGAGCGCAAGGCGGACCTGAAACACGCGTCGGAGCTCGCCTTGAGTGTCGTCAAGACCTTTGGCGACCAGGTGGCAGCCGGCTCGATGCCCTTAGCGGAAGCGCAGAAACGCGCCATGGACAGCATCCGGAACATGCGGTTCGGCAAAGATGGCTATTTCATGATCCTCAATTCGCAGTCGCACATCCTGATGCACCCGGCGAAAGCGGAGCTGAACGGCATGGATGTCGTCGACTACAAGGATCCGAACGGTGTGTATCTCTTCAGGCAGATGGTCGCGGTCATCAAACACGAAGGTAAGGGCTTTACCGCCTATACCGCTGCAAAGCCGGGAGTCACCGGATTTTTGCCGAAAATCGCCTGTAGCGTGAGCTATCAGCCGTGGGACTGGATTCTCGCGACGGGCCTCTATGTCGATGACCTCGATGCGGCATTCCACTCGTCGCTGTATCAGAGCCTCGGGATTCTGGTGGTATTGGCCGGCGTTTTATCGGCTGTCGTAGTACTGCTCAACCGTGGCATCCTCCGCTCACTGGGCGGAGAGCCGTCTAATGCCGCCGAGATTGCCAACCAGATTGCTAACAACGATCTGACCGCCGTAGTGAAGACCGCCCCAGATGACCGCTCAAGCCTGCTGTTTTCAATGAAGCGCATGCAGGAGCAACTTATGCAAACGATCGGCGCGATCAAGATCTCGGCCGACTCGATTGCCACCGCCGCTCATCAGATTGCAGCGGGTAACCAGGATCTGTCGCAACGCACCGAAGAGCAGGCCGCCTCGCTCGAGGAAACCGCCTCTAGCATGGAGCAACTGACCTCTACCGTTACCCAGAATGCCGACAATGCGAGTCAGGCCAACCAGCTCGCGGCACAGGCCGCCCAGATGGCGGAGCAGGGCGGCACCGTGGTGTCACGCGTGGTGGAAACCATGGAAGGCATCAATGCCAGCTCGGACAGGATCGCCAATATCGTTGGCATCATCGAAGGTATCGCCTTCCAGACGAATATCCTTGCGTTGAATGCGGCCGTCGAAGCGGCGCGGGCGGGCGAGCAGGGGCGGGGCTTTGCGGTGGTGGCCTCCGAAGTGCGTTCGTTGGCACAGCGTTCTTCGGCGGCAGCCAAGGAAATCAAGGATCTGATCCGCGATTCCGTCGAACGGGTGCGGACAGGCGCTAGCCATGTACAGGAAGCCGGAACGAAGATGCGCGAGATCACTCTCGAGATCCGGCGCGTGACCGACATCATGGGTGAAATCAGCGCTGCGTCGCAGGAACAGAGCAAGGGCATCGGCCAGGTCAACCAGGCCGTCACGCAGATGGACGAAGTCGCACAGCAGAACGCGGCCCTGGTCGAAGAGGCAGCGGCCGCAGCCAGCTCGCTCAAGTCACAGGCAGGCGACCTGAAAACCGCCGTTTCGATGTTCAGGCTGGACGTTTCGCACGACGCCGGCGCCAGGGGGCTGTCGCAGCCCTGAGTTGCGCTCCGACTGCTCATTCGCGCCAGTAAGAGGGTCTTCGCTTGCTATTCACCAGAAACTCCTGCAAATACGGACTTGCTATGTCAAACCTGAATCCATCGCTGCCGCTCGCGGGTGTACGCGTGCTCGATCTTTCCCGCGTACTGGCGGGCCCGTGGTGCGGCATGGTGCTGGGCGACCTCGGCGCCGAAGTCATCAAGGTCGAGCACCCGAAACGCGGCGACGACACGCGCGATTGGGGCTTGCGCGTCGGATCGACCGAGACGGCCTATTTCAATAGCGTCAACCGCAACAAGCGCTCCGTGAGCCTCGACCTGCAAACCGCCGAGGGCCAGCAGATCGCGCGGGATCTGGCTCAGAAGAGCGACGTCGTGATCCAGAACTTCAAGTTCGGCGGCATGGAGAAGCTGGGTCTCGGCTACGAGCAACTGAAGCAGGACCACGAGGACCTGATCTACTGCTCGATTTCCGGCTACGACCGCACGGGACCGGAAGCCGCGCGTCCCGGCTACGATCTGGTGGTTCAGGGCGAGGCCGGGCTGATGGCGCTCAACGGCGAGGCCAACCAGCCCCCGTTGAAGTTCGGGATTGCCGCAGTCGACATGTTCACCGGGATGTACTCGGCCCAGGCCATTCTGGCGGCGCTCTTCGAGCGTCAACGAACCGGCAAGGGATACCACATTGAAATGGCGCTATTCGATTGCGGACTGATGATCACCTCGTATTGCGGGGTGGAAGCGCTGATCTCGGGCGAAGACACGCCGCGTTACGGAAACGCGCATCCTTCAATCGTACCTTACGGTGTGTTCGATGCCGCGGATGGGCCGCTCGTCATCACGGTCGGCAACAATAAACAGTTTGAGCGCTTTTGCCGGGAGGTAATCGAACGGCCCGATCTTGCCGAGGACGATCGCTTTCAGACCAATATCGGCCGCGCCGCGAATCGGGCGGTACTGGTGCCAGAAATCGATCGCGAAATTGGACGAAGAGAGCGCCGCAGTCTGCTCGACCGTTTGACGCAGGCCGGCATTCCATGCGGTGAAGTTCTCGGGCTCCACGAAGCGCTGGCCTCGAAGCGCGCGAGGGATGGCGCGCTCGTGACGGCGCATCCGCATCCCGAGGTTGGCAGCACGCAAGTCCTCGCTCCGCCCTGGCGCTTCGACGGCGCGCGCTTGCCGGTACGAACCGCGCCGCCTCGACTGGGGGAGGGCACGGACGACGTGCTCCAGACGTTGCTCGGGCTGTCCGGTGAGCAACTCTCCCGGTTGAAGGCTGACGGCATCATTTGACGTCGCGCGCGGACGCAACATTGCGCCCCTGATTACGTGATCCGATGCCGGGACTTTTCTCCACGGGTTCAAGCCTCCGACCGACATCGCCATTCGTCTCGGGTACGACATGGAGCGTGTGCTGGCGCGTCTGACGGGACGCGTAGTTCAACTGAGCGGGTTTTCGGGAGTGTTGCACGCTTACGCAGACACTCGTCATCATTTTGAGAGAACAGTATGAAGATTCTGGTACCAGTCAAACGCGTGGTCGATTACAACGTGAAAGTCCGAGTCAGGTCGGATGGCATGGGTGTCGACATCGCGAGCGTGAAAATGTCGATGAACCCGTTCGACGAAATCGCGGTTGAAGAAGCCGTTCGTCTGCGGGAAGCGGGTGTGGCGACCGAAGTGATCGCCGTGTCGTGCGGTGTGACGCAGTCGCAGGAAACACTGCGTACGGCGCTGGCCATTGGCGCGGACCGCGCGATCCTGATCGAGTCGAACGAAGACCTGCAGCCGCTGGCCGTCGCCAAGCTGCTGAAGGCGCTGGTCGATAAGGAACAGCCTGGGCTGGTCATCCTCGGCAAGCAGGCCATCGACGACGAGTCGAACCAGACTGGTCAGATGCTGGCTGCGCTGGCGAATCTGCCGCAAGCCACATTCGCCTCGAAGGTTGTCGTGGCCGACGGTAAGGCTACGGTGTCGCGTGAAGTCGATGGCGGCACCGAAACGCTGTCGCTGACGTTGCCCGCTGTGATCACGACCGATCTGCGCCTGAACGAGCCGCGTTACGTCACGCTGCCGAACATCATGAAGGCCAAGAAAAAGCCGCTGGAAGTCGTCAAGCCGGAAGACCTTGGTGTTGACGTCACGCCGCGTCTGAAGACGCTGAAAGTCGCCGAGCCGCCGAAGCGCTCCGCCGGCGTGAAGGTGCCGGACGTGAAGACGCTGGTCGAGAAGCTGAAGACCGAAGCCAAGGTGCTGTAAGGGAGACGGACGAAATGACGAATCTGGTAATTGCAGAACACGACAACGCGTCGATCAAGGCCGCGACGCTGAACACGATTGCAGCGGCGCAGAAGATTGGTGGCGATATTCACGTGCTGGTGGCAGGGCACAATGCACAGGCTGCGGCCGATGCAGCGGCGAAGATTGAAGGCGTCAGCAAAGTGCTGCTCGCCGACGCGCCGCAACTTGAAGCAGGTCTCGCTGAGAACATCGAAGCGACGGTGCTGAACATCGCGAAAGACTACACGCACATCCTCGCGCCGGCAACTGCTTACGGCAAGAACATCGCGCCGCGCATCGCCGCGAAGCTCGATGTCGCGCAGATCAGCGACATCACCGCAGTGGATTCCGCCGACACGTTCGAGCGCCCGATCTACGCCGGTAACGCGATCGCAACGGTGCAATCGCAAGACCCGATCAAGGTCATCACGGTGCGCACGACCGGTTTCGACGCCGTGGCGGCCGAAGGCTACAGCGCATCGGTGGAGAAGATCGAAGCGGCAGCAGACAGCGGCATCTCGCAGTTCGTGAGCCGTGAGGTGACGAAGCTGGACCGTCCGGAACTGATCTCGGCGAAGATCATCGTCTCGGGTGGCCGCGGTCTGGGCAACGGCGAGAACTACACGAAGGTTCTGGAGCCGCTGGCCGACAAGCTGAACGCCGCGCTGGGCGCATCGCGCGCGGCAGTCGATGCGGGCTTCGTGCCGAACGACTACCAGGTCGGTCAGACCGGCAAGATCGTCGCGCCGCAACTGTACGTGGCCGTCGGTATCTCGGGTGCAATCCAGCATTTGGCCGGCATGAAGGACTCGAAGGTCATCGTGGCGATCAACAAGGACCCGGAAGCGCCGATTTTCAGCGTCGCCGATTATGGTCTGGTGGGCGATCTGTTCACGATCGTGCCGGAGCTCGTTAGCGAGCTCGGCTAACCACCACTAACGCAACACTTCCTCATGAGACTCCATCCTGAATGTGAGCAGGTTCGGGCCCAGGCTCGCCGGCGCGGGCGGCTTCATCAACATCTCGCAGGCTGCGAAGAAGGTTGTGTTTGTCGGAACCTTCACTGCTGGCCGGCTGCGGCTCACCGTCGGCAACGGCAAGCTCAGGATCGTCGAGGAGGGCGCCGCGCGCAAGTTCGTGAACGAAGTGGAGCACCGCACCTGCAGTGGCCGTTATGCGGTGAGCCGGAAGCAGGTGGCGCTCTACGTGACCGAGCGATGCGTTTTCCGGCTCGCCGAGGACGGACTCGAACTCATTGAGATCGCGCCCGGGGTGGATCTGGAAAAGGACATTCTCGCCCTGATGGATTTCCGGCCGATCATGTGCGAAGCGCCGCGACTCATGGACGCGCGCATCTTCCATGTGGAGCCGATGGGTCTGCGTGACGAAATGCTGTGCCTGCCACTGGAAGAACGCTTCACCTACGATCAGCAGCAAAACCTGTTCTTTGTGAATTTCGAAGGCTATACGGTCAAGTCGCTCGCCGACGTGGAGCGTATCCGCAGTCTCGTCGAAGCGAAACTCGGTCTGCTCGACCACAAGATGTATGCGATTGTTGATTACGACAACTTCGCCATCCTGCCCGACGTGCTCGACACCTATTCCGTGATGGTGAAAGGACTGATTGAGCGTTTCTATTCGTAAGTCACCCGCTACACCACCAGCACTTTCCTTCGTGCCAAGCTGGGGGATGCCTTGCGGAACCGCGACGTCGCCCGTACATCTTTGAAAGCGCGGAGGAGGCGCAGGCGCATCTGCGCGAACTACGGCAGGCGGACCAATCCTGACGTATGTTGCGGGCAAACTCGCCCGCAACATGACTTTATGGTGAAGCCCTTGAAAGGGCTGGGCCTAAAGGACCTTGCCGGTCACGCGCCCATCACTTCCGGCGGGTGCCTCGCGACGTAGCGCCCCGGCGCTGGCTCGATCGGCTTGTATTTCGCATTGCCCGCCCGCTTAGGCGCTTTGATCTGCTTGCCCGCATGCGGTTTCAGCCAGTTAATCCAGTGCGTCCACCAGCTTCCCGGCTGCGACTTCGCCGTCGCAAGCCATGCCTGCGGGTCATCGCCGAGCGTGCCGTCGACCCAGAAGCTGCGCTTGTTCTTCGATGCCGGATTGATGACGCCCGCGATATGTCCGCTCGCGCCAAGCACGAATTGCGTCTCGCCGCCCACCAGTTGCGTCGAGCGATACGCGCCCTGCCACGGAACAATGTGATCTTCCTGCGTGCCGAAGATATAGCTCGGCATGTCGATCCGCCCAAGGTCCACCGGCGTGCCGCACATCGAGAGCCGCCCTGCCTTGCACAGGTTGTTCTCGAGATACATGTTGCGCAGATACCAGGCGTACATCGGGCCGGGGAGGTTGGTATCGTCGGCATTCCAGTACAACAGGTCGAAGGCCTGCGGCGCACGGCCCTTCAGGTAGTTGTTGACGACATATGGCCAGATGAGATCGTTGGCACGCAGGGTCTGGAAGACGAAGCCAAGTTCGCCGCCCGGATAGATGCCGCCGCGCCCGATGGTCTGCTCGCGCTGCGACACGCCCTGTTCATCAATGAACACGCCGAGATCGCCCGGGTCGCTGAAATCGAGCATGGTCGTGAGCAGCGTGAGGCTTGCCACCGGCTCGTCGCCGCGCGCGCGCAGTACCGCGCGCGCTGACGACAGGATCGTGCCGCCCACGCACCAGCCGACCGCGTTGACCTTGTCAGCGCCGCAGATCGCGCGCCCGACCTCGATCGCCTTGATCGCGCCCTTTTCGATGTAGTCGTCCCAGGTGATGTGGCCCAGGTCCGCGTCAGGGTCGCGCCACGACACGAGGAACACCGTGTGCCCCTGTTCGCACGCGAAACGCACGAATGAGTTCTCCGGCTGGAGGTCGAGGATGTAGAACTTGTTGATGCAGGGCGGCACGATCACGAGCGGCCGCTCGGCGACTTCGCCGGTGAGTGGTGCGTACTGGATCAGCTGGAACAGTTCGTTCTCAAACACCACCGAGCCTTTTGACACGGCCACGTTGCGGCCTACCGCGAAGGCAGTTTCATCGGTGATCGAGATCCGGCCGCGCTTCAGGTCTTCGAGCAGATTGGCGAAACCGGTACGCACGCTCTCGCCCCGCGTCTGAAGCGCGGTTTTCATCGCCTCGGGGTTGGTGGCGGCGAAGTTGGCCGGGCTCATCGAGTCGATGAACTGACGCGAGTAGAAACGCAGCTTGTGCTTTTCCTTCTCACCGAGGGCCGTCGCTTCGACCATGTCGCTGAGCAGGCGCGAGTTGAGCAGGTATGTCTGTTTCAGAAGACTGTACCAGGCATTGTCGTTCCAGGCGTCCGCGCTGAACCGCCGGTCACCGCGCTCGGGCTGGACGGTCGGCGCCGGGGCTTTCCCGGTAGCGCTCGCGACCATGCCCATGTACAAGGCCATCTGCTGCTGCCAGTAATGGGCTTGCGCCTGGATCAATGCCAACGCCGGCACCGGCGTGCTTCCTGCGCTGGCGGGTGCATCACCGCTCATGCCGGTGAAGGCGTGCAGCAGGCTCTGCCCGGATTTGAAGAAACCCTGGACGAACTCGCCCGGCATATTGAACGGGGAAACCATGCTATCTCCTGAGTCCCGTCGTCAGCATCTCTTAACTCCCTCCTGGCGGCGAGAGTCCCGGCTGACGAGCTTCTGAATTGAATGGGTCGAGCCCCAGATTCCTGTCCCGGCTCAATATACCGCAGCTTGAGTTGCAGTATGCACCGTGCGCACTGGCCGCGACCCAAAGTCATCCGCACGGCGCACGCCATGCGCAGGCGCCTCCTTTGATCTCCTATGCAGAAGGTCGCCTGGCCGTGTGCTTACCCGGTCGCCAGACCATGTGCCTGATCTGTCGAGTGCGAGCGGGTAAGTGGAGCAAGATCGAAACGCTTGTCGAACTCATCGACGAGATAGCTGCCGATCGGCAACGCGGAGGTCGCCGCCGGTGAAGGTGCGTTGCATACGTGCAGGCTGCGCTGTGACGAACGGATCAGGAAGTCATGCACCATGCTGCCGTCCGCCATCACAGCCTGCGCGCGTACGCCGGATGGGTAAGGCTCGAGGTCGGACAGTTCGAGTTCCGGACAGTATCGGCGGCACAGTTCGAGATAGCCCCGTTTCCACAGCGAGTTGCGCATTTCGATGAGCCCCGATGTGCCATGCTTTCCGAGCATCTTCCAGAAGCCCGGGAACGTTGCCATGCCGGCGAGATCCTTCAGATTTGCGTCGCGCCAGCGATAGCCCTCGCGCGCCAGCGCCAGCACGGCGTTTGGACCCACCGTGATATATCCTCCGATCATGCGCGTCAGGTGCACGCCGAGAAAGGGCAGCTCAGGATCTGGCACCGGATAGATCAGGTGCTTCACGATGTCGTTCTTCGACGCCGGCAACCGATAGTATTCGCCGCGAAACGGCACGATCCGAAAATCGAGATCGACATTGCACATCTTCGCGAGGCGATCCGCCATCAGCCCTGCGCAGACGATGGCGTGCTTTGCCCGGAAGCGGCCGCCCGAGGTCTCCACAGTAATGCCGTTTTCGTCCTCGTGGAGCGCGTCGACACGCTGGTTCAGCAGAATCTGCGCGCCTTGCTCCTGCGCGAGTCGCGCCATCGTCATGGTCATGCCCGGATAGTCCGCGATTCCGCTCGACGCCACGCGGATCGCCGCGCGACCCGCGATGCGCGGCTCAAGTTCCCTCAACGCCGCCTCATCGAGCATCTGTGGTTCGAGCCGGTTCTGCTCGCAACGTGCGTAGAGCGCATTCAGCCTTTCGATTTCGACGTGTTCGGTCGCGACGATCAGCTTGCCGCATTGCTCGACCCGCACGTCATGGCGGCGGGCGAACTCATAGGTCGCGGCGGCACCTCGCCTGCAGAACTCGGCCTTGAGGCTTCCCGGCGCGTAGTACACGCCGGCGTGGATCACGCCGCTGTTGTGACTGGACTGGTGAGCTGCGAGTGAGGCCTCCTTCTCGAGCAGCAGCACGCTCAGTCCCGGATGACGTTCGATCAGTTGCGTGGCCGTCGATACACCGACGATGCCACCGCCTACGATAAGGACGTCCGCGTCATAGCCGCGGTGATGCTGGACGGTTGTCATTTTGAGAACACTCCGCGTTGGCGCATCAGTTCACGATGAAGCGCCGGATCCTTCTTGAACGGCGCCCGGCCGTGCAGCCAGAAATAATTGTTGAGGACCACGAGGTCGCCCACGGGAAGCGGTACCTCGCGCGTCGCGGAGGACGCTTCCATCGACGCCGACAAGTCGTGCAGATAAACCGCTTCGGCGGATGAACGGGGCTGCACGAATTGATCGATGAACGACATTGCCAGGCCATACTCGGTCTGGAAGAACACGGGGCGTTCGACTTGCGCATCGACGTTCTTCGAGCCGGGCGCCTTGTAGAGAAATGGCCGGGTGCCGAGTGGATTGTTGAGGAAAGTGTCGCGCTCGCTCCAGTCGTCGAGATGCATGAAGCGCGACTCGCCGCCGAGCGCGTTCTTTTCCGCGAACTTCATCATGAGCAGCCATTCGGTCGGCTCTTCGACAAAGGTTCCGTCTGTGTGCAGCGTGAACAGGCGGTATGCCTGACGCAGGTATGAGTCGCTGTTGTCCGTGTCCTTCACGAGGAAGCGCGCGTAATACGTGCCGGACATCGCGTCGTGATTCGCCGGTCCAAGCAGGTACCCGACTGCCGTTCCGAAAAGGACGAAATCGCGAGGATCGGTGGTCCCGTCCTGGACGCCTAACGTGAATCCTCCGGTGGATCGGTCCCGCACGAGTTGCCGAAGGGCCGGGGCGAAACTGTCGCCGACTGCGCGCTCGAGTGCGTCCGCAACCATAAAGCGCATGAACGGTACGTACTCGAGGTTCTGGAGGTCGATGTCTTTGACTGAAGAGAAGAATTTCTGCAACGCGTCACGTTGCACCGTGATATGACGCAGACGTTCGTGATGCGGATGACGCTCGATCGAAAACTTCAGTTGCGAATCGACCGATGCGGCCATCGGCAATGCGGTGACAGAGCTCATGAATGTGTCCTTGTGAAGAAAGTATGGTTATTTGACTCCTTATCTGTGATTCGTTAAATACGTATAAACTGTTTTTTTATTTGCAAATCGAGATTAAAGATGATCGATAGCCGGCAACTCAAACTATTCGTCGCATTGGCCGAAGATTTGCACTTCGCTCGCACAGCCGACCGGCTCGATATCGCACAATCGGTGCTCAGCCAGCAGATCAAGAGGCTCGAAACCGATCTCGGCGCACGGCTGCTCAACCGCAACAAACGTGCGGCGATCACGCTAACCAATGCAGGCGACGTTTTTCTGTTCGAAGCCAAGGCCGCACTGCGGCAACTGGAGCGCGCCGACCGCATCGGGCGTCTGGCCGCAAGAGGAGAAGCAGGTCACGTTGCGCTCGGCTATATCGGCTCGGCCGTTACGACCGGGCTGCTGCCCGATACGCTCAAGGCATTCAGGATGGCGAGCCCGGACGTCCGCATGCACATCGTGGCGATGGAAACACCGACGCAACTGGAACGTTTGTCGGACGGGACCCTCGATGTCGGTTTCATTCGGCCTCGCGCGCACTATCCCGACGGGGTCACAGCCAAAGTCGTTCAGCGCGAACGCTTGCTGATTGCTCTGCCGGCGGACAGCCCACTCGTGCGCGCGAAAGCCGTGAAGGCTTCCCAGTTGGGGGGGATGTCATTCATTGCGCCGCAGTTCAATGAGGCGGCCGGCTTCGCGGAGGATCTCGCCAGACTTGGCCGCGTCGGTGGGTTCGACGCGCAACCGGAGTATCGGGTCAACGATTTCATTACTGCGGTCAGCATGGCGTCTGCGGGCTACGGGGTAGCCCTCGTGCCTCAATCCATCCAGGGATTCGCCCAACCCGGCGTGGTGTTCAAACCTTTAAGCGACTTCGAAGATCAGGTCGAACTCGCAGTGGCGTATCGTGTTCGCGAGCATTCGCCTTGCGTGCGGGGGTTCATCGATACAACGCTGTCATACGGCGGCCTCGCTAAGCGCCAGGGGACGAGTTGACACTGGGCTACAGCACCCCCGGTTCCTTCACGCGCTGGATCAGCCGTCCTCGGCGATACACATGGCTTAGTAAAGGGTTATGCCCTTCTCGCCGGCGCAGGTGCTGTCTGTCTGTGCACTGCGCCGCGCGCCGCCCGGCTCTCCTTGGCGCTGCAACCGAATTGCGTGTGATACCAGCGGGAGAATGCGCTCGGAGCGGAAAAACCGAGTAGGGTCGCCACCTCGGTCAACGGACGATCGCTCTCGATGACATGACGCGTGCCGAGTTCCTTGCGGACGTCGTTGACGATCGACGAGAAGCTCTGCCCCTGTTCCGCCAGCCGGCGCTGGACTGTGCGGCACACCACGCCGAGGTGCTCGGCCACCTGTTCGATGCCGCAGCGTCCACTGGGTAACAGCAGCAAGATCGTGCGCCGCACGTCCTCAAGCACGGTCGCCTGCTTCGACGCGACAGACGCGTCTAGCAACTGCTGCGCGTAGCGCACCATCGCGGGATCGGCTGACGGGTTGCGTGCGTCGAGATCGCCCTTCGCGCAGATGATGCAGTTGAAGTCATAGTTGAACTCGACGCAACCGCCAAAAAACCGTTGGTGTGTACTCGTGTCGTGCGGCGCCGGATGTTCGAAGCACACCCGCCGCGGTTGCCAGTCGGCCTTGAGGAGCTGGCGTATCAACCGCACCATGACACCTAGCGCCAGTTCGACCCTTTGGCGCGTCGGCTGATGCGCATTGCCCGCAATGACCGCTTCGCGAATGATGACCAGTTCACCGCATTCCTCGACCGCCAGCGAAAGTGCATCGTTGAGCAAGGACTGATAGCGCATCAGCATGTCAAGCGAGTCGCGCAGCGTCGCCTGGTCGCGGATCAGCAATCCTACCGCCCCAAGATTGGACAACCGGCGCGACTCGGCCATGCACAGTCCGAAACTCTCGTTGCCCGACATGGTTGCAGAGGCATGCAGCAGTTGCCCGACACGCTCGACCGGAATCATGAGGTCCGGCTCGCGCAGTACGCCCGGGCTTAACCCCGCGTCAAGGAGCATCCGCACCGGGTCCAGTCCGGCGGCACGAGCGACCTCGCTGTAGTTGGTGAGGCTCGCAGCGCGGACAAGTGACGACATCTGAGAGCTGAATAGAAGACTGGCACAGAATGGTAAGTCCCTGTCATGTAATGTCAAGCGGGGGAAACCCGTCACACCCACACTACGTCACGCCACACCCACACTACGTCACGCGCGTTTTCGTTGGAAGAAAGACACCGTTGCGTTCCGGGGGCAACCGCTCAACCCAGCACTGCGCAGTGATGGACTAACCGCCGTGCCACCGCAAGATGGAACGCATCACCCTCATCGGTGACATGCCTTACTGAATGATCGACATGAACTCTATGACGCCAACCGTTCTCATCGTCCCTGGCCTGCGTGAGCATGTGCCGGACCACTGGCAGACCCTGTTGGCCGCGAAGTTGCCCCCTGCATGCAGCGTCGCCCCGCTTGAGCACGACAAGCTGAGCTGCGCGGCCCGCGTCGACGCGATCGACCGCGCTCTGGCCACCATCGAGGGGCCCGTGATCATCGTGGCGCACAGCGCCGGCGCGATGATGGTCGCCCATTGGGTGGCCCGGGGTGCGACATGCGAGGTACGCGGCGCACTGCTTGCGGCACCCGCGGATCTCGAGACGCCCATGCCGGCAGGCTACCCGGCGATCGACGTACTGAAAGAGCATGGCTGGCTGCCGATACCGCGCGGCAGATTGCCGTTTCCGAGCATCGTTGCGGCCGGCTGCAACGATCCTCTGACGCGTCTCGATCGCGCCAGCGAGTTCGCGCAGGCGTGGGGCAGTCGCTTCGTCGAACTTGGCGAGGTCGGGCATCTGAATCCGGCCTCGGGCCATGGCGAGTGGCCGCGGGCCGAAGAGTTCATTCGCGAACTTTCATGACCGAACGATCGCCACGTGCCACTGGCGGGGAAAAAAGGGACGGGCCTGCGGGATTTGAAGACCAGTGCCCGAGCCACGCATCGAAGGCGTGGGATTTTCTATGAGGAATGCGCGACATGTTGTTTGAAACCATTGATACCGGTTGTCTCAATGATGAAGACCTTCCCTGGATGCCTTACGCGCCGTATTCGGACGACGTGCAAATCAAGTACTTCAAGATCGATCCGGTCCGCGGCGAAACGATCAGCCTGTTAAAGATACCGCCGGGCGCGAAACTCGCGACGCATCACCACACCAGCACCGTGATTGTCTATACGGTTCGGGGTAGCTGGAAGTATCTGGAGCACGATTGGGTCGCAAGGGAAGGGAGCGTGGTCTACGAGACTGCCGCCACGAGTCATACGCCCATTGCCGTGTCGGACAGTGAAGTTGTCACGTTCAATGTCGTCTCTGGCGAGCTGCTTTATCTCGACGGAAAGGGCAACTTGGCCGCGACAGAAAACTGGCGCACTGCGATGCGCCGCTATCTTGATCATTGCCACAAGGACGGCATCGAACCGAAGGATCTCTCGAGCTTCTCGCAGTAAGTCAGCGCAGGGGCACGGGTGGCGAGATCTTGCGCTCGCACCTGGCACGGCACATAACGCCAAACTGAGGATAACCATGAGTTCGATGAATAGGAGTGTTGTCGCCCGATACTTCGACCTGTCAGATCTGACGGTCGTCGTCACGGGTGCAGGGTCAGGCCTGGGCCGCCAGGCGGCGCGCACGCTAGCCGCAGCCGGCGCGCAGGTCGCGCTGCTGGGCAGGCGGGCCGATCCGTTGAGCGAGACAGAAGACATGATCGTGCGGGATGGCGGCGTAGCGCGCCACTTTCCGGTCGATGTCACGGACCAGGAGGCGGTTGCTCTCGTGTTCGACGAAATCCAGCGAACCAGGGCGCCGCTCTGGGCGCTCGTCAACAATGCTGGAGCGGGCGGTCGCGCCGCGTTGATCGATGTCGACGCGCAAATGTTCGACCGCGTGTTTGGCGTCAATACGAAGGCCGCGCTTCTCACGGCAACGGCGTTCGCGCGACGGCTGGTCGCCAGCGCGCTGCCCGGACGCATCATCAACATCTGTTCGCTCGCTCGCTGCGCAAACGCACTCGCCGAATCTGTCGATCTATAGCGCGAGCAAGGCGGCGCTCGAGCATCTGACCCGATCGATGGCTCACGAATGGGCGTCTTACGGCATCAATGTCAACGCGATCAATCCGGGCTTCATCGAGACCGACATCAATCGTGCACTGTTTCAGACGCCGGCCGGCAAGAAGATTGTTGAAGGACTGCCGCGCCGACGGCTCGGCACGCCCGAAGCGCTCGACGGTGCGTTGTTGCTGCATGCATCGCCGGGGAACGATTTCATGACGGGCGCGACGCTTTCGGTCGATGACGGGCAGCGCTTCGTGATGGGTTGATGCGCGCGAAGTCAGGACCGTGGCCGGTATTTCAAAAATGTTAGGAGACAAGCATGCACGTGATACCCGATGACCCTGAGGGCGGCAACAACGACGACTACCTGACGAGCAGGCGGCAGGCCTGGTTTGCCTTTGCGATGACCTTCGCGCTCATGTTTTTCGATTTTATCGACCGGCAGGTGATCGTCTCGCTATTTCCCCACATCAAGAGCGAATGGAACCTGAGTGACAAACAGCTGGGTTCCCTGGTTTCCATCATTTCCATCGTGGTGGGGGTGGGGGGATTGCCGGTAGCGCTGGTGGCAGACCGCATGGGCCGTGTAAAGAGCATCGTGGTGATGGCTATCACCTGGAGCCTTGCCACGATCTCGTGCATGTTCACGACTAACTACAGTCAATTGTTTGCGGCGCGTGCGATGGTGGGGGTGGGTGAAACCGGCTATGGCTCGGTAGGAGTAGCCCTTATCTCGACACTGTTTCCCAAGCGCTTGCGGAGCGCCGCGCTCGGCATCTTCTACGCTGCTCCATCGCTGGGTTCAGTACTCGGTGTGGTGTTGGGGGGCATGATCGCGGCGAGGTGGGGCTGGAAGGCCGCCTTTGGTGTGGTCGGTGTACCTGGGCTCGTGCTGGCACTGCTTTATCTCTTCGTGCGCGACTACAAGACGGTGGCACTGACGCCAGGCTTGAACCAGGCGACCCGGTCTCTGGGCGGGACGCTCAAGCACATCTTTGTCACGATGGCGCGCACGCGAACGCTGCTATGGGTTTGCGTTGGAGCGGCGGCACAACTGATTACGGTGTCAGCCATGTGGTCGTGGCTGCCCAGCTACCTGAACCGTTTCCACGGCATGGCCCCGGAGGCTGCAGCCAAGTCGGCCGCGGCGGTGGTGTTGGTCAGCGCGTTTGGCTGCACGTTCTGGGGCATCGTGGTGGGCCGCCTGGCACTTCGCACACCGCGCAACAAACTGTCCGCGCTGTCCGTGTTGTGCCTGATCACATCGGTGATTCTCGTGGTGGCGTTTGGCGGCTCATACACGGGGAATGCACAGTTCAAGCTGATCCTGCTTGGCGGTTTCTTCATGAACTGCACCGTCGGTTTGGTTGCCGGTGTTGCCATGGACGTCATTCACCCAGGTGTGCGCTCGACCGGCGCGGCCGTACTTTCCCTGTTTCAAAACGTGCTTGGACTGGCGGTGGGTCCGTTCCTGGCGGGTGTCCTGTCTGACCAATGGGGTTTGCAGTGGGCACTGACCGTCATTCCTCTCTTCAGCATATTGGCCGCGGTGCTTTTTGTCATCGCAATGCGCAGTTATGACGCGGATGCGGCCGGTATCTCCGACGTGAAGCTGGATGTGGCGCCAGCCCTCACCGGCACCCTGGGCACCGGCGCTGCGGTCTGAGTTGGGGGGACGGTCAAGGAGACGCCGTGGCGCCGTGTGCCAAGCACCTTTGGATACGGCGTCAGAAAATTCTCTCCACGCCACTGGCCTCGCGCTGGTTGTTTCTTTCCTTACTCCCGACCTGCCTTTGGAAACATGACATGAACTTTCTCGACGGTTCCCTTTACCCTGAAAATCAGCAACCCCTGATCATCACGGCCGCGCCCTATGCCCCAGGATGGCTGCCGTCCGACTTCCCTGAGGACATCCCGGTCACGATGGAGCAGCAGATCCAGAAGGCTGTGGATTGCTATAACGCCGGCGCTACCGTGCTGCACCTGCATGTTCGCGAACTCGACGGCAAGGGCAGCAAGCGCCTGTCGAAGTTCAACGAGCTAATCGCCGGTGTGCGCGCCCGCGTACCCGAGATGGTCATCCAGGTGGGCGGCTCGATCAGCTTCGCGCCTGAGACCGAAGGTGCCGCGGCCAAGTGGCTGAGCGACGACACGCGCCACATGCTGGCCGAGCTCGATCCCGAACCCGATCAGGTCACGGTGACGATCAACACCTCGCAGATGAACGTCACCGAACATGCGGAGCTGGCGGATTTCAAGGGCACGTCGAGAGAAATTCCCGCGATCTACAACGCCTACAAGGAGATGACGGCGCCGGCGCAGCCCGGCTGGGCCGAGGAGCACATTCGCCGCCTGAGCGAAGCGGGCATCCAGAGTGCTTTCCAGTGCTACAACATCAATAGTTTCGAGTCGGTCGAGCGGCTGATTCGGCGCGGCATCTACAAGGGCCCGCTGGTGATGAACTGGGTGGCGATCAGCGGTGGCATGGACGCACCGAATATCTACAACCTTGCCAACTTCGTGCGCGCCACGCCGGACGGCACGGTACTTACCGTGGAGAGTTCAGTGCGCAATGTGCTGCCGGTCAACATGATGGGCATTGCGCTGGGCCTGCACGTGCGCTGCGGCACCGAGGACTGCCTCTGGAACCAGACGCGCACGAAGAAGGCGAGCACAGTCGAGCAGATCGAGCAACTGGTGCGCATCTCGCGCGAGTTCGGCCGCGAGGTGGCCACCGCCCAGCAGGCGCGTGAAATCAGCAAGATCGGCGTCTTCTACGACACAGCGGAAGAGACCCTGCAGGCCAACGGCTTCGCGCCCAACCGCAACGGTGGTAATCAGGGCTTCCTGCGCAAGGCCGTCTGAATTATTGAACGCAAGTTTGCGCATCGGACAAAAAACACTCAAGCCATCCGGCCCGGGCGAAGTCACCGGAGCCCGGAGGCGGAGGGTTCATCAACTCCAATAGCACAGGCCCGCTCTCATGCGAGATGCGGGCCTGTTTCAAGATGCCGGGAGAGCCGGCTGAATTCTTACTTGCCAGATTGCGACGTGCTGCTGGTTTCCGCGCCGTAGGCCGTGTTGTTGCTGTTCTGTTGCGCGACGACGGCTTCAGCTTGCTGAATGTTTGCCGGGTAGTGCATCCAGTCGTTTGGATTGTAGCCAGCTTTTTCAAGCTGGACGAGCTGTTCGCGGACTTGCGCGCGCGTCACGGGCTGGCTCGACTGCGCAAAGGAAGCGAGCGGGGCGCCGATGAGGGCGGCGATGGTCAAGGCCTTGATGATCGACTTCATGACGACTACCTCAGGAGATTATTTTGATATGAGCGACAAACCCATGTGTCGATAGCAAATGGCGATAGTCTAGAAGCTGGAAGGGGTGGGGTAAATACCTAATCAAGCGACAAACTGTTGCGATCGCGAAATCATGCCCCATTTCGCGAGGCCATCAAGACGCGCGAACCCTTACCCAGATTGGCTCTCCGACGTTTTCATCATGAAAAACCATCACACTTTTCCGCGAAGTTCCAAAAAAATCAACCGACACCGAGGTAATCTGTTTTTGCACCGCTTAACGCGCAGAACTCAAATGGATCTCCTTGGATTCGACGAATAACATGCCTCCGCTGGGCGATCACCAAGGCGGTGCGTTAGCTCAGATGGCCCGCAAGCGAAATGCTCTCTGTCCATCCTTCAAGGTTCTGCGGCCCTCGCCTGATATGCTAAGCTGTCAAGCAGCGCCGTGCCGTGCACAAAAGTAGCGCCGGATCGATTGCTTTTCTCGGATGTATAAAGAGGAGAAGCGACCATGAAAATCCTATGGGTCGATGACCACGAAATTCTTTGCGTTGCTCTTTCCGAATATGTCCAATCACACGCGTCGGAGCTGAGCGCAACGCCAATCGAAATCACGCCAGTATTTACGCTTGCCAGCGCGCTTGAAAAAGTAAGAGAGATACCTCCCCCAGACCTAGTATTCCTGGACCTAAATCTGGATGGTGATAACCGTGGCGCCACGACACTCGAACATTTTCAGGCAGGAAATCCGTCCAATGTTCCCGTGGTCATCTGCACGGGACTCTCTCTTGCAAACGATGAAGAAGTCGAAATTCTGCGAATGTGCATGCGTGACTACGCCGCGCGGGGCATCCTTTTGAAAGGAGGTGCGCATAAAAAGATGTTCATTGGACTGAGCAGGATTTTAGGAGGTGAACTCTGGATTCCAGAAGAAGTCTTGCTGCGCTTTGCCTGCGCGACACCAGCGCCCTCAGCTAGCCGGAATCAGCATCATCTTGGACTTTCTCCGCGAGAGTGGGACTTGGCGCGTTGCATTGCACGTGGTCTCTCAGGGAAACAGATCGCAAGAGAGCTCAACGTCTCCGACGGACATGTCAGACAGGTTTCCTGTGTTATTTACGACAAACTTCAAGTCAGAAACCGCGTTGAAGCTGCACTTAGAGTCAGTGCCGAGTTAACCCTTGGAAGGGAGGCAGATAAGGGACTGTCCTGAAGACCTCTGCTACCCACGCATTATCTCCTCCGCCGTCACTTTCATCCGCCTTCGGTCAATGCTTTCGGTTTGTGTTTCGCCAGTATGTTCAACAAGGTCTGTTCCGAAACCGGTTTCGACAAAAGCTTCATGCCACTGACGGCTACTTTTTTGAGCACAGCTGACGAGGTGTCCCCCGACCACAGGATTGCAGGGATCGAAGCGTCGGTAGCAGCACGGACCGCCGCAATCGCAACAACGCCGTCCTCGTGTTCCAGCCGGTAGTCGGAGAGGATGAAGTGCGGACCACTTGCCAAAGCCTCCATGCGCAACTGTTCGATGACGTCGTGCGATGATTCTCCTGCCACGACGTAGCATCCATGTTCGATCAGGCGCATCGATATTTCGATTCTCAAGTCGCTATCGTCCTCGATGATCGCCACTACCATATTGGTCAAATCGGGGTCGCCGTTTTCAACCGTTTGAACCTCGTGCAACTCTGGCGGGATCAGTCCTACGAAGGGGACCGTCACCGAAAAACGCGATCCCCGCCCGGGTGCCGAGTCCACGTCCAGTTCGTGACCAAGAAGGTCGGCGAGACCCTGGACAATGGACAGACCTAGTCCGAACCCTTTCTCACGATTTCTCTCGGGATTATCGACCTGTACATAGCTTTTGAAGATATCGTTTAGTCTGTCTTCAGGGATACCGATGCCGTTGTCCCACACGCTTATCTTTACGCGGCTGCTGCCACGCCTCTGGCAGCTCACCAGAACATGTCCTTTCGTTCCTCGCTGCTCGGAAGGCGTGTAACGGACCGCATTGATCACCATATTCCGGACGATCCTGTCCAACGCATGTCGATC
>NZ_JACHDI010000047.1:0-36614 GCF_014201025.1 Paraburkholderia sp. MM5384-R2
AACAGCTCCACGGAGTGCATTTCAAGTATGGACAGAGACATAGGTGTGTCGATGGTCTATCTGAAGTCGCTGCCGGGGTTGACAGCAGTCAGATAATTACCGTGCGACAGGCAGTCCGTACATGGGCGACAGCCCAAAATCTCCACGGCTTTCGATGAAACAGAATAGGGCGGAAGATTCGAGTCTGACGGCCCCGGTTAAAGAGGCCGCGCAGCAGTTCATTCGCCAGAAGCCGCTGTTCGCGCCAATACGGCGCGTACGTCCGCGAGCGCATCCTCGAAGAGACCAAAAATCGACACCTGCGCAACCGTTGAAAGAGCGGAGAACTGCTCCGCTACCTCTTCCAGGCTCAACAGCCCTGCCAGTGCGTGCAGTTGATCGACACGGATAACGGCGGTGTCAGGCATCGCCATATCCGGTTGTGCAGAGGCGTTCAGAGAGTCAGGCATGACCTACCCCCGGTCGCATCGTTGTAGGCCTGGTTGGAGGCGGGCGCGGCGGCGTGTAGCGTGCCGATACTGTCGTGGGATGGAATGGAGGATTGGGTTTGCTTGGGACGGGCGGGAACAGGGCGCATGCTGCGACCTCCTTTGTCAGATTCGATAACCCGACCCCTCCGACGCCAATCGGGGTGGCCGGGCACAAGGCAAGGTTGGCGTACCGGTGACAAAGGAAACCGGCGAGCGCGAGCGCTCCCCCACCAAGGCCCGACCATTGGGGCACTCGATGCGGGCGTAAAAAAACCGCCGGTCGGCGGTTGCCCGCCTTTGTCATTTCCCGGACGCCAATCCAGGGTCACGCTGTGAACGTGACATTTGCAGTAGAACGCATGGTTCGACCGCGTTTTGCTTCACCCACCGCTAAAGTCCGGCTGTGGCTCACCGAGTTCGGATAGCTGCTGCCAGACGTGCTCGCCCAGCAACGTGGCAACACGGTCAACCTCCACGCCGAGTTCGGCGGCAATGAACGGCGCGACCTTCGATGGCCATGCCAGCCACGCGTCGCGCTGTGCGCGGAACAGGTTGAACACGACATCCTCCGCCAGCGCAAGCTCGATCAGGCTCCCTTCCCGCTGTTCGTATTCGAGCTTGCGCAGCAGGGCGCATAGTGCTCCTTCAGGCGTAGCGCCTCCGCCTGCGGAAGCATGCGAGGGAAAGCGTCGATATCCTGTCCTGCCGCATTTCCCGGCTCCAGGTGCGTCCCGCCGTTGCGCAGTGGGGCGTTCGTGTCGCCTATCCGTTCAGGCCGTGGCGCGGTCTTCATCAGCGTGCGGCGGTTTGGTTTGCGCCACGCCGAGCCGATCAACGCGGCGTCGATCAGTCCGTCGTCGCCACGCACAAGCGCGCCACGCTCAAGTGCGCGGCGTACCTGCTTTTCGTCGCAGCCTTCGCGGCGTGCAAACTCGCTTGCGCTAAGACGTTCGGACATTTTCCACCTCGGACAACTTTCGCAATTCCGTCGCTACGCGAAAATCGCGGTGTGCAATGCCCGCGTTGCAGGTGCGGCCAGGAAGGACCCGCGCCGCCGGTCTATCGCTTTTCCAGCCGCGCGCGGCACTCGCGCAGCAGTTCTTTCACGCGCCGCCGTTCGTCGCGCCACTGCGCCGAGCGCATGCCGTGTTTCAGCGCATTGAGCACAGCAGTGGCCTTGCCCGCGTCAGTGACCGGGCCCGTTGCGCTGTCCCAAGGTTTCCAGCGCCGAATTGCATTGGCCTGCTTCGCGCGCTGTTCCGCGGTCCAGTGTCGTCCCATGATCGTCCGTTAATAGTTCGTTCGACGTATCCGTGTTGTCTCCGCGCGCGAGGCGCTGGAGTCGCGCTGTCATGTTCGCCCCGGCCTCGTTATTCCCTTGCTGCGGCCCCGTTCGAAATATTGGCCTGCTTCACGAACGCGACCGGGCGCGGGTTCTTCAGTTCCTCCGGCGCCTCGAAAGTCGCGCGGCATTGCGCCTGCGCCTTCAAGGGCGGCGAAAGATGCGCCTGCATCTGTTTCAGGTACTCCCAGTAAGCTGTCTTGCGCGCAAGCTCTTTAAATCCGGTGCGCTGCGTGCCGCTCATGGTAGTTCTGCAGGATCGAGCGTACGGTACAGCACAGACCTGCATCGGCTCTGACAAGCACTTCGAGCAACAGCGCCTTCTCCGCCATGTAGATTTTCGCGAACGCCGGATCGCGCGCCTCCACGGTGCGCAGGTTCGATATCAGGTCCGCCGCCTTGATGGTGTGGGCCGCAGTGGACGCCGCCGCCGTATGCGCCCGGTCCAGCGCCTTGCGTGTCGCACGATCCCCGTCGTTAGGCCCGGATACTGCCGTCAATTCATGAACTAGTCGCGCAATGCTGACACCGAATTCGGTTTCGATCAGCGACAAGGGCACATCGGTATCTTCAACCGTGTCGTGCAACCATGCCGCCGCGACCATGTCGGGAGTTACCCCTTCCACAGTCGACACGAGGCTGGAGACTTCCTCAAGATGGCCGCTGTAGGGCTCGGCAGTATATTTTCGTCGCTGACCGATCGCGGTGTGTGCGCCAATCGCAAACAGAAGTGGCTTCGAGAATTCGGACAGTTCGTTGAGTGGAAAAGCTGGGGGGTGAGTCGGCCATAATGGCCGGCAACAAGGAACCAGAAGATGACGAAACGAAACCGACGGACCCACTCACCGGCGTTCAAGGCAAAGGTGGCCCTGGCGGCGCTCAAGGGCGACAAGACGCTGGCAGAACTGGCCCAGCAATTTGATGTCCATCCGAACCAGATCACGGACTGGAAGAAGCAACTGCAGGAGCGGGTTGCCGATGTGTTCGAAGCGGGGGGCGCGGCGCTGTCGGCGCCGCCAGTCGACGTGAAGGTGCTGCACGCGAAGATCGGGCAATTGACGTTGGAGAATGATTCCTAAGAAACGCCCTCCGTGGGTTGGAGGCAGAAGCCGAACTCGGCTGCCCGCCTGTGCAACTGCTTGAGGACACGCTCCTTGTAGTGCTGTTCGTAGTGGTCGGCTCCCGGGTCGACGTATTGCATGCCGAAGCGCATGGCGTTGTAGAACAGCACGGCGATCTTGCGCGCCGTGGCGGTTACGGCTTTGGCCTTGCCAATACGAGCCGCCAGCCGGCGGTAGAACGCACCCAGCGCCGTGCTCGTTTTTCCCACCGTGACAGCAGCCAGCCGCAGCAGGGCAGCCACCCGATTGGTTGTCTTGCGCGTATGTGAGGAGAGGACTTTTCCGCCGCTCACCTTGCACCCCGGCGACAGGGTCAGCCAGGAGGTGAAGTGCTTGGCAGTCGGCCATCGGCTGAGATCGGTGCCGCATTCGGCGACGAGACGCACAGCCAGGTAGGAGCCGATTCCATGGATCTGGGTGAGGTCGACGCCAGCAAGTTGGTACATGAGAGTACGCACGTCGAAGCTTAGCGCGTTGGGCTGTTGGGTCCGGCTGCGCATCTTTCCCAATGGCTGTTGCGGTACCGGCTTATCGGCGGCAAGCACGGCCAGTGTGCGCTCGATCTGGGCATCGCATTCGTCAACGCGCGCCTGGTAGAAGTCATAGAGTGCCAGGGCCTGTTGCAGCGCGAAGACGTGTTCGGGCAGGTAGTTGCCCACCAGAGCGGCACGGATCGTCTCGACGCTGGACCTGCAGTTGCGATCACGCATCGCAGCCAGCACGCCGGGATCACGCTCGCCGGCCACGATAGCGCGTATGATGCGCATCCCTGTCGCTCCCGTCACGTCAGTGACGACATGGTGCAGTTGAAGGTTCATGAAGGTCAGCGCCTTCTGCATATGCTGGATGTGGGCGGCCGCGTAGTCCAGATGTCGTTCCCGAAGCCGCAGATAGGCGCGAAGCGCGGCGATGTCGCCGCTGGGTTTGAAGCTTGGGCGCAACAGACCGCAGGCATGGAGCCGCTGCAGCCACTGGGCGTCGTTGACGTCGCTCTTCCGACCTGGGACGGCGCGAGACTCGCGTGCGTTGGCAACGATTACTTCGAGACCACGGCCTTCGAGGATCTCGTAGGCCGGGATCCAGTACACGCCGGTCGATTCCATCGCCACGGTTTTGATCCCCAGCGACACGAGCCAGTCGGCCATGCGTTGAAGGTCGCCGGTGAAGGCCTGGAAAGTCTGGACAGGCTGGTCGCACAGGTCGGGCGGCACGGCAACGACATGGAAGCGGGATCCAATGTCAATGGCCGCAGCCCGGTCGTTGATGACGGGCAGGCCTGACAACTTGCGACGGGGTTTAGGCATGATCGCGTCTCCTGCAGGTTGTGGGCGCGCCGGACGGGGGACTCGGATGAGATCACATTCCTAAACGGGGTCGCAACGAAGCGCCACCACAAGCGGGTCCGCAGCTTCCCCCTGGGCCAGGTTTTTTGACGGGATCGTACAGCCTCCAAAATCGTAGCGGCGACTGTCCATGCGCACTTCAGTCTATGCCACTGTGCGTTTCTATCCATGGGGCCGCGACGGGTCGCGATGGTCGTTTTTTAGAAAGCGCGCTCAGCAAGGCGGGACTGCTGGGCGTAAAGCGATGATCGATCGTGATCACGCTCTACCGGTGACACACAGCAGGCCCGGCTGGTAGGCATCAGCCGCTCGAGTGCCTATTACCAATCGCGTGGGGTCAGCGAAGCGGATCTGAAATTGATGCGCCGGATTGACGAGCTTCATCTCGAGCATCCATTTGCAGGGGCACGAATGCTGGCAAGGCTGCTGCGTCGCGAAGGCATCAAGGTCGGGCGCAGACACGTCAGCACCTTGATGAAGCGCATGGGCGTCGAGGCGTTGTATCGCAAGCCAAACACGAGCCGCAAGCATGCAGCCCACAGGATCTGGCCGTACCTGCTGCGCCATCGCAAGATCGAACGGGCCAATCAGGTCTGGGCGCTCGATACGAGCTATATCCCGATGGCGCGCGGCTTCGTATATCTGACGGCCGTAGTGGACTGGGCGAGCCGTCGGGTGCTGGCACACCGGGTGGCGATCACGCTGGAGAGCTGCCATGCCGTCGAGGCGCTGGAGGAAGCGTTTGCGAAATACGGCCTGCCTGAGATCGTCAACACGGATCAAGGCAGCCAGTTCACCGCAACCGAATTCACCGACGCGGTGCTCAGCCGGAACGTTCTTCTGTCCATGGATGGAAAGGGCGCCTGGCGTGACAACGTGTTCGTCGAACGGGTGTGGCGAAGCGTCAAATATGAAGAGGTCTATCTGAAAGCCTACGACTCGGTCAGCCACGCCCGCCGCTCAATCGGCAATTACCTGAACTGGTATAACCAGAACCGGCCTCATTCCAGGCTGGCCGATCAGACACCGGATGAAGCATACTTCGCCACGCTGCCAGCGATAAAATCGGCAGCTTGATTGCCTCAGCAATTCCACTTAAAAACTCGCTGATCCTGTCCGAACGAACGAGGCCACCTCTGGTGGGTTCTTGTCGAAGGGGCGGGTAGGTTTGAGCGTGCGATATGCCCAAAACCTAGCAGTAGCAGGGCTTCAGGCGGTGGGTAGGTTATTGGCCGGGAGTCTTCGGCGCGCCGCCTGCCGGTTGCCAGTTTGCAACGTTGGCGACTTCCTCGATGCCGGTCTCATTCGGGTTGCCATCCTCGTTGGTGAGGCCAAACTCCGCAGCATGCTCGCGCAGCCACTTCTTGATGGCATCCTTCACGCTCTTGCCGCTGCTCTGCGTGACAGCCAGCCAGGCAGTCACGGCAGCAGCAAGCCGTGGCGCGTACCGTGCGTCTTTGGGATTCAGGTAGTCTGGCGCATCCGTCGCCTCGGGGAAGAGGAAGCCCGCTCTCACGCCGCGCGACGCGAGCCACTTGCGAACGTCTTCGACAGTGACGGTCGTCAACGACCAGTCCGGAGCAACGCGATAGATGATCCCGCGAGCCTTCGCCGAATATGGCTCGACTTCCCACGCTTCTGCCGCATCGTCGGCCCGTATGGTGACATCCTTTGCGAAACGTTCACCGTCCTCTGGCTCTTCGTCCCATCCCCGTTCCCAGGCTGAACGGCGTATCGTCGCGTTCAGTTGCTTCGCGATGACAGCATTCGCAAGTGCGGTTTGCGCCGTATGTACCCATGTGATGCCGTCACTGTCGGTCAGGTTGGTTTCGCGGTTCCTGAAGAACTGCCGGGTCCCATCAACTGAGTTTGGGTCAAACCTGGCGATCAACGCCGCAGCATCCTCGACGCTAAGCGGATCGACCAGACTCCAAAGCGGATGAATCTCCTTATGCGAAAACGGGTCGTTCACATTGCCTCCCGAAGATTCGCCGTAGCGCTCGCAACGTTGCATCAGGCGAAACCTGGGTGCACTAGGCATCGCCGGATTCTAGCGGACTGCGACGGCAATCGGACAGAAACGCGAAGCCTCGCAGAATAGGGGAAGTGAGTGAGTTTGTGCCTGGCGATGGGCCAAATGATGGGCCGAAAAAACAAAAACCCCGTAAGTCATTGAACTTACGGGGTTTCGTTTCGATAAATGGTGGAGGCGGCGGGAATCGAACCCGCGTCCAGAAGTCCTCTACGACCAGTTCTACATGTTTAGTTCTGTCTTTTGATTTAACCGCAGCGACGCGGACGAACACGCTGCGCTACGGCGATTCACTAAATTTTCGACCCGGACGTCGTGACGCCGCCAAGGCTTAACTGACGTATATGACCTCTGTCGGTATTGCTACCGGTCTTGCGACACTAGCCCGTCAGTGAACTAGGCAGAGGACGGCGGCCCTTAGGCTGCCAGTGCGAACGTATCGTCGTTTGCAGTTACGTTTTTCCCATTGATTAACGAGGTGACGGGTCCTCGACATGCCCTAGCCGCTTCGCAACCCCTGTCGAAACCAGGTCGCCCCCGCGGTTCGTTGCTCACATATGTGAGCCAAAGGAGATTTTACAATAGATCGAGAGCCGCGTCGTGCGTCTTTGGTGGCCGCTGAATGGTGCGACATGGTTAACAAGAGTGCGGGACGGGCCCTTCAGCCGATCTGTCTGACTTTGTCAGCCGATGTCGCGCAGCAGGGTTTGCAACTCGGCCGTCGATTCTACGACGTGTTGCGCGTGCCACCGTGTCGGCGGAATGTCGTTGCCGCAATAGCCGTACGCCGCGGCGACGGTCTTCATGCCGGCGGCAAAACCGGCCTGCACGTCGCGCAGATCGTCGCCGATATAGACGACGCGCTCCGGCGCGATGTCCAGCTCACGCGCCGCGTGCAGCAACGGCGCGGGGTGCGGCTTCGAATGCGGGGTCGTGTCGCCGCTCACCACGCAGCCGGCGCGCTCCTCGAGCCCGAGTTGCGCGACGAGCGGCTCGGTGAGCCGCGCGACCTTGTTCGTGACGATACCCCAGCGCACGCCGCGCGCGTCGAGTTCGTCGAGCACTTCCGCGATACCCGGAAAGAGCGTCGTCTCGATGCACAGATCTGCTTCGTAGTTCGCGAGAAACTCCTCGCGCATCGATGCGAATTCGTGATGATCGGGCCCGATGCCGAACGCCCCGCAGATCAGTCCGCGCGCTCCGGCTGAAGCCAGCGGGCGCAGCTTCTCGAGCGGCACCATCTCGAGCCGCCGGTCGTGGCGCATCTTGTTGACGGCGGCCGCGAGGTCGGGCGCCGTGTCGGCAAGCGTGCCGTCAAGGTCGAAAAGCACGGCGAGGCAAAAGCCGAGCGTGTCGTCGTTGTCTTCGCGTTGCGGCAGGGGAGTCGGGTCGCTCATTGTTCGTTTCGGATACGGCGGATCGGGGCGGTTCGGGCAATTCAGGCGTCGCGGCGACAGGCGAGCATATAGTTGACGCTCGTGTCGGACGACAGCGCGAAAAGCTTGCTGAGCGGGTTGTACACGATGCCCTTGATGTCCGCCGTGCGCAGCTCGGCGGCGCGCACGAAGCCGGCGAGCTCCGACGGGCGGATGAAGCGCGCGTAGTCGTGCGTGCCCATCGGCAGCATTCGCGCGATGTATTCGGCGCCGATCACCGCGAACAGATACGACTTGACATTGCGGTTCAGCGTGGAGAAAAACACCCAGCCGCCCGGCTTCACGAGATTCTTGCAGGCCTCGACGATCGCGGCCGGCCTGGGCACGTGCTCGAGCATTTCCATGCAGGTGACCACGTCATAAGTGCCCGGTTCGCGTGCGGCCAGCGCCTCAGCCGCGATTTCTTCGTAATCGACGGTTACACCGCTTTCAAGACTGTGAAGATCGGCGACACCGAGTGCCTGCGTCGACAGATCGATGCCCTTCACATGAGCGCCCAAACCTGCCATCGATTCCGACAGGATGCCGCCGCCGCAGCCGATATCGAGCACCTTTTTGCCGGCGAGATGCGCGTGGGCGTCGATCCAGCTTAGACGAATCGGATTCAGTTCGTGCAGCGGCTTGAATTCGGCGTTCGGGTCCCACCAACGATGCGCGAGGTCGCTGAATTTCTGTAGTTCGTGAGGATCGGCGTTGGTCATGGTGAAGGCTGCCTCGATGAAAGCGGTGAGCGGACGCTCGAGGATAAACTGTGAGTATATAGGGCGAGAGAAAGAGCGGCAAAAGCGCGTCGGGTAGCGGGCGCTGATGCAAGCTGCGAGCCGCTGGTAGCTGAGCGGGACCCTCCTGCGTCGCGCATCACGCCAGGCCGCGGTACCCGCGCATAAAAAAAGCCCCGCCGAAGCGGGGCTTTCGATACTGCGGTAATTTCCAGCTTACTGCTTCGGCGTACCGACAACTTCGACTTCCACGCGGCGGTCCGGTGCGAGGCAGGCGATGAGTTGCTTGCGGTTCTTCTGGTTGCAACCGGTGGTAACCGGGTTGCGCGGACCCTTGCCTTCCGTGTAGATACGGTTGGCTTCGACGCCCTTGCTGACCAGGAAGGCCTTCACAGCTTGAGCACGACGCAGCGACAGACGGTCGTTGTAGGCGACGGAACCGATACGGTCGGTGTGGCCCGTAGCGACGACGACTTCGAGGTTGATGCCCTGGATCTTCGATGCCAGTTCGCTCAGACGTTCCTTGCCGGCCGGCTTCAGGATTGCCTTGTCGAAGTCGAACAGCGCATCAGCTTGATACGTAATCTTTTCGCTGGAGATAGCCGGAGCCGGAGCGACCGGTGCCGGCGGGGTCGGAGCCTGAGCAACCAGAGCGCCGTCGCACTTGGCGTTAGCCGTTGCGGGCGTCCAGAATGCATCGCGCCAGCAAAGCTCGTTCGTGCCGTTCATCCACACGTATTCGCCAGTACCATTCACCCAGTTGTCGTTGGTAGCTTGTCGCGACGCCGGCACCGACTGCGCCATGGCGGATGCAGCCATAACTGCGGTAGCTGCAATGAACGCGAGCTTTGAAAGTTTATTCATATTTCTCCTCTCGAAATTGAGATTACCGCAGGTTTACTGCGAGCCTGTTGACGAAGACCAGTCATACATTGCTCGAAGTATAACATTGGTGCGGAACAAAAACCGTTTGTGTAGACTTCGAGCAGTGTCTGACTCTTTGTGCGTTGGCATTTTGCCATATCGTTCCCTTCCGACGAAAAAAAAATCCGCCCCCGATCAAATCCCCCTCCAATTGTGGTGCATGCGCAACAAATGTTTTCGTCTGAGCGGTCCGCCGGCTCTGGCTGAGCGGCGAATTGGTCCCATGCAGGAATCGAGCCTGACGAGACTGAAATTGTGCGATCGGCGAGGTGTTGGCGGGTGGCCCTCTAATATGTATACGTACCTTCGTCGGGCGTGGATTCGTGGCATGTTAGAATCGCGTGATGCGTTGCGCCTGCAATGCTTACGCGAAGAAGCGGCGAAACCCCGCCTTCGCACGTAAAAGATACGGATAATGGATCAATTCGCCAAAGAGACTCTGCCAATCTCCCTTGAGGAGGAAATGCGCCGTTCGTATCTCGATTACGCGATGAGCGTTATCGTAGGGCGAGCGCTTCCCGATGTCCGCGATGGCCTGAAGCCGGTGCACCGGCGCGTGCTGTTCGCGATGCACGAGCTGAACAACGACTGGAACCGCGCCTACAAGAAGTCGGCGCGTATCGTCGGCGACGTCATCGGTAAATACCATCCGCACGGCGACACCGCTGTCTACGACACGATCGTACGGATGGCGCAGGACTTCTCGCTGCGCTACATGCTCGTCGACGGCCAGGGGAACTTCGGTTCCGTCGACGGCGACAACGCCGCGGCGATGCGTTACACCGAAATCCGCATGGCGAAGATCGGCCACGAACTGCTGGCCGACATCGACAAGGAAACGGTCGACTTCGGGCCGAACTACGACGGTAGCGAGAACGAGCCGGCCATCCTGCCCGCGCGCATCCCTAATCTGCTGATCAATGGCTCGTCCGGCATCGCGGTCGGCATGGCGACCAATATCCCGCCGCACAACCTCAATGAAGTCGTCGACGCGTGTCAGCACCTGCTGAAAAACCCGGAAGCGACGATCGACGAGCTGATCGAGATCATCCCCGCGCCCGACTTCCCGACCGCCGGCATCATCTACGGCGTGGCCGGCGTGCGCGACGGCTATCGCACCGGCCGCGGCCGCGTCGTGATGCGCGCGCTGACGCACTTCGAGGAAATCGACCGCGGCCAGCGCATGGCGATCATTGTCGACGAGCTGCCCTATCAGGTGAACAAGCGCTCGCTGCTGGAGCGCATCGCCGAGCTCGTCAACGAGAAGAAGCTCGAAGGCATTTCCGACATCCGCGACGAATCCGACAAGAGCGGCATGCGTGTCGTGATCGAGCTGAAGCGCGGCGAAGTGCCCGAGGTCGTGCTGAACAATCTGTACAAGGCGACCCAGCTTCAGGACACGTTCGGTATGAACATGGTCGCGCTCGTCGACGGCCAGCCGAAGCTCCTGAATCTGAAGGAAATGCTGACGTGCTTCCTGTCGCATCGCCGGGAAGTGCTGACGCGGCGCACCGTCTACGAACTGCGCAAGGCGCGCGAACGTGGTCACGTGCTCGAGGGTCTCGCGGTTGCGCTCGCGAACATCGACGAATTCATCGCGCTCATCAAGGCCGCACCGACACCGCCTATCGCCAAGCAGGAGCTGATGTCGCGCGCGTGGGATTCGTCGCTCGTGCGCGAAATGCTGTCACGCGCCGAGTCGGAAAACGCGTCGGCGGGCGGTCGCGAAGCTTATCGTCCGGAGGGACTGAACCCGTCGTTCGGCATGCAGGCCGACGGCCTTTACCGTCTGTCCGATACGCAGGCGCAGGAAATCCTGCAGATGCGCCTGCAGCGACTGACCGGTCTCGAGCAAGACAAGATCATCGGCGAATACCGCGACGTGATGGCGCAGATCGCTGACCTGCTGGACATTCTGGCTCGCCCGGAACGCATTTCGGCGATCATCGTCGACGAACTCACGTCCATCAAGGCCGAATTCGGCGATGCGCGTCGCTCGAAGATCGAGTTGAACGCGACCGAGCTGAACACCGAAGACCTGATCACGCCGCAGGAAATGGTCGTGACGATGTCGCACGCGGGCTACGTGAAATCGCAACCGTTGTCCGAATATCGAGCCCAGAAGCGCGGTGGTCGTGGCAAGCAGGCCACTTCCATGAAGGAAGACGACTGGATCGACACGCTGTTCATTGCCAATACGCACGACCACATCCTGTGCTTCTCGAACCGCGGCCGTGTGTACTGGGTCAAGGTCTACGAAGTGCCGCAGGGTTCGCGCAATTCGCGCGGCCGGCCGATCGTCAATATGTTCCCGCTGCAAGAAGGCGAAAAGATCACGGTCGTGCTGCCGGTCAAGGAGTTCTCGGCCGACAAGTTCGTGTTCATGGCGACCGCGTTGGGAACGGTAAAAAAGACGCCGCTGGAAGCATTTAGCCGGCCGTTGCGCAAGGGTATTATTGCGGTCGGTCTCGATGAGGGCGATTACCTGATCGGCGCCGCGATCACCGACGGCCAGCACGACGTGATGCTGTTCTCGGATTCGGGCAAGGCAGTGCGCTTCGACGAAAACGACGTGCGTCCGATGGGCCGCGAGGCGCGCGGCGTGCGCGGCATGCAACTCGAGGACGGCCAGAACGTGATCGCGTTGCTGGTGGCCGGCGACGAGCAGCAGTCGGTGCTCACCGCAACCGAGAACGGCTACGGCAAGCGCACCCCAATCACCGAGTACACGCGTCACGGCCGCGGCACGAAGGGCATGATCGCAATCCAGACGTCGGAGCGTAACGGCAAGGTCGTTGCCGCGACGCTGGTGGACCCGGAAGCGCAGATCATGCTGATTACCACGACGGGCGTGCTGATTCGCACGCGCGTGTCGGAAATTCGCGAAATGGGACGCGCAACGCAAGGTGTTACACTCATCAGCCTTGACGAAGGGACCAAGCTGTCCGGTCTGCAACAGGTAGCGGAGGCCGAGGGCGAGTCGGAAAGCGATTCCGACGGCTCCGCTGAAGGTGATAACGGCGGTGAGGGCGGCGGCGCGGCTTGATCCGTGCCAGCGGCTTTCAGTCTCAGTTAATACGTTGAAGCTACGCTGCGGGTCAGCGCGTATCGGGCCGGTACGCTTTCCCGTGTGGCGTGCAGTTCAGGTTAATTTCTCTTAGGGAGTAGTGATGCAAAAACGATTCAAACAACTGATGTTGCTGGCTGCCATCGTGCCGACCTTCGCCATGGCTCAAGCGCTGCAGAACCAGGCGCCTGCGGCTCCGGCTGCCGCAGCAGCACCGGTTGATCCGGCCAAGCAAGCTGCCATCAAGGAGCTGCTCGACGCCATCGATGCGCAGAAGCTGGTTGGCGCAATCGGCAACAGCGCGCAGATGCAGGCCAAGCAGCTCGTTCCGGCAATCCTGTCGGACGCGCTGACCGAGAACAAGACGATGACGGACAAGCAGAAGCAAGCCGCCGTGCCGACGCTGCAAAAGAACGCGGTGCCGAAGCTGGTGGACAGCGCGGGCCAGGTGTTCGCGACCGACTCTTTCCGTCAGGACGCGATGCAATCTCAGTACGACGCGTACGCGAAGTACTACAGCACGTCGGAAATCAAGGATCTGACCACGTTCTACAAGAGCCCGACCGGTCGCAAGTTCATCCAGGTGCAAGACCAGGTTGGCCGCGACGTCGTGAACGGTCTGATGCAGAAGTACATGCCGGAATCGATCAAGGCAACGCGTGACCAGGCCGACAAGGAAGTCGCATCGGTCAAGCCGGCTGCCAAGTAAATTCCGCTCGCAGGCTGCGCTGATCAGCCGGCCTGTCGTCGCGCCCGCTGGGCCACCCGGCGTGGCGGGTTGGCGGCGACAATGCGATAATGGTCGTTTGCGCACTGGCGCAGACGGCCATTTTCTTTTTCGGCGAGCCATTTCGCAGTTCTTTTCGCAGTTCTTTTCGCCGATTCCCGCGCGACTTCGTTATTTCGCGCCCGCTTCCAGGACCTCACATGCGCGTCTTTAATTTCTCCGCCGGCCCGGCGGCCATGCCCGAAGAAGTGCTGCGCCAGGCAGCCGACGAGATGCTGAATTGGCAAGGCAGTGGTATGAGCGTGATGGAAATGAGCCATCGCGGCAAGGAATTCATGTTGATCCACGAGGAAGCGTTGACCGATCTGCGTGAGTTGCTGCAGGTGCCGGCAAGCCACCGCATCCTGTTTCTGCAGGGCGGCGGACTCGGCGAAAACGCGATCGTGCCGATGAACCTGCTCGGCTCGAAACCGCGCGCGGATTTCGTCATCACCGGCTCGTGGTCGGAGAAATCGTTCAAGGAAGCGCAGAAATACGGCAGCGTGCATCTCGCCGCGACCGGCAAGACAGCCGAGGGCTTCACCCGCGCGCCGGCGCACTCGGAATGGCAGCTGTCGGACGATCCGGCTTACGTGCACTTGTGCACCAACGAGACCATTCACGGCGTCGAAACCTTCGAGATTCCCGACCTCGGCGATACTCCGCTCGTCGCGGACGCGTCGTCGCATATCCTGTCGCGCCCGATGGACATCGCCAAATACGGCGTGCTATTCGGCGGTGCGCAGAAGAACATCGGCATGGCCGGCGTGACGGTCGTGATCGTGCGTGAGGACATGCTAGATCGCGCGATGCCGATCTGCCCGTCGGCGTTCGAATGGAAGACCGTCGCCGAGAACAATTCGATGTACAACACTCCGCCCACCTACGCGATCTATATCGCCGGGCTCGTGTTCAAGTGGTTGAAGAAGCAGGGCGGCCTCCTGGCGATGGAGGCACGCAACCTCGAAAAATCGAAGCTGCTGTACGACACGATCGACTCGAGCAGCTTCTATCTGAACAAGGTCGAGCGTGGCTCGCGCTCCCGGATGAACGTACCGTTCTTTCTCGTCGACGAGTCGCGCAACGAAGATTTCCTGTCCGGCGCGAAAGCGCGGGGATTGGTGCAGCTAAAGGGCCACAAGTCCGTCGGCGGCATGCGGGCGTCGATTTATAACGCCGTCCCGCTCGAAGGCGTCAAAGCGCTTGTCGAATACATGAAGGAATTCGAACAGCGCAGTGCCTGAGTCACACTGACCGGCAGGCGTGCGCATCTTTTCCAGCAGTTACCCGGCAAAGCCGTTTTACGCATGGACGACGAACTCAATACACGACTCAAACCTCTGCGCGATCGCATCGACGCGCTCGACGCGCAGTTGATCGCGCTCCTGAACCAGCGCGCGTCGGTCGCGCTCGAAGTCGGGGAGGTCAAGAAGCATTTCAACGCACCGGTGTTCCGACCCGAGCGCGAGATGCAGGTGATCGCGCGCCTGCAGGAGATGAGCGCGGGGCCGCTTGCGGACGAACACATCAGCGCGATCTGGCGCGAGATCATGGCCGCAAGCCGCGCGCTCGAAAAGACCATCAAGGCCGCGTACCTCGGACCCGTCGGCACCTATAGCGAACAGGCGATGCATGAGTACTTCGGTCAGTCGATCGAAGGGCTGCCGTGCCCGTCGATCGATGAAGTGTTCCGCTCCGTCGAGGCGGGCGCCGCCGACTACGGCGTCGTGCCGGTCGAGAATTCGACCGAAGGCGCGGTGTCGCGCACGCTGGATCTGCTGCTGCAAACGCAGCTGACCATCGGCGGCGAACTCGCATTGCCGATTCATCACAACCTGCTCACGCAAAACGGGCTCGCCGGCGTCACGCGCGTGTGCGCGCACGCCCAGGCGCTCGCGCAGTGCCAGCGCTGGCTGTCGACCAACGCGCCGCATCTCGAGCGCCAGGCGGTGTCGAGCAACGCGGAAGCTGCACGGATGGCAGCCGAAGATCCGACCGTCGCGGCCATCGCCGGCGACCGCGCCGCGATCCACTACGGCCTGCAGGTCACCAACGCGCTGATCCAGGACGATCCCCACAACCGCACACGCTTCGTCATGATCGGCAAGCAGCCGACCGGTCCGAGCGGCTACGACCAGACCTCGCTGATTGTGTCGGTCGTGAACGAACCGGGTGCGATGGTCAAGCTGCTCGAGCCGCTGGCGCGCCACGGCGTGTCGATGACGCGTTTCGAATCGCGCCCGGCGCGCGTCGGCACGTGGGAGTACTACTTCTATATCGACGTCGAAGGCCATCGCGACGACCCGGCCGTGGCCGCCGCGCTCGCCGGGCTCGGCGAGAAGGCCGCGTTCCTGAAAATACTCGGCTCGTATCCGCGCGCCCGGTAAGGGCTGGCGGCGCAGTCCGGGCGGCGTCAAGTGCACTGCCCGAACGCATATTTCACTATCCATCGTCGTTCGGAGATTTTCATGACAGCGTCTTTCGGCCCTTCCTATGTGCGTGCGATCGCGCCGTACATCGCCGGCAAGCCGATTTCGGAAGTGGCCCGCGAGTTTGGTCTCGACGAGGCGAGCATCGTGAAGCTGGCATCGAACGAGAATCCGCTCGGCATGCCGGAATCCGCGCAGCGCGCGATGGCGCAGGCGATCGCCGAGCTCGGCCGCTATCCGGACTCGAACGGTTTCGAACTGAAGGCGGCGCTCGCCGCGCGCTACGGCGTGCCGGCCGAGTGGATCACGCTCGGCAACGGCAGCAATGACATCCTCGAACTCGCCGCGCACGCGTTCGTCGAGAAGGGCCAGGCGGTAGTGTTCTCGGAGTATTCGTTCGCGGTCTATGCGCTCGCAACGCAAGGCGTCGGCGCGCGCGCGATCGTCGTGCCGGCAGTGCACTATGGTCACGACCTCGACGCGATGCTTGCCGCGATCGACGACGACACGCGTCTCGTGTTCGTCGCCAATCCGAACAATCCGACCGGTACGTTCGTCGACGGTCCGACGCTCGAGGCGTTTCTCGGCAAAGTGCCGCGCCATGTGGTCGTCGTGCTCGACGAGGCGTACACCGAGTATCTTTCGGCGGACAAGCGATATGACTCGATCGACTGGGTGCGCCGCTATCCGAACCTGCTGGTGTCGCGCACTTTCTCGAAGGCGTTCGGCCTGGCGGGCCTGCGTATCGGCTTCGCGATCGCGCAGCCCGGCTTGACCGATCTGCTGAATCGTCTGCGTCAGCCGTTTAACGTCAATACGCTCGCGCAGGCCGCAGCGATTGCGGCACTGAACGATAGCGCATTTCTGGAAAAGAGCGCGGCGCTGAACGCGCAGGGCTATAAGCTTCTGACCGAGGCGTTCGACAAGCTCGGTCTCGAATACGTGCCATCCGAAGGTAACTTCGTGCTCGTGCGCGTCGGCGGTGACGACGAAGCCGGCGCCCGGGTGAATCTCGCACTGTTGAAACAGGCTGTGATCGTGCGACCGGTCGGCAACTACGGTTTGCCGCAATGGCTACGCATCACGATCGGCCTGCCGGAGGAAAATGGAGCGTTCCTCGCGGCGCTCGAAAAGACGCTTGCCGAGCCTGCCGCTGCGTAAGCATTGCTCCTTGATCCCGCGCGTCGGCCGGCAGGAGCGGCGCGCTTATTGTCCGTATTGTGTGAGCGACGTGGCCGCGTTTTCTTTTAACAAGCTGGTGATTTTCGGTGTCGGCCTGATCGGCGGATCGCTCGCGCGCGCGTTGCGTGAACGCGGCGAGGCCGGCGGGGCACGCACGGTGGTTGGGGTGGGACGGACGTCCGCGTCGAGCGAGCGCGCGTTGGCGCTCGGGGTGATCGACGGCGCCGCGGCGCTCACCGACGACGCCGCGCTGCGCGACGCGCTAGCGGGCGCGGACTTCGTGCTGCTCGCGGCGCCGGTCGCGCAGACACAGCCGCTACTCGAACGCATCGCGCTGCATCTCGACGCCAACACGATCGTCACCGATGCGGGCAGCACCAAGTCCGACGTGGTCGCCGCCGCGCGCGCGGCGCTCGGTGCACGGATCGGCCAGTTCGTGCCGGGCCATCCGATCGCCGGCCGCGAGTCGAGCGGCGTCGACGCCGCGTTGCCCGATCTGTACGTGAACCGCAACGTCGTGCTGTGCCCGTTGCCGGAGAACGCGCCGGAAGCGGTCGAGCGCGTCGCGGCGATGTGGCGCGCCACCGGCGCCTTGGTGCGGGACATGACGCCGCAGCAGCACGACCGCGTGTTCGCGTCGGTCAGTCATCTACCGCACGTGCTGTCGTTCGCGCTCGTCGAACAGATCCTCAGTTCGCCCGACGCCGCTTTGAAGTTCTCGTTCGCGGCGGGCGGATTCCGCGACTTCACGCGCATCGCCGCGTCGAGTCCGGAGATGTGGCGCGACGTCTGCGTCGCCAATCGCGCGGCGCTGCTCGACGAACTCGACGCGTATACCGCGGTGCTCGCGCGCCTGCGCACGGCGATCGAGGCCGGCGACGGCGCCGCGCTCGAAGCGGTGTTCGCGCGCTCGCGCGTCGCGCGCAGTCAGTGGCAGGAGCAGCGTGCGGCTGGCGTGGCCGCCAGCGACGCGTCCAAATAACCGGAAACTGGACACATCATGGAATTCCTCGATCTCGGACCTTTTTCCCGTGCGTCCGGCACGATTCGTCTGCCCGGCTCGAAGAGCATCTCGAACCGCGTGCTGCTGCTCGCCGCGCTCGCCGAAGGTGAGACGACGATCACGAACCTGCTCGATTCCGATGACACCCGCGTGATGCTCGCCGCGCTCGAAAAGCTTGGCGTACGTCTGAAGCGCGACGGTGACACCTGCGTCGTGACCGGCACGCGCGGCGCGTTCACCGCGCGAACGGCCGACCTGTTCCTCGGCAACGCGGGTACGGCGGTGCGTCCGCTGACCGCAGCCCTCTCCGTGAACGGCGGCGACTACCGGATCCACGGCGTGCCGCGCATGCACGAGCGGCCGATCGGCGATCTCGTCGACGGCCTGCGCCAGATCGGCGCGAAGATCGACTACGAACAGAACGAAGGCTATCCGCCGCTACGCATCCGTCCCGCCCAGATCACGGCCGACGCGCCGATCCGCGTGCGCGGCGACGTGTCGAGCCAGTTTCTGACCTCGCTGCTGATGACGCTGCCGCTCTTGCGCACCGCGAGCGGCGTCACCACCGTGCAGGTCGACGGCGAGCTGATCTCGAAGCCGTACATCGAGATCACGATCAAGCTGATGGCGCGCTTCGGCATCGACGTCGAGCGTCACGGCTGGCACCAGTTCGTGGTGCCGGCCGGGCAGCGTTATCAGTCGCCAGGCGCGATCATGGTGGAGGGGGATGCGTCGTCGGCGTCGTATTTCCTTGCCGCGGGAGCGCTCGGCGGCGGCCCGCTGAGAGTGGAAGGGGTGGGCCGCGCGAGCATCCAGGGTGACGTCGGCTTTGCCGATGCGCTGATCAGGATGGGCGCGAACCTTCAGATGGGCGAGGACTGGATCGAAGTGCGCGGCGTCGGCAACGACCATGGCAAGCTCGATCCGATCGACATGGACTTCAACCTGATCCCCGACGCGGCGATGACGATTGCGGTCGCCGCGCTGTTCGCGGACGGCACGACCACGCTGCGCAACATCGCAAGCTGGCGCGTCAAGGAAACCGACCGCATCGCCGCGATGGCGACCGAGCTGCGCAAGGTCGGCGCGAAGGTGCAGGAGGGCGAGGATTTCCTCGTCGTCACGCCGCCCGAAAAGCTCATCCCGAATGCCGCGATCGACACCTACGACGACCACCGTATGGCGATGTGCTTCTCGCTCGTGAGCTTGGGCGGTGTGCCGATCCGCATCAACGACCCGAAGTGCGTCGGCAAGACGTTCCCCGATTATTTCGAGCGCTTCACGGCGCTCGCGCAAGCCTGATGCAATCCAGATTCGCGTGCGAATCGCCCGATGTGCGACATTTTTAGATGAAACCGATCCGTCCCTTTCACCAGACGCCCGTCATTACGATCGACGGCCCCAGCGCCTCCGGCAAAGGCACTGTGGCCGCGATGGTGGCCGCCAACCTCGGCTTTCACCTGCTCGACAGCGGCGCGCTCTACCGGCTCGCGGCACTCGCGAGCCTGCGCTACGGCATCGCGGCGGACGACGTCGACGCACTTGTCAAACTGATCGACGACCTCCATATCACGTTTCGCGAGGGGCTCGCGCAGCTCGACGGCGTCGATGTATCGACCGAAATTCGTGCGGAGGAAGTGGGCAGCCGCGCCTCGGTGATCGCCGTTCACGCGCCGGTGCGAACCGCGCTGGTGGCGCGTCAGCGGGCGTTTCGCAAGGAGCCGGGGCTCGTCGCCGACGGGCGCGACATGGGCACCGTGATCTTTCAGGATGCCGTGCTGAAGGTGTTCATGACGGCGAGCGTCGAGGCCCGCGCGACGCGCCGGCATAAGCAATTGATCCAAAAAGGATTTTCTGCTAATATAGATGACTTGCTCCGGGATTTGCGTGAGCGCGACGAGCGTGACAGTCAGCGCGCGGCCGCGCCGCTCAAGCCCGCGGCGGATGCAAAACTGCTTGATACCTCCGCATTGTCGGTCGACCAGGCGGTCGAGCAGGTGGTGCAATGGTATGAAGCGCTGGTCCCGCATGCGTAACTGAAACGGTCATGCGGTAGTGGCCAGAAAGCGGCAGTCCTGTTGTTGGTAGGTGCTTCGCGACGGTCGCGAAGCGTTGTTTTTTTAACCCTTTAACCCCGCGTGGCGTTCGCGTATTTGCCGTAGTTGCTGACCAGTCCGGTGAGCCAGGCGTTGCGAAGACCATGCAAACTCTGATTTTTATGTCCGACCTGCAAACCTCTACCCCGAATACCGAATCTTTTGCGGCTCTGTTCGAAGAGTCGCTGACCAAGCAGGACATGCGCGCTGGCGAAGTGATCTCCGCGGAAGTCGTGCGTGTCGACCACAACTTCGTGGTCGTGAACGCTGGTCTGAAGTCCGAAGCCTACATCCCGCTCGAAGAGTTCCTGAACGACGCGGGCGAGGTAGAAGTGCAGGCGGGCGACTTCGTTTCCGTCGCGATCGACGCGCTGGAAAACGGCTATGGCGACACCATCCTGTCGCGTGACAAGGCGAAGCGTCTGGCTTCGTGGCTGTCGCTGGAAAAGGCGCTGGACAACAACGAACTCGTAACCGGCACGATCACGGGCAAGGTCAAGGGCGGTATGACCGTGATGGTCAACGGCATCCGCGCGTTCCTGCCGGGTTCGCTGGTTGATACGCGTCCGGTCAAGGACACCACCCCGTACGAAGGCAAGACGCTCGAATTCCGCGTCATCAAGCTCGACCGCAAGCGTAACAACGTCGTGCTGTCGCGCCGCGCTGTCATCGAGGCAACGCAAGGCGAAGAGCGCGCGAAGCTGCTCGAAACGCTGAAGGAAGGCGCGATCGTCGAAGGCGTGGTCAAGAACATCACCGACTACGGCGCGTTCGTGGACCTCGGCGGTATCGACGGCCTGCTGCACATCACGGACATCGCATGGCGTCGTGTGCGTCACCCGAGCGAAGTTCTGTCGGTTGGCCAGGAAGTCACCGCGAAGATCCTCAAGTTCGACCAGGAAAAGAACCGCGTTTCGCTCGGTATCAAGCAACTGGGCGACGATCCGTGGGAAGGCATCTCGCGCCGTTACCCGTCGGGCACGCGTCTGTTCGGTAAGGTCACCAACATCACCGACTACGGCGCATTCGTCGAAGTGGAATCGGGCATCGAAGGCCTCGTCCACGTGTCGGAAATGGACTGGACCAACAAGAACGTTGCTCCGTCGAAGGTTGTCCAATTGGGCGACGAAGTCGAAGTCATGGTTCTCGAAATCGACGAAGACCGCCGTCGTATCAGCCTCGGCATGAAGCAGTGCAAACCGAACCCGTGGGACGACTTCAGCCGCAACTTCAAGAAGGGCGACAAGATCAGCGGCGCCATCAAGTCGATCACCGACTTCGGCGTGTTCATCGGTCTGCCGGGCGGCATCGACGGTCTGGTTCACCTGTCGGATCTGTCGTGGAGCGAAACCGGCGAGGAAGCCGTTCGCAAGTACAAGAAGGGCGACGAAGTGGAAGCGATCGTTCTCGGCATCGACGTCGAGAAGGAACGTATTTCGCTGGGTATCAAGCAGCTCGAAGGCGACCCGTTCAGCAACTACGTTGCAATGAACGACAAGGGTTCGGTCGTCGACGGTACTGTCAAGTCGGTGGACGCGAAGGGTGCTGTGGTCCAACTGTCGGGTGAAGTCGAAGGCTACCTGCGTGCTTCGGAAATCGCCCAGGACCGCGTGGAAGACGCTCGCAACGTGCTGAAGGAAGGCGACAAGGTCAACGCGATGATCATCAACATCGATCGCAAGTCGCGTGGCATCAACCTGTCGATCAAGGCGAAGGATTCGGCTGAGCAGCAGGAAGCCATCCGCGGTCTCGCTGCTTCGGATTCGAGCGCAGCCGCTACCGGCACGACGAACCTCGGCGCGCTGCTGAAGGCCAAGCTCGACGGCCAGAACCAGTAAGCCTGAGAGGTCTGCTGCAGTATGACCAAATCGGAATTGGTCGCCCAGCTGGCTACGCGGTTTCCGCAACTTGTTCTTAAGGATGCGGATTTCGCGGTGAAGACGATGCTCGATGCGATGTCGGAGGCGCTTGCCAAAGGTCATCGCATCGAAATTCGTGGCTTCGGCAGCTTCGGGCTCAACCGCCGTCCCTCCCGCGTTGGACGCAATCCGAAGTCGGGCGAGAAGGTGCTGGTACCTGAGAAGTACGTACCGCACTTCAAGCCAGGCAAGGAATTGCGCGAGCGGGTGGATCGTCGCGCGGGCGAGCCGCTGAAGGCCGAAGAGCCGGATGACGACCTTTAATGACTCCGCTGTGCGTCTTGCAGCGTGGCATAGCTAGCGTCAGCGGCCAAAGCCAGTCGGCAAAAGACCAGGAAAAGCGCCTTCGGGCGCTTTTTTTTCGACCATCGTTTGAGAAGAGGGCGCCTCCCGGTGCGGCCTTTGCATTTCGCGAATCACCCGTAAGTGCGCCATCCCGCCACTTGCTGCCCAGCCCCGAGGTCATCCATTACAATACGGGTCACTTCGGCGCGGGCAACACCGTGGCGCGACGCGTCATCGAGCCGGCGTCACCCCGCAACTGCCGTCAAGAGATCTATTCATGAAATTTATCGTCTGGCTGATCCGTGTGCTGGTGTTCGTGCTGCTGCTGGTGCTGGCGCTCTCCAACACGCAACCCGCTACGCTGAATTTCCTCGCCGGCTACGTCTGGTCGGCGCCTCTGATTCTGATCGGTCTCGCGTTTTTCGTGATCGGCTTGCTCGCGGGGCTCGTGTCGGCGATGCCGGCCGTCGTACGTCTGCGCATGGAGAATGGCCGGCTCAGGCGCGAGTTGCGCGTGGCGCGCGAAACTCCAGCCGTCGTCGAGCAGCCGCCGATGCCGCCGCTGATCTGAACTCCGTTGCGCCGCGCGCTCTGAGCGCGGCTTTTCGTTTTCGCTTTCCCGCACATTTGCATTAATCGCATGGATCTAGACTTCTGGTGGCTGCTGGTCATACCCGTCGCATTCGCGTTCGGCTGGATGGCGGCGCGCTACGACCTCAAGACGCTGCTGTCCGAGAGCGCGAACCTGCCGCGGTCCTATTTTCGCGGCCTGAACTTCCTGCTCAACGAGCAGCCCGACCAGGCGATCGACGCATTCATCGAGGTCGTCAAGCTCGACCCTGAAACGGTCGAATTGCATTTCGCGCTCGGCAATCTGTTCCGTCGGCGCGGCGAAACGGATCGAGCGATCCGCGTGCATCAAAATCTGCTGAGCCGTGCGGACCTGCCTGTCAGTGAGCGCGATCACGCGTTGTACGAACTCGGCCAGGACTTCCTGAAAGCGGGTCTGCTCGACCGTGCCGAGGAAACCTTCCGCTCGCTGCAGGCGGGCGATTACGCACTCGGCGCTCAACGCGCGCTGTTGACGATCTACGAGATCGAGAAGGACTGGGTCAAGTCGATCGATACCGCGCGACATCTCGAAACGATGGGCGCACCGTCGCTCGACAAGGAAATCGCGCAGTTCCATTGCGAACTTGCTCAGGAAGCGCTGCAGCAGAAGAAACCGGACGAAGCGCGTCATCAGCTCGGTCTCGCGCTGAAGGCGAACCCGACCAACGTGCGCGCGACGATCCTGTTCGGCGACGTCGACGCGGCCGGCGGCGCGTCCGAAGCGGCGATCGGTCAATGGCGCGGCGTCGAGGAGCAGAACCCCGCGTATCTGCCGCTCGTCGCCGAGAAAATCATGAAGGCGTATGAAGCGCTCGGCCGCGCGCAGGAGGGCGCCGATCTGCTGACTACGTGGGTCGACCGTCATCCGAGCAACGATCTGCTCGACGTCGCGTATCAGTACGTCGCGTCGCTGCGCGGCGCCGATGCCGCGCATGCGCTCGCGCGCACGCAGATGCAGAAGTCGCCGAATCTGGCCGGCATGACGCGTCTGCTCGAAGCGCAGCAGGCCGTCGCCGAAGAGCCGCGGCGCAGCGAGCTCGAACTGATGCACACACTGATCCGCCAGCGCACCAAGAATCTGCCACGCTATACGTGCCAGAATTGTGGTTTCCGGGCGCGGCTTTTCTACTGGCAGTGCCCCGGATGCAGCGGCTGGGAAACCTATGCGCCGCGCCGCGTCGAGCCGATTACCGCGTCGAGTTGACGCTGCACGGGCGGCTTTGGCCGCGTCGGCGTTCATTGCGACGCAACCGCTCCGCGAATTTCGCAACGAGTTTATCGCCGGCCTCATGAGCGGCATTCATTACCGGAACCTTCCACCGGAAAGCGTATGAAAATCACCATTATCGGCACCGGCTATGTGGGCCTTGTCACCGGCGCGTGTCTCGCCGAAATCGGCAATGACGTCTTCTGTCTCGACGTCGATCAGCGCAAGATCGACATCCTCAACAAAGGCGGCGTGCCGATTCACGAACCGGGCTTGCAGGAGATGATCGCCCGCACGCGCGCGGCTGGCCGCATTACGTTCTCGACCGATGTCGCCGCGAGCGTCGCGCACGGCGACGTGCAGTTCATCGCGGTCGGCACGCCGCCCGACGAAGACGGCTCCGCCGATCTGCAATATGTGCTTGAGGCCGCGCGCAACATCGGCCGCACGATGAATGGTTTCAAGGTGATCGTCGACAAATCGACGGTGCCGGTCGGCACCGCGCAGCGCGTGCGCGCGGTGATCAATGAAGAGCTCGCGAAACGCGGGCTCGCCGGCAGCGCGCAGCATCGCTTCTCGGTCGTGTCTAATCCCGAGTTCCTGAAGGAAGGTGCGGCCGTCGACGACTTCATGCGCCCCGACCGTATCGTGATCGGTATCGACGAAGACGAACCGGGCGTGCGGGCGCGCGAAATGATGAAGCGTCTGTACGCGCCGTTCAACCGCAATCACGAACGCACGCTGTACATGGACGTTCGCTCGGCCGAGTTCACCAAGTACGCGGCCAACGCGATGCTCGCGACGCGCATCTCGTTCATGAACGAGATGTCGAATCTCGCGGACAAGGTCGGCGCCGACATCGAAGCGGTGCGCCGCGGCATCGGTTCCGATCCGCGCATCGGCTATCACTTCCTGTATGCGGGCTGCGGCTATGGCGGCTCGTGCTTCCCGAAGGACGTGCAGGCGTTGATTCGCACCGCGAGCGAGAGCGGCCACAACCTGCGGATTCTCGAGGCGGTCGAGGAAGTGAACTACCAGCAGAAGGACGTGCTCGTGAACAAGATCACCGCGAAGCTCGGCGAGGATTTGAGCGGCCGCGCGTTCGCGGTGTGGGGTCTCGCGTTCAAGCCGAATACCGACGACATGCGCGAGGCGCCGAGCCGTCGCGTGATCGGCGAGTTGCTTGCGCGCGGCGCGAACGTGCGTGCGTACGATCCGGTCGCCGTGACCGAGGCGCGTCGCGTATTCGCGATGGATCTGCACGCTGCGCCGGAGCAGCTGGCGCGTCTCACGTTCACGAGCACTCAGGACGAAACGCTGATCGGCGCCGACGCGCTCGTGATCGTGACCGAATGGAAGGAGTTCAAGAGTCCTGATTTCGTGCATCTGAAATCGGTGCTGAAGACACCGCTGATTTTCGACGGCCGCAATCTGTACGAACCGGACGCGATGACCGAGCTCGGTATCGACTACCACGCCATTGGACGCCCCTATGCCCAACCCTCTGAACTTCCGGTCGATGCCTGAGGCCATGCCCGCGGCGCCTGCGTCCACGACGGCGCAGACGCTCACGGTCGTGCCGCGCGCGCAGCTCAACGCGGCGCGCGTGCTGGTGGTCGGCGACGTGATGCTCGACCGATACTGGTTCGGCGACGTCAACCGCATTTCTCCGGAGGCGCCCGTGCCGGTCGTGCACGTGCAGCGCCAGGAAGATCGGCTGGGCGGCGCGGCGAACGTCGCGCGCAACGCGGTCGCGCTCAGCGCGCAGGCGGGTCTTTTGTGCGTGGTCGGTCACGACGAGCCCGGCGAGCGCATCGTGCAGCTGCTCGGCGAAAGCGGCGTCACGCCGCATCTGGAACGCGATCCGGCCTTGCTGACGACGATCAAGCTGCGCGTGCTGTCGCGTCAGCAGCAGTTGCTGCGCGTCGATTTCGAAAACTCGCCGGCACACGAGGTGCTGCTCGCGGGCCTCGCGCGTTTCGACGAGCTGCTGCCATCGTACGACGTGATCCTGATGTCCGACTACGCGAAGGGCGGCCTCACGCACGTCACGCAAATGATCGCGAAGGCGCACGCGGCCGGCAAACCGGTGCTCGTCGATCCGAAGGGCGACGACTGGGAGCGCTATCGCGGCGCGACGCTGATCACGCCGAATCGCGCGGAATTGCGCGAGGTCGTCGGACAGTGGAAGTCCGAGGAAGATCTGATCGCGCGCGTCACGAAACTGCGCGCCGAGCTCCAGTTCAAGGCGCTGCTGCTGACGCGCTCGGAGGAGGGCATGACGCTGTTCTCCGACGATGGCATCCTGCACGCGTCGGCCGTTGCGCGCGAAGTGTATGATGTGTCGGGCGCGGGCGACACCGTGATCGCGACACTCGCCGCGATGCTCGGCGCGGGTCTTTCGCTCGTCGACGCGGTCGGACTCGCGAATCGCGCGGCCGGCATCGTGGTCGGCAAACTGGGCACCGCCACCGTCGACTACGACGAACTCTTTTCCTGATGCAGCCCGCGGGGCGCCGTCGTCCGACGGACCAGCGGACCTCGCGCGGCGTTGACTGAACGAAGCTCACTACCGCAGGATCACCATGACCGTCATCGTCACCGGCGCGGCCGGTTTTATCGGCAGCAATCTCGTGAAGGCGCTCAACGAGCGCGGCGAACAGCGCATCATCGCCGTCGATAACCTCACGCGAGCGGACAAGTTCAGGAATCTGGTCGACTGCGAAATCGACGACTATCTCGACAAAACCGAATTCGTCGAGCGCTTCAGGCGCGGCGACTTCGGCAAGGTGCGCGCGATATTCCACGAAGGCGCCTGCTCGGACACGATGGAAACCGACGGCCGCTACATGATGGACAACAACTACCGCTATAGCCGCGACGTGCTGGACATCTGCCTCGCGCAGAATGTCCAGTTCCTGTACGCGTCGTCGGCGGCGACGTATGGCGGCTCGAGCCGCTTCGTCGAGGAGCGCGAGGTCGAGCAGCCGCTGAACGTGTACGGCTATTCGAAGTTCCTGTTCGATCAGGTGATTCGCCGCGTGCTGCCCACCGCGAAGAGCCAGATCGTGGGCTTCCGTTATTTCAACGTCTACGGTCCGCGCGAAACGCACAAGGCGCGCATGGCGTCGGTCGCGTTTCACAACTTCAACCAGTTCCGCGCCGAGGGCAAGGTCAAGCTGTTCGGCGAGTACAACGGCTATGCGGCCGGCGAGCAGACGCGCGATTTCATCTCGGTCGAAGACGTCGTCAAGGTCAACCTGTTCTTCTTCGATCATCCGGAGAAGTCAGGCATTTTCAATCTCGGCACCGGCCGCGCGCAGCCGTTCAACGATATCGCGAGCACCGTGGTCAACACGCTGCGCGCGCTGAACAACGAGCCGGCGCTGTCGCTCGCGGATCAGGTGCAACGCGGGCTGATCGAATACATTCCGTTCCCCGACGCGCTGCGCGGCAAGTATCAGTGCTTCACGCAGGCCGATCAGTCGAAACTGCGCACGGCCGGCTACGACGCGCCGTTTCTGAGCGTGCAGGAAGGTGTCGATCGTTACGTGCGTTGGCTGTTCGGCCAGGTGTGATTCGTACGTCATCCTCTTTAAACTGGAATCTCCTGGCCGGTGATGGTCGCCGGCCAGTGGCAACAGGGAGATTCCAATATGTTTCGAAAAGTACTGGTTACCGCGGCGATGCTCGCCGCTTTCGGCCACGCGTATGCGGCGGTCGACGTCAACACGGCTGACGAAGACGCGCTGCGCGGCATCAAGGGCATCGGTCCGGCAAAAGCCAAAGCGATTGTCGAGGAACGTAATGCGCACGGCCCGTTCAAGGACGCGGCGGATTTCGGCAAGCGCGTCAAGGGCATGGGCGGGCACACCATCGAGCGCCTGCAGGCGGAGGGTCTCGCTGTCGGACCGGCTGGCGCGGCTGCTAGCACGCAGGTTGCGGCAGCTGCGGCGGGCAAGGAGCCGGCCGCTACGGCCGCGTCCGCCGCCACGCAGAAGGGCGCCGCCGCAGTGGCGGTGAAGAAGTAAGCGGCCGCGAGCCTTGCGCGTGCCATGCTGACGAGCGGCTTGCGGCGCGCACGGTTCGCGAACGTTCCATTGCATCGATTGGTACACACGCTTTCCCGCGGCTCGCAGCCGCGGGCTTTTTGCGTAGCAACCACCATGCATCCATGCGGGCAGAAGGGCTGCAGGGCAGCGCCGGAGATCGTGGTTTAGAATCGATGGATTGAAGACACTCTTTCGCGCATCGATCGCTAGACCCCATATGGCATACAAAACGATTGAAGACACGGTCGGCAATACGCCGCTCGTACAACTCGTCCGGCTTCCCGACGACGAGATCCGTAGCCGCAACAATGTGATCCTCGCGAAGCTCGAGGGCAACAATCCAGCGGGGTCGGTGAAAGACCGGCCGGCGTTGTCGATGATCAAGAAGGCCGAAGCGCGCGGACGCATCAAGCCGGGCGACACGCTGATCGAATCGACGAGCGGCAACACCGGCATCGCGCTCGCGATGGCCGCCGCGGTCCGCGGCTACAAGATGGTGCTGATCATGCCGGAAGATCTGTCGGTCGAGCGCCGCCAGAGCATGGCCGCTTACGGCGCGGAAATCATCCTGACGCCTGTCAAAGGCGGCATGGAGTACGCGCGCGATCTCGCCGAGCAGATGCAGCGCGAAGGCAAGGGCATCATCCTCGATCAGTTCGCGAACCCGGACAATCCGGCCTCGCACATCGAAGGCACGGGCCCGGAAATCTGGCGCGACACGGAAGGGCGCATCACGCACTTCGTGTCGTCGATGGGCACGACCGGCACGATCATGGGCGTGTCGACGTATCTGAAAACGCAGAACCAGCAGATCGAAATCATCGGCGCGCAGCCGGAAGAGGGCTCGCGTATTCCGGGTATTCGCAAGTGGCCGGAAGCGTATCTGCCGAAAATCTTCGACCGCAGCCGCGTCGACCGCGTGGAGAACGTCAGTCAATCCGCGGCCGAGGCGATGGCGCGCCGCCTGGCGTCGGTCGAAGGCATCTTCGCGGGCATTTCGTCGGGTGGCGCGTGCGAAGTCGCGCTGCGCATCGCGCGTCAGGTCGAGAACGCGACGATCGTGTTCATCGTCTGCGATCGCGGCGACCGTTACCTGTCCACGGGGGTATTTCCCGCGTAAGCGGGTCGCCGGGCGCCTTCGCGGGCACACGAGCTAATAAAAAGCGCCGGTCGAGCCGGCGCTTTTTTTGGGTTTTTCAACGCGAGGCGCCCGCGGCGACTCGCGCCGTGACTCACTGCGAATCAGAGTTCGACTGATCCGCCTGGCCTTGCGACGCGCCGCCGTTGTTGGCCGCTTTTGCGGCATTCGCCGCGTCGATCGCTTGCATCTGCGCCTTGACCTTCTGACCCAGCTGATACACCGCAAGCGCATAGAAGAAGCTGCGGTTGTAGCGCGTGAGCACGTAGAAATTCTTCAGGCCGAGCACGAACTCGGTGCCGCGTCCCGGTGTCGGCAGATCGACCACCGTGACCGGGGTGCCCGCTTCGGAAGCAATGTCGACGTTCGGCTCGTTCAGCACGAGGCCGGCACGCAGCAACTGGTCGAGCGGCCAGTGCGGCTCCGGCTGCCCATTGGCCGCGGCCTGCGCGACACCGAGGCTGCCCGCGTCCGAGCCGATTCGCCATACCACCGGCCGGCCGCTTTCCCAGCCGTTCTGGCGCAGATAATTCGCGACGCTGCCGATCGCATCCGCATCGCTCGTGCGCAGATCGATGCGCTTGTTGCCTTCGTAGTCGACCGCGTATTGGACGATGCTGCTCGGCAGGAACTGCGGAATGCCGATCGCGCCGGTGTACGAGCCGAGCACCGTGTTCGGGTCGATCTGCGCGTCGCGCGTCCACACCAGGTAGTCTTCGAGATTCTTGCGGAAGGTCGCCTGGCGGTCCGCGCGATTCGCGGTGTTCGGATAATCGAAGCTCAGCGTGGTCAGCGCATCGAGCACGCGGAAATTACCCATGTAGCGACCGTAGATCGTCTCGACGCCGATGATGCCGACGATCATCTCCGGCGGCACGCCGAACTCCTGATACGCGCGCTGCAGCGTGGCCCGGTTCTCGCGCCAGAACTGCACGCCGGCATTGACGCGCACCGGGTCGAGGAAGCGCGCCTGATACGAGCGCCAGTTCTTGACCGACGGCGTCGGCGACGGGGTGACCAGCTTCACCGCGGTCGCCGAGTAGCTGACGCCGGTGAACAGCGCGTGCAGCGACGCTTCGTCGAAATCGTAGCGTGCGACCATCTCGTTGATGAACGCATCGACGTTCGCGTTGTGCGCATAGCGCTGCGGGATGATTTCTTCCTCGAACGTCTGTCCTTGCGGTACCGGCTGCTGCGGCTGGCTCTGCGCGAGTTGCACCAGTGCTTTCCTCGTGGCGCGTTGCGCGCTCGCGGGACTTGCTGCGATGAACATGCACGATGCGACGATCAGTGAGGCGGCGTGGGTGCCGAGGCGAAGACGGTTGCGTGGGGATCCTGCGGACAGAGCAAGCTTGACGGTCATGGTGAGCAGTGAGCGCGATGCGTGAAAGGCTGGAAGCAGTCGGAAAGCGGCAGGAACGAAACGGCGAATAACGGGTCGGGGAAGTATATCCGACGACTCCCGCAAAACCGTGCTGAATCGGCGACAGCGGCATCGTGTGGTAACTTGACGAATGGAGGCGCGCGGGGGCGCGCGCCGCTCGACGGAGACACGCCGCGCGCGCAGTTCATGCGTCGCGCCGTAGAAGAGACGCACAACACGAACTATGGCAACAGGCTTCTATTCCCACCCCGACTGTCTGCTGCACGACATGGGGCAGTGGCACCCCGAGTGTCCCGCGCGCCTGCAGGCGATCGAGGATCAACTGATCGCAAGCCGCATCGACGCGCTGATCGAGCGCGAATCGCCGCCGCTCGTCGACGAGGCCGCGTTGCTGCGAGTGCACACGCAGGCGCACGTCGACTACATCCGCGGTCGCTCGCCCGTCGAGGGCGTCGCCGAGATCGATCCCGACACGACGATGAATCCGCACACGTGGCAGGCCGCGCTGCGCGCGGCGGGCGCGGCGGTCGCCGCCACCGACGCGGTGATCGAAGGCCGCTACGACAACGCGTTCTGCAGCGTGCGGCCGCCGGGCCATCACGCGGAGCCGGCGCGTGCGATGGGCTTCTGCTTTTTCAACAACATTGCGATCGCCGCGCGCCACGCGCTCGACGTGCATGGTCTCGCGCGCGTCGCCATCATCGACTTCGACGTGCATCACGGCAACGGCACCGAGGCCGCGTTCTCGGGCGACCCGCGCGTGCTGATGTGCAGTATCTTCCAGCACCCGTTCTATCCGTTCACGGGCGCCGACAACCAGGCGTCCAACATGTGCAACGTGCCGATGCCGGCGCGTTCGAACGGCATGGCCGTGCGCGAAGCGGTCGATATGCTGTGGTTGCCGCGCCTGCACGAATTCAGGCCGGAGATGCTGTTCATCTCGGCCGGCTTCGACGCGCATCGCGAGGACGACCTCGGCAACATGGGCCTCGTCGAAAACGATTACGCGTGGATCACCGACCAGATGCGGGAGATCGCGCGGCGTTATGCGCGTGGGCGCATCGTCAGCTGTCTCGAGGGCGGCTACAACCTGTCGGCGCTCGGGCGCAGCGTTGTCGCGCACCTGCGGTCGCTGGCGGAGATCTGAGGTTGCCCGACTGCACGCGGCGACAGTGGCTCGAAAGCCAGCGAGCGAAAATCGACATTCACGTACCGAGGAGCGAGCCATGAACGCCAGTCCCGCCAGCACCGGCGACGCGTCGCTGGTCACGGTCGAACACGACGCATATCGCGTAGCGGGCGTCGTGCGCGTGACGATGAACCGGCCCGATGCGTTCAACGCGCTGTCCGAAGCGTTGCTCGACGGACTGCAGCAGACACTGACCGGGATCGCGAAGACCGATGCCCGCGTGGTCGTGATTGCCGGCGCTGGCCGCGCGTTCTGCGCGGGGCACGACCTGAGGGAAATGCGCGCGGCGCCATCGCTTGCTTATTACCAGCAGCTGTTCGCGCGCTGCACGAAGCTGATGCTGACGATCCAGCGCATTCCGCAGCCGGTGATCGCGCGCGTGCATGGCATCGCGACCGCCGCCGGCTGCCAGCTGGTCGCAATGTGCGATCTCGCGGTCGCCGCCGATACCGCGCGCTTCGCCGTATCGGGCGTGAACCTCGGATTGTTCTGCGCGACACCGTCGGTGCCGCTGTCGCGCAACCTCTCGCGCAAGGCCGCGCTAGAAATGCTGCTGACCGGCGATTTCATCGACGCCGCCGAAGCGCGCCAGCAGGGGCTCGTGAACCGCGTCGCCCCAGCCGATGCGCTCGACGACGAAGTCGCGCGGCTCGCCGCGAGCATCTGCGCAAAGCCGGTCGAAGCTGTCAGCGCGGGCAAGGGCCTGTTCTACCGGCAGCTCGAAATGGGTATCGAAGCCGCGTACCAGCTTGCGGGGCAGACGATGGCCTGCAACATGATGGACGACTCGGCGCTCGAAGGCGTGCAGGCTTTCATCGACAAACGCGCGCCGGAGTGGAAGCGCTAGTCGACGGCCAGCAAGCGCCGCGTCTTGTCAACCCGGTCCAACCGCCCGCCTTTCGATCCACTCGACCAACGCCTCGATCACCCGATCGCGATCGAGGTCGTTCATCGTCTCGTGGTAGCTACCCTCGTGCAGCGTGAGCGTCTTGTCCGGCGAGCCCGCGTGCTCGCCGAACGCGCGGCTGCCGTCGGGCTCGGTCACTTTGTCGTCGGTGCCATGAAACACGAGCAGCGGCATGCGCAGCCTCGCGCGTCCGCGTTCGATGCGCGCCATCGCGAGCAGCAGCTCGGCGCCCGTGCGCGCCGGAATCGCGTCGTGATGCACGAGCGGATCGTTGAGGTTGGCTTTGACCACCGGCTGAAGGCGCGAGAGCAGCGCAGGGTCGATCTTCATCGCCGGGAAGCTTGGGTAGACGCGGCTGATCACCTGGCTTAGCGCGAGCATCCACTTCGGCACGTCGCGGCCCGGCGCGAGCGCGGGGCTCGACAGGATCAGGCCGGCGAGGCGCCGCCCGCTCGCGTCGAGGCGCTCTATCGCATACAGCGCCGCCACCGCGCCACCCATGCTGTGGCCCATCAGGAATAACGGCGCACAGCTTTGCGCGGCGGCGTCGAGCAGCGCCTGCGCATCGAGCAGGTAGTCGTCGAAGCGTTTCACATAGGCGCGCTTGCCGGGCGCGTGGCCGTGGCCGCGCAGATCGATCGCGACGACTTCGATGCCCGCCGCGTTGAGCCGGCCCGCAACGGCGGCGTAACGGCCGGCGTGTTCGGCGAGGCCGTGCAGCAGCGCGACCGTCGCGCGTATGGACCCGTTCGGCCGCCAGCGATACAGCGGCAACTCGATGCCATCGCCGGTCGTCACCGACCCGCGCTGCGGCGCATCTTTATTGAGACTGCCTGCGCTCGCGCGCACGGTGTGGCTCGGAGAAGTCTGCATGGCGGCGGCCTGTGCTGAAGAGGGGTGGCCCGATCATAGTCGCAGCGGCGCGCAGCGCGTGAGCTTCGTGCATAAGGCGCGGCTCTAATGCCCTCAGGTTATGAAAAGATCGAAATTGATTATTAAAGGGCATGTCGTCGCTGCGGTAGAATGACGACCTCAAATCCCAATAAAAGAAACGGCGGCCGCTTGCCGGGAGCACGATGCTCGCCGGCAGCCTCCGCCGTTTTCGTTTGTCCATGATCGAAATACGCAATGTTTCCCAGCGGTTTGCCGGACCCCGGGGGTGGGTCGAGGCGCTGCACAACGTCAATCTGACGATTCCGGCGGGCGAGGTGTTCGGCATCATCGGCCGCAGCGGCGCGGGCAAGAGCACGCTCGTGCGCACGATCAACCTGCTGACGCGCCCATCCGAGGGCAACATCCTCGCGAACGGCCGCGATCTGACGACGCTGCCCGCCGCGCAACTGCGCGACGCGCGTCGCGAGATCGGCATGATCTTCCAGCACTTCAATCTGTTGTCGTCGCGCACCGTGTACGAGAACGTCGCGCTGCCGCTCGAACTGGCCGGCATGAAGCGCGACGAGATCGAGGCGAACGTGCTGCCGCTGCTCGAGCTCGTCGGTCTGTCGGCGCAGAAGGACCGCTATCCGGCGCAGATCAGCGGCGGGCAGAAGCAGCGCGTGGGCATCGCGCGTGCGCTTGCGAGCAAGCCGAAGGTGCTGCTGTCCGACGAGGCGACCTCCGCGCTCGACCCCGAAACCACCCGCGCGATCCTCGATCTGCTCAAGCGCATCAACCGCGAACTGAACCTGACGATCGTGCTGATCACTCACCAGATGGACGTGATCAAGCAGGTCTGCGATCGCGTCGCGGTGCTCGACGCAGGCCGCGTCGTCGAAGAGGGCAAGGTGATCGACGTGTTCCTGCAGCCGCACCACGAAGTCACGCGCGCACTGATCGGCGACGTGATCGCGCAGGAGCTGCCGCCCGCCATGAAGGCGCGCGTCGCGCAGCGGTTGAAGACCGGCAGCGGCCATCTGCTGCGCCTCGCGTTCACCGGTTCGGGCGTCGATCAGCCGATCCTGTCGGAGACGATTCGCCGCTACGAGCTCGACTTCAACATCCTGCACGGCCAGATCGACGAAATCCAGGGGCAGGCGTTCGGCTCGCTCGCGGTACTCGCGGGCGGCGATCCGGCCAAGGTCGCGCAGGCGATCACGTTTCTGCGCGAGCAGGGTGTCGTAGTGGAGGAGCTCTCGCATGTTGAGTGAAATGTTCGATATGTTCGTCCAGTCGTTCTGGGAGACGCTCATCATGGTGGGCGTCTCCGGACTGGTTGGCGCTGTGGTCGGCGTGCCGCTCGGCGTGCTGCTGTATCTGACCGACCGCCAGGGCGTGCTCGAAAACGTCGCGTTGAATCGCGTGATGGGCGTGATCGTCAACGCGGTGCGCTCGACGCCGTTCATCATCCTGCTGGTCGCGGTGATTCCGTTTACGCGACTTGTCGTCGGTTCGTCAATCGGCACCGCGGCCGCGATCGTGCCGCTGACGATCGCCGCGGCGCCGTTCATCGCGCGTCTGGTCGAAACCGCGCTGCGCGAGGTCGATCGCGGGCTCATCGAGGCGGCCCAGGCGATGGGCGCGACCACCAGCCAGATCGTCTTCAAGGTGCTGTTGCCGGAATCGCTGCCGGGCGTGGTCGCTGGGTTGACGATCACGTTCGTGTCGCTGGTCGGCTATTCGGCGATGGCCGGCGCGATCGGCGGCGGCGGTCTTGGTGACCTCGGCATCCGCTACGGCTATCAGCGCTTCCTGCCAGAAGTGATGCTCGCGGTCGTGCTGATACTGATCGTGTTCGTGCAACTGGTGCAGTCGTTTGGGGATTGGCTCGTGCGTCGTCTGAGCCACAAATAAACAAGGGCGTTCGGAAGCCCGCTAATAAAGATTCGGAAAAGGTCCATCATGCAACGTCGCTTCATTCTCAAGCTGGCCGCCGCATTCGGCGCGGCAACGCTGTTCGCCACTACCGCGGCGCATGCCGAAGACACGATCAAGGTTGGTGTCACCGGCGGCCCGCACGCGCAGATCATGGACGTCGTGAAGACGGTCGCCGCGAAGAACGGCCTGAACATCAGGATCGTCGAATTCTCCGACTACGTGCAGCCGAACGCGGCGCTCGCGGGCGGCGATCTGGACGCGAACAGCTACCAGCACGACCCGTACTTGCAGGCGCAGGTGAAGGATCGCGGCTACAAGCTAATCCGTATCGCCGATACGGTCACGTACCCGATGGGTATCTACTCGAAGAAGGTGAAGTCGCTCGCCGAACTGCAGCCGGGCGCGAAGATCGCCGTGCCGAACGACCCGACCAACGGCGGCCGCGCGCTGCTGTTGCTGCAGAAGCAGGGCTTGCTGAAACTGCGCGCCGAGGCGGGCCTGAAGGCGACGCCGCTCGACATCGTCGACAATCCGAAGAAACTAAAGATCGTCGAGCTTGACGCGGCGCAGATTCCGCGTTCGCTGGGCGATGTCGATGCCGCCGCGATCAACACCAACTTCGCGATGGAAGCGGGCCTCAAGCCGACGCAGGACGCTATCGCGATCGAGGACCGGAAAGGTCCCTACGTGAACGTGATCGCGATTCGCGAAGCGGACAAGAACAAGCCGTGGGTCGCGAAGCTCGTCGCGGCGTACCACTCGCCGGAAGTGAAGCAGTTCGTCGACAGCAAATTCGGCGGCTCGGTGATCACCTCCTGGTGACGCAACGCCCGCGGGCCTCGCAGAACACGACGGCAATGCGAAATTAGAGGTCTGAGTCGGAACCCGGGGTTGTCTCCCGGGTTTTTTGGAGATTAAATTAGAGCGATCGTTCGGTATTGCCGTCACGCCGCTGAGGAGCGATATCCTTCCGCAAAGCGCCCGCGACACGGCTGTCATGAGGGCAGTCGCTATAATGTTCATCGGGTTGACGTATTCGTAACTTTGGAGCGTGTGCATGAAAATTCTGGTGCCAGTGAAAAGAGTGGTCGACTACAACGTGAAGGTCCGCGTGAAATCGGACGGTACGGGCGTCGATATCGCGAACGTGAAAATGTCGATGAACCCGTTCGACGAA
>NZ_JACHDI010000048.1:0-36419 GCF_014201025.1 Paraburkholderia sp. MM5384-R2
AACGAACCGGAATGACCATCTTCATTCGTGATTCGGAAAGTTTACGCATGTGCCATCTCAATCAGCCGCGTTTACACGGCTTGATCAGCATTGCCCTAACACATTCACCGGGGAGAGGGCGCAGCATGTCTGCGCCTCGGCATTCGCGGGCCGCGGGACAGGCAGGCGAGAGCAACGTGCCGACGCTGGCCGTGTCCCCCTGTCGAGCCAGGCTATCGTAGGCAGCGGCACGCGCTCCTTCCCGGCTGAGGTGATGCTAGCGCCGTGGCGCGAGCGCAGCGGCGGCCAAGGCGCCGCAGTCGCTGCTTGCACGAAGCCGGATCTCACGCGGCGGCGCAGAGTCGGGGCCGCTGTACCACGCGAGTGCGACGTCGCGCGAAAGCCCGGTGCGACACAAACCTCGCGAGATGACCCTTCCAGCGTGCCCGTCCGCTAGTCGGCAACCAATCCTTCGGGATCGTGCTTTTTCCCGTACCGGCCCGACGGAGGCCGGATACGGTTCCTAGACAATGCGTTCAGAAACGTTGTATGCAGCGACCAAATTGAAAAATAATGGTGCTTCAGTACTGGCGCAGGACGGATGTTGAATTCGCGGGATTTAAAAGGGGGAGAGGAAAGACCAGGTACGCGATATCGGCGACTACCCGACCGGCAACGGACACAGATTAGAATACGACAGTCAAAAGCAATCCGGATACCGCGCTGATCGAAATGAACGCACAAGAGAAAAAGTCACAGGCCAAAACTCGCCGCAACGCGACTCTCAGATGGGGCCAGGAAAGCCTTGGCCAGGAGGAGCAGCATCGCCTCCGCCGCGCCGTGCTGTTTGAAACGGCGGCGCGCGCCTTCAACGAAACCGGGTACTACAACACGACTCTCGAAGAACTCGCCAAACGTCTTAACGTTACGAAACCGGCGCTTTACTACTATGTCAAAGACAAGGACGATATCCTGTTCGAATGCAACCGGATGGCGTTGCAGCACATGCAGGCAGCGCTCGAGGAAGCGGAGAACGGCACGGAGTCGGGCATGCAGAAACTGGGCGACTTCCTGACGCGCTACACGGAACTGATGACCAACGATTTCGGCGCATGCCTGATCCGTACAGGGCTGCAACCCCTGCGCCCCGAGAGCCGCGCGAAGCTCAGGGTGCTGGCAAACCGGCTCGACAAGGCACTGCGCGGCATCGTTGCGCAGGGCGTCGAGGATGGGTCGATCCGTGTGTGTGATCCAAAAATGGTTTCCTACGCGATATTTGGCGGTTTCAATGGCATCGCGACCTGGTTCCAGCCAGGCGGTGAGATGCAGCCGGCCGACGTCACAGCTCATTTTCTCGACCTTTTCGTCCATGGGCTGCAGCCGTCGAAGAGACGGCCGCGGTAGATTCGGCGTCCCGGCCCCCCGCCTGGACCTGACTTCGATGATTCTCACGGTGTGCTGCGCCTCACTTAAGCGATGCCGACGATCGAAAGTGCTGACGTGGCGGTGGCGACAGGACGGTCACCGCACTCCAGCAGCACACCGCGGGTAAACGCGAGCGAACGCCCGAGCCGCTCCAGCTCGCCACGGGCAACATAAGTGCCGGACTTCGCCGCCCGCAGGAATGACACGTTGAGCGTTGCGCTCGCGACCGATTGCGATTGCTGCACGGTCGCGAGCGCGGCGAACCCAAGCGCAAAATCCAGCATTGCGCTCACGATCCCCCCCTGAATCACGTTCGCGCCCTGCAGAAACTGCTCGCCGGGCGTGAAGCCCAGTTCGACGATTCCCCTTTCGATGTTCACCATGAGCAGCCTCGCGCGCATTGCAATGGCGAGCGGATTGGTTTCAAGGAGCACTGGGTCTCCGCCGTGGCGGTGAAACGAATGCAGCAGGTTGCGGTCGGGGTTTTCCATAAGTGTCTCCGGGTTGGCGTCAATCACGCTTGACGGAGATTTTACCCGAGAGTACATTGGTTACCAACGGGTAAATTAGTTGCTGGCTCGCAGACACAATTGGCACCGTCATCAGGGTTTTCGCCTTGTTCGCAAACGACGATCTGACGGCCATCGAGAAGATGATTTGTGAGGAGACACAGGAGTGAATTCGATTGATTTTTTCGATCATGGCTGGCGCCTCGATCCGCAGGCGCCGTGTCTGATCGACGCACAAACCGGCGTGGCGTCCAGCTATGCGCAGGTCCGCCGTCAGACCGTGCTGGCGGCTAACGCATTGCGCCGGGATGGCTATTCGGTCGGCAGCAAAGGCGCAGTGTTGAGTTATAACGATTCGGGTGGTTACACGGCGGTGCTTTCAATCCTGCGCGGCGGCCTGACCTGGATTCCGGTTAACCCCCGCAATTCGGTGACCGATAACGCGCGGATCCTGGAGCGATTCGACTGCGACATTCTTTTTTTTCAACGTCAGTTTGCGGATGCACTGCCTGAGATCGAACGTCTCGCTCCACGGATATCGCGCTTCGTGTGCGTTGACGGTGCCGCAGGTGACGCGCAGTCGTGGGATGCATGGCTGGCCGGCGTCACGGATGCCGAGGTCGACACGCCGCACGATCCGGAGCGGGCCTTTGTGATCCAGCCAACGGGCGGCACGACCGGTTTTCCCAAGGGCGTCGTGTTGTCGAATCGTGCACTCGAAAACATCGTGGCGAGCTTTACGGCTGTGGCCCCGTGCAAGGGCAGACCGGTTTTCCTCGCGGCTGCACCCCTTACCCATGCCGCTGGTCAGATATTTCAGTACCTGCTCGCGCACGGCGGGACAGGTGTTGTATTCCCGAAGGTTGACAGGATCGCGTTGCTCGATGCGATCCCGCGGTACGGGATTACTCACGCATTCCTGCCCCCAACGGTTATCTACGATCTGCTGGCGGTACCGGACGTACGCGAGCGGGACTACTCATCCTTGCAGTATTTTTTCTATGGCGCCTCACCTATGGCTCCAGGAAAGCTTGCCGAGGCGCTGGACGTGTTCGGTCCGGTGATGTGTCAGATCTACGGGCAGACGGAAAGCGGCGTACCCAATACGTTCCTTTCCAGCGCCGACCATTTTGTCGACGGCAGGATGGCTGACGCCGCCCGGCTGGCGAGCTGCGGACGCGTTTCCCCATTCTGCCGCGTGGAGGTCATGGGACCGGACGGGCAGTTGCTCGCTGACGGCGACGTCGGCGAACTGGTGGTCCGCGGTACCGGGGTCATGAGCGGCTATTACCGGGATCAGGACGCGACGGCAGCAGCGAGTGCGTATGGCTGGCATCACACCGGTGATGTGGGATACCGGGATTCGGAGGGTTATTTCTACATCGTAGACCGGATGAAAGACATGATCATTTCGGGCGGCTTCAACATTTACTCATCCGAAGTGGAGAGGGCGATCCTGGCGCACCCGGCCGTGCAGGATTGTGCCGTGGTCGGCACACCGGATCCCAAATGGGGCGAGCGGGTAAGTGCCGTCGTGCAGCTTAAGGAGGGCGTGTTGCTCGATGCGCAGACATTGATTGCGCACTGCAAGGCACAGATCGGCAGCATGAAGGCGCCGAAGCTCGTCGAGTTTGTCGAGACCTTGCCTCGTAGCCCGGCTGGCAAGATTCTCAAGCGCGAGCTCAGGCAGCGTTACTGGCAGGATCAGACGCGGATGGTTTCGTGATTCCGGTTCTTTAAGCCCAATCGACTAGTGAGATTCCATGAAGTACACCTGTATTGAATTACGGCGTGAAAACCGTGTCGCGTGGATTACCTTGGCGAAGCCTGATGCGCTCAATGCGCTGTCGCCGGACATGCTTGACGAGATTGCACACGCGCTGGAGTCGGTGAAGGGTGATGGTGAAACCCGTGTTCTAGTGATTACCGGTACCGGGCGTGCGTTCTGCGCTGGCGCAGACCTGAAAGGCGTGGGCGCGTCGACCGCTGGGGGCGAAGGCCCGCTTGAGTTCCTGGCGAAGGTACATCGTGTCTTCGAGCGTGTGCGTACGCTGCCGCTGCCGGTGATCGCTGCCGTAAATGGCCTCGCGATGGGCGGCGGACTGGAACTGGCAATGCACTGTGACATCGTGGTCGCCTCCGACACTGCGAAACTGGCCGATGCGCATTCGAACTTCGGCGTCATCCCAGGTTGTGGCGGGGCGGCGCTGTTGCCGCGGCTCGTCGGGCCAGCGTACGCAAAGTATCTGCTCTTCAGCGGCGAGTCGGTGCCGGCCGCGGAATTGCACCGCATTGGCTTCGTTTCGAAGCTGTATGCGGCGGACCAACTGGTAACCGGGACGCAGGCCCTGGCAGAGCGGATTGCGGAAAAGAGTCCGCTCGGCCTGCGTATCACCAAACGGCTTGTCGCCGACGGGCTTGAACAGCGCGACATCAGCGCCGCATTGAAACTCGAACTCGAGGCCAACGCCGAGTATGGAAGGTCCTTCGACATGACCGAAGGCATGACAGCTTTTGCTGAGCGGCGCAAGCCGCAATTCCGCGGCTGCTAGTTTACTTCAGTGACAGGTAAGACAATGAAAATTGAAAACATGGTGACCGTGATTACGGGCGGGGCTTCGGGACTCGGCGAGGCAAGCGCCCGCCACCTGCTCGAAAAAGGCGCGCGTGGCGTGGTGCTGCTCGATCTGAATGCCGGCCGAGGTGCGGCGCTTGAGAAGGAGCTCGGCGCGCGCGCGCTGTTCGTGCAGACTGATATCACAGATATGGATGCTGTCCAGCGTGCGGTGGATGCCGCACTCGACCGGTTCGGTGCAGTGCATGCGGTGGTGGCTGCTGCTGCGATTCCGGGTCCGTCAAAGCTCATTACGCGCAATGGCCCGATCGACATGGGCAAGTTTGACAACGTAATGAAGGTCAACGTCTACGGCACATTGCATGTCATGCGTGCGGCGGTGCAGTCCATGCTGAAGAACGCCCCGAACGAGGACGGTGAGCGTGGCGTGGTGATCAACGTCGCTTCCGGTGCCGCGTACGAAGGACAGATCGGGCAGATCGCCTACAGCGCATCGAAGGCTGCGCTCGTCGGGATGACAATGCCGCTCGCGCGCGAACTCGCGGCACACGGCGTGCGCGTGATGACCATTGCGCCGGGCGCCTTCGATACGCCGATCTACGAGAACGTCCCATCGGAGGTGAAGGCCGGTATGGTCGATCTCGTATTGTTTCCAAAGCGCCTTGGCAAGCCATCCGAGTTCGCGCTGTTCGTCGAGGAAATCATCCGCAACCCGCTGCATAACGGGCGCACCTACCGTTTCGACGGTGGCGCCATCCTGCCGGCGAAGTCGTGAGCGGAGCTCTCGACAGCCTGCAGGTAATGCTCGCGGGCGGTATCGGACCGGCGCCATACTGCGCGATGCTGCTCGCGGACATGGGGGCGGACGTCGTGCGCATCGACCGCCCGGAGGAAGCACCGACGGCAGATCCACTTGCGATGCCGGTCGATGTGTTTTCGCGGGGGCAGCGCTCGATTGCGCTTGACCTGAAACGGCCGGATGACGTGGAGACGGCCCGCTCGCTCGTTGCCCGCTCCGACGTGCTCATCGAGGGTTTCCGGCCCGGTGTGATGGAGCGGCTTGGCCTCGGCCCCGACGTCTGTCTCGGGCGCAATGCCAGGCTTGTCTATGGCCGCGCGACTGGGTGGGGTAGAGGTGGCCCGCTCGAACAGGCGCCGGGTCACGACATTAACTACATTGCACTCGCGGGAGCGCTCGACGCCATTGGCCAGAGGGGTGGGCCACCCGTCGTGCCGCTGAACCTGGTAGGAGATTTCGCGGGGGGCGGCCAGCTGCTCACGATGGGTATTCTTGCAGCGCTCGTCGAACGTGCGCATTCAGGACGCGGACAGGTGGTCGAGGCGGCGATGGTGGACGGGGCGTCTTCGTTGATGACGATGAATTACGCCCTCGCGCATTTCGGTCGTGTGACCGGCGCTCGCGGTGAGAACCTGCTGGACGGCGGCGCTCCCTTTTACGGTGTCTATGAATGCGCGGATGGGCGATACGTGGCGGTGGGCGCAGTCGAGCTGATGTTTTACCGGCAGCTCGTTGCATTGTGCGATATCCCTGACCCGGCCGAGGCGGAGGACCGTTTCGATGTGACGCGCTGGCCCGAATGGCGCAAGCGCTTCGCCGACGCGTTTCGCCGGCGTAGCCGCGACGACTGGTGTGCTGACCCGCTGGCAGCGGCCGCGTGCGTGAGCCCGGTACTGAGGATTGACGAGGTGCCACGGCATCCTCATCACCTTGCCCGACGCAGTTTCATGACAGCGGACGGCGTTACGCTGCCCGCTCCGGCGCCGCGTTTTTCCCGCACACCCTGCGCCGTACCCGCAGCGTTTGTCCGTCCTGGGGCCAATAGCGATGTAATACGCGCCGCGCTGGCCGAAGACGGCGGGCAGGGACGTAGTATGCGGCCGAAGTGACCGGCTGGTGCCCGTTTGACGATCAACAAGGATGAGGAACCCCAATTGACGAATGAGATTGTGCCCCTTCGCGAGGGTTTGTTTCGCGAGACGCCCCAGGGCGCCGTGCTGCTTGGCATGCGCTGCAGGGCGTGTGGCCAGGTGCATTTCCCCTCGACGGGCCTCTGTCTGAACTGCCTTGCTGAGGATGTCGAGGAGTGCGAGCTGAGCCGTGAAGGCGAACTCTTCTGTGAAACAACCGTTCACATGAAGACCTCGCATTTCAATCCGCCGTATCGGGTTGGTTACGTGAAACTGCCGGAAGGGCTGAAAATCTTTGCACCGCTACGCGCCGTGGAGGGCAAGCCATTTACCGTCGGCATGAAGATGCGGGTCGAAGTTGCGCCGCTTTGGTCCGAGGACGGTCGCGACGTGACTGCGTATCGTTTTTATCCCTGCTAAAGCGCGTTGAGGAGAGGACAGATGAGAAGCGTCGTAGTGCTCGGCATCGGGCAAAGCCAGTTCGGCAAATTTCCGGATCAGACCGTTGCGCAGCTCGGTTCGGCTGCGGCCCGTGCGGCAATTGCGGACGCGGGCATCAGGCCGCGCGACCTGCAGATCGCCTACACGTCGCGTCTTTACGCGGAGATGATCACGGGGCAGACAATACTGAAGGAAATCGGAGTCACCGGCATCGAGATGATTAACGTCGAGAACGCCTGCGCGGGCGGTGCGACAGCGGTGCATTCACTCTTCAAGGACATCGCATCGGGATACAGCGAGGTCGGTATCGCGCTTGGGGTTGAATCGATGACGACGAGCCCGATTGCCGGCAAGCTGATTCCTCCGCCGAAGGACGATCTCGATGGGAACCTAGGGTCGGCCATGCCGGTCGTGTTCGCGCTGATGGCGAAACGCTTGATGGAAACGCACGGGGCGACTGCCGCTGATTTTGCGCAGGTGTCGGTCAAGGCCCATGACGCGGGGATGCTCAATCCGCAGGCGCAGTATCGCAAGCGCTTTACCGTGGAGGAGGTGCTCGCATCACGCCCGATCGTCGATCCGATTACGCTGCTGCAATGTTGCCCGAATACGGATGGCGCAGCGGCGGTCGTGCTGTGTTCCGAGGAGTTTGCAAAGGCCTACACGTCGCGACCGGTCAGAATTCTTGCCTCGACGCTCGTGTCGGGCGACTACTTCTTCAAAAAGGACGATCTGACTTCCTTCACTCTCGGCAAGCGTGCGGCCGAGAAGGCGTATGAGACGGCTGGGGTGGACCCACGCGACCTGGACGTCGTGGAGATTCACGATGCGTTCGCCGCAGAGGAGATTGTCCATTACGAAGATCTCGGCCTCTGCGCGAGAGGCGATGGGATTAGCTTGCTGCGCTCGGGTGCAACGTCGCTTGGCGGGCACATCCCCGTTAATCCGAGCGGCGGGCTGCTTTCGCTCGGTCACCCGTTGAGTGCGTCGGGCGTGCGCAATATCTGTGAGGTCGCTTTGCACCTGCGCGGGCGGGCGGGCGGACGCCAGGTGCCGGGCGCGAAGCTGGGACTCGCGCAGATGCTCGGCGGCTCTGCTACAGGTCTTGAGACTGGCGCCGCCAGCGTGCATATCCTGAGCATCTGATCCGTTCAAGCCCTCCAGAAGAGAGGGGTAGATCAGATATTCAGCTTAACTAATAATCAAGGAGACAGATGATGGAACTGATCACGCCTGCGGCTGAACCGCGGGACGATAGGGATGCCACTTCGATGGCGACGTCTGGCGACCGCGTGGCATTACCGGGTCGCGCCGGCATGGCACGCATCATACTGGCCGGATCGCTCGGTACATGCTTCGAAGCGTACGACCTGTTCCTTGTCGGCACGATGGCCGCAGTAATCAGCCATCAGTTCTTCTCGGGGGTAAATCCGACTGCCGGTCTGATCTTTACGCTGCTCGGCTTCGCGGCAGGTTATCTGGTCAGGCCGTTTGGCGCAGTGTTTTTCGGCCGCATCGCGGACCGGTTTGGGCGCAAGCGCGTATTTGTTTCCAGCGTCGCGCTGATGGGCGTCGCTACCGCCCTGATCGGCGTTCTGCCGACCTTTGCGACTGCGGGCCTCATTGCGCCGCTCGCGTTCGTGACACTGCGTCTCGTGCAGGGATTTGCGCTTGGCGGGGAGGCGGGCGGCGCGATGGTGTATGTGGTCGAGCATTGTGCTCCAAACCGTCGCGGCCTTCATACATCGTGGGTACAACTGGCGCCGATGGTCGGACTGCTGCTCTCGCAGGTCGTGCTGTCCACCACGCGTGGCATCTTCGGTGAGGCCGCGTTCATGGTTTGGGCCTGGCGAGTTCCATTTCTCGTTTCACTTGTGCTGCTTGCCCTTTCGGTCTGGATACGCTCGCGGATGGGCGAATCACCGGAATTCGAGCGATTGCGCGACGATGGCGCCGTGTCGCGGGCGCCGCTGCGTGAAGCCCTGACGGGGCGGCGCAATCTCGCTGCGCTTCTCTGTTCGCTGCTCGGCCTCGGCCCGGGTGCGGCTGTCGCACTTTATGCGGCGTTCTTCTATACACCGTTTTTCCTGACTCAGGTCTTGCATGTGGATGTGGAGACGGCGAACTGGCTCTCTGCGACGGCGCTGATCGTTGCAATGCCACTTTTTGTCCTGTTTGGCGCGCTCTCCGACCGCATCGGACGCAAGACCGTGATCTGTGCAGGCTTCGCGCTGGTGGTGCTCTCATACCCTGCTATTTTTCGCGGGCTCACACACTATGCCAACCCCGCGTTGGAGGCAGCTGGTTCAAGCGCGCCAGTCGTCGTGGTCGCGAACCCGCATGAATGTTCGACGCAGTTCAACGTGCTCGGCACCGGGAAGTTCGTCAGCTCGTGCGACATCGCCAAGGCGGCACTCGTTCGGATGGGTATCAATTACAGCAACGTGGCGTCCTCGGCAGGTGGGCCGGCCGTGATCCGGATCGGCGAGGTATCGTTGCAAGCCTACGATGGCGCGGCCGCGGATGCGAAAGAGCGCAATGCCACATTTACAGCATCGCTGCGCGCCGCAATCACGGCGGCGGGGTATCCGTCGAAGGCGGACCCCGTACGGGTCAATCGCGGCATGGTCTGGCTGCTGCTGTTTGTTCTCGGCGTGTTTGCTGCGATGACCTACGGACCGCTTGCCGCTGCGATGAGCGAACTGTTTCCGACCCGGGTTCGGTTTACTGCATTGTCGCTTGGTTACCACATCGGCTTTGGCTGGACCGGTGGCTTTCTTCCGGCCGCCGCGTTTGCCATGGCCGCGGCAAGCGGAAACATGTATGCGGGCCTCGCCTATCCGCGCGTGGCCGCTGCAGCGGGCATCCTCTTCACATTCCTGTTCGGGTCTCTTTCTGTCAGCCGGAAAACCGGCGAATAACTGGGCAACTGCCATGAGTGAATATTTTTCTCCCTGGATGACGCCGGAACTCGAGACGTTCCGCAGCACGGTACGCAGGTTCTTTGAACGGGAGGTAGCACCCTATGCGAAACGCTGGGAAGAACAGCAGTATGTCGACCGATCTGTATGGCGCGAGGCCGCCGAGATCGGCATGCTGTGCACGTCCGTGCCGTCCGAATATGGTGGTGTGGGCGGCAGCTTCCTGCATGAAGCCATCATCATAGAGGAACAGGCTCGTGTCGGCGATACGGCATTTGGTGTCGTTCTCGCGAACATGGGTGTGCCTATTTTCCTTCATGCGGCAACCGATGAGCAACGTCGCAGGTGGATTCCACCGTTGACGGCCGGAGAGTCGATCTTCGCGTTTGCGCTGACGGAACCAGGCGCCGGTTCCGATGCAAAGAATATCGCCACCACGGCTCGGCGCGACGGCGAGCACTATGTAATCAACGGCTCAAAGACATTTATCAGCAACGGTTATAACGGCGATACGGTGCTGCTCGCCGCACGTACGTCGGGAGAGGGTGCGCGCGGGATCTCGATGTTCATGCTCGACACGAAGGGACTTGAGGGATATAGGGTGGGGCGCATTCTGGAGAAAGTAGGGCAGAAGGGCCAGGATACGGTAGAGCTTTTCTTTGATAACGTCCGGGTCCCAGCAGAGAATCTGGTTGGCGGAGCGGAGGGGCAAGGGTTTGGTCAACTTATGAGCGGCTTTTGCACCGAACGCACGGTGCTTGGCCTGCTCGGTGTGGCCCAGGCTGAACGGGCAGTGGCGATTACGACGGAATATGTGAAAAACCGCCGTGCTTTTGGCAGGACGCTGTTCGACATGCAGAACACGCGCTTCAAACTGGCCGAGTGCCAGACGAAGACGCGCGTGGCGCGCGTGTTCATCGACCATTGCATCGCCCGGGTGATGGACGGCACACTCGACAGTGCCACGGCGGCGATGGCGAAATGGTGGTGCACGGAACTGCAGAACACCGTGATCGACGAATGCGTGCAACTGCACGGAGGCTACGGATATATGACGGAGTATCCAATTGCAAAGATGTGGGCAGACGCTCGGGTTCAGCGAATTTATGGCGGTGCCAATGAGATTCAGAAGGAGGTCGTGGCGCGCTCGCTTTGACCGGCACACATAATTTGTCGTTTCGAGTAAAAAAGCCGACGGAAGATAATTTTGTGGTCCCATCTTGCCTCAGTTCGACCTTCTGGCATCGTAATCAAAGATGGCATAAAAATTTCATTAAATTGATTGGTTTGCTAATGGCACGGTAAATTGGTCGAAAACCAGAAGTCATGCGGAGAATAGATAACTCCGCTTCGGAGGACAGAACGTATAAAAACTGGAGCGAAATGTATGTTTTTGGCGATCGTGTGCGCTATATCCTGCCTACCTCGCTGCAGGCCTATGTCAGAGATCCGATTGCAGTGCATGGCATTGTTGGCGCGTCCATCATGTCCCATATCATAGCGAGCAAGAAGATTGCGCGGACCATCAGGATTGGAGAGTAGCGGGCGGAGATGATGCATATTCCGGCGATGCGCGCAACGCTGCGTTCAGCAGGCCGTGTTGCCAACGCGGTCTAAAGCGCCCGTACATTAAGCCCAGAATAAATCTATTTCAAAAGGAAACGTGACATGCAACAGCCTGACAACTCCAGACGCGACGCCACGTTGGTGGACCCGCGGGTAAAGGACTTTCTGCGACGTCCCCATCGTCTTCTGATCGACGGGCAATGGGTTAATGCCGACTCGGGCGAGTCCTTTCCGGTAATAGATCCCGCTACTGCCGGGATCATCGCGTCAGCTGCTGCTGGCGGCAAAAGAGACATCGATCTGGCAGTCTCGGCCGCGAGACGGGCGCTTGAAGGGGGAGTATGGTCGAGGCTGGCTCCGAGTGAGCGGGCTCGTTTGCTCTGGCGTCTGGCAGATCTGATCGCAGTACATGCCGAGGAATTCGCGCAGATCGAGACCTTGGACAACGGAATGCCGATCGCCTTTGCGCGCGACTTTTTCGTGCCTGCCGCGTGCGAACATTTCCGCTACGCCGCCGGATGGTGCACCAAGGTTTCGGGCGATACGGTACCGGTGTCGCTACCGGGTGAGTGGCATGCATATACCAGGCGCGAGCCAGTGGGCGTGGTTGCACAGATCGTTGCATGGAATGTGCCTTTGATGATGGCGGCGATGAAAATCGCGCCAGCGCTCGCGGCAGGGTGTACGGTGGTCCTGAAGCCAGCCGAAGAGACACCTTTGAGTGCTCTCCGGCTGGGTGAACTCGCACTGGAGGCTGGGCTCCCGCCCGGGGTACTGAATATCGTCACTGGTGACGGCGGGAATGCGGGCGCGGCGCTAGCTGCGCATCCAGGTGTTGATAAAGTTTCCTTTACTGGAAGTACCGAGGTTGGGCGTCTTATCGTCAAGGCATCTGCGGGGAACCTGAAAAAAGTCTCCCTCGAATTGGGCGGCAAGTCGCCCGTATTTGTATTTCCCGACGCAGATTTGCCAGCGGCGATCGCAGGCGCCGCCAATGCCATATTCTTCAATTCGGGACAAGTATGTGCGGCAGGTTCGCGACTGTATATACATGAACGCGTCTACGATGAGGTTGTCGCCGGCGTTGCTGCCATTGCTAGCCAGTTGCGGCTAGGACACGGACTTGACGCTGGCACGGAAATGGGACCCCTGGTGTCCGCATCGCAGGTCGAACGCGTGAAAGGTTACATCTTGGCGGGCATCTTGGCCGGTGCGCGCGTGCTCAATGAGGAAAGAAGGACAGAGCTGGGCGGATACTTCGTGGGCCCAACGGTGCTAGGCAGTACAACGCCAGATATGACCGTGGTCCGTGAAGAAATATTTGGTCCGGTGGTATGTGCGATGCGATTTAGCGATGAGGAAGTTGACGCGATCGCCGTTCAGGCGAATGATACCTGCTACGGGCTTGCGGCGGGCATCTGGACGAAGGATTTGAATATCGCACATAGGCTCGCGAGCAGAATCCGCGGCGGCACTGTGTGGGTGAACAGCCATAGCGTGCTCGATCCGGCGCTTCCTTGGGGTGGCCTGAAACTGTCGGGCTGGGGTCGTGAAATGGGGCGAGAGGGCATTGATGCCTATCTTGAAACGAAATCGGTCGCGATCCACCTTGGGTGACATTGTTCCGGGGCGCGGCGCTTCATATGCACTGTCGAGCATTGACCCTGTCCATGGTCGACGGCGCTAAGTGTGCGCAGCCCCGGTGCTGCAGAGTTTCATAGCGTCTATATGACACGACTGCCGTCCGGTCAGCCTATCCAGACAAACCTTAGCATCCTGCCGAAAGAGATTGGCGCGGCGCTAGGTTACGTTGACGCCCGCGGCACTGTACATGCAGTCGACAAAGTATTCGGCGCTCATGCTGAGTACCAGGTCTTTTCGAAGCATGAGCCCGAGCGTGAGCGAAGCGGCTTGTGCATCGGTTGTGATCCGCGTCATAAGGCCAAGCTGGATCTGCTCGTCCAGCAGAAAGTCAGGCCACACACTGACTACACCCGGCTGGCGGGCCAACTCGGCATAAAGCCGCTGCGACGTGCATACGCTGACACGCCGCGGCAGAGGCGGGAATCCGTCGCCAGACAGTTGGCGCCAAAACGCCGGCAGGCTTTCGCGTGTATGGTTGTAGAGCCAGTGCGCGTCTGCAAGCCCCTGGAGCCGCACTTCCCGCTCCAGCGGGTCGCCCCGCCGGACGGCGAGCGACTGTGCCGCCTGCCTGAGCGGGACCACCCGAAGCTCCGCGGTCACATCACTATCTGCGACGAACGCGACGCATACATCGAAAGTCCCATCACGTAGCCCATCGATGATCTGAGTTGGCAAGCATTCGTATACGTTCAGTTTCGCGTCGGGCAGGCGGCTGCGGAACGCCCGCAGCGCATTTGGCACGACGATCGGCGCGGCCAGTAGGGAAACACCGATTGTCAATGCCTGGTCGGCCGACGACTTCATTTCTTCCAGCTCGAGCTCCGCGCGCGCAATCTCTGCGACAACGGTTCGCGCCCGCTTCAGAAGCGCTTCCCCGTATCGGGTCATGCGCACGCCGGCGCCACCGCGCACCAGTAGTTGCACGCCGAGGCGCGCCTCCAGGTCCTTGATCGTTTTCGTGACAGCTGGTTGGGACAGGCACAACGCGTCGGCAGCGGCCATCAGCGTGCCATGCTCCGCGATCGCGACGAGGGTCCGCAACTGCGCCGTTTTTATACTTCCGCGTTCCATAACCATTCGCTATAGGCATAAGAAATTGGAAATTGGTTGTGGGGCGCCGTCGCCTACTATCCGAGCTCCCGACCAGTTGATGGTCCAAGAGTATATAGGGTGGAAAAATGGTGACGAACGGTATCGACGTCGAACTGGACGAGTTGATCGCATTACGACGTGACATTCATGCAAACCCGGAAACTGCTTTTGACGAACACCGCACCGGCGGACTGGTCGCTGCAAAGCTACGCGCCTGGGATATCGAAACTCACGCCGGAATCGGTGGAACCGGTGTGGTGGGTGTGGTGCGCGGTCTGCGTGGCAGCGGACGCACGATTGCCTTGCGCGCAGACATGGATGCGTTGCCGATGGAAGAGGAGGGCCGACCACTCCATCGATCACTTCGGCAAGGCGTGTTTCATGGCTGCGGGCACGACGGGCACACGGCAATGCTCCTTGGTGCTGCGCGGCACTTCAGTCGCCATCGTGACTTCGCAGGCAATATTGTGCTGGTCTTCCAGCCTGCCGAGGAAACGGGCGGAGGCGCAAATGCAATGCTCGCTGACGGTCTGGAAGAGCGTTTTAACTACGACGAGATCTACGCCTTGCACAATGCACCGCATTTCGCGCCGGGCACGTTCGGTGTGCGCGACGGGGCGATGCTTGCGTCGTGCGACGAGATCGCCATCTCAATTGAGGGCGTCGGTGGCCACGGCGCTGCGCCGGATAAGACCAGAGATCCGGTGATGGCTGCTGCGCAACTGATCTGCTCGCTGCAGACGATCGTGAGCCGCTCCACCGAGCCGAGCGCGGCTGTCGTGCTGAGCATCGGTAGTGTGCATGCGGGTAGCGCGCCGAACGTCATTCCGAGCCATGCTACGCTCACGGGCACGCTGCGCACCTTCGACGAACGCGTGCGCGCGTTGGCGAAGGCACGCGTCAGGACCATCTGTGAGGGCGTTGCAATCGCAAGCGAATGTACGATCATCGTCGATTTCCAAAATAGCTCGACAGCTACGATCAATCACTGCGAGCAGGCCGAGGCGGCAGCGGCTGCCGCCGTCGAAGTATTTGGTGCAGGGAACGTGCTGCGCGATTTCATGCCGCTAAACGGCTCCGAGGACTTCTCGGAATTTCTCCTGCGCCGACCAGGTGCTTACGCGCTTATTGGGCAAGGAGGAGTCTCCTGTCACCATCCCGAATTCGATTTTAACGATGACGTGTTGCCACTCGGCGTGCGTTTCTTTGTTGCGCTGGCGCATGCGCGCCTCGGCTCATGACCACTGCACAGGGCCGACAATGATGCGCTCCGATCCAATCAGAGACAACTTATGACGAACTACGTTTTACGCGGGCTCGGCTTGACGCTTGCTGTTGCCAGTCTTGCTCTTGTCAATCAAGGTGCTCAAGCCGAAACGTTGCGTTTTGGCACAGATCCCGCGTATCCGCCGTACGAGTACAAGCTGCCAAGCGGCGAGCTCGCGGGACTGGACATCGACATTGGCAACGCCCTGTGCGCGGCTGCACATGTCAAATGTGAGTGGGTAGAAGGTAGCTTCGACGGACTGATCGCAGGACTGCAATCGCGCAAGTTCGATGCGATCAATGCGTCTCTGGCAGCCACGGCCGCGCGCCGTGCAGTAATGGACTTCACAACACCGTTATATCCCGCGGACATCCGCCTCGTTGCCGCTAAGGGTAGCCACCTGTTGCCCGAGACAGCATCACTTGCCGGCAAGCGTATCGGAGTGCTGCAGGGTTCAACACAGGCAGCGTTCGCGAACCAGAAATGGGCAACACATGGCGTGACGGTTATTGCATACCAGGACCAGAACAGTGTCTACGTCGACCTCGCAAACGGACGGCTCGATGGGACGGTCGTGGTCGGCGCAGCAGCAAAACTAGGCTTCCTCGCAAAACCCGAGGGTAGAAACTTCGAGGTGACTGGTACTCCCATCGTTGATCCGGTGCTGATGGCGGCGAGCAGCGTGATAGGCGTGCGCAAGAGCGATCCACACACATTGCAAATGCTCAATACCGCGCTTGCGCAGCTCAAGCAGAACGGCACGCTGGAGCGGCTAGTGGCCAAGCACCTGGGCAACGAGGCAACTGCGAATTAATCCCTATAGTCGATGTGCGCTGGGTCAGGGGCGGCTTCGGTTGCCTGGCGCGGTCGTCACCAGCGTGCGCACCGCAAAAATCCGTAGCCTTTCGCTGCATCTGGTGGATGCCATTTGAAAAGACGGCCCCATCCATGCGCGAGACTCACACGCCGGGACACGCGATTACTTTTCCCGTGCGTCGCAATTGGTCATACGCAAAAAAACAATCAACCGCAAGACAACTGGAGATGGGAATGAAAAAGGCGGTAGTGGCTTTGGCTTTGATGGGGGCAGCCGCCGTTGATGCGCATGCACGGGACACCGTGATGTTGTATGGCCTTATCGATGAGGGAGTGGACTTCAACAGCAATCTGAATGGCCAACGACAATGGAAGATGTCCAGTGGCGACGCACAGGGCACCCGCTGGTGCAGAGTGCGGAAGACCTCGGCGGCGGCTACAAAGCCATCTTCCAACTGGAAAATGGCTTTGATGTCAACAGTGGCCGCTTGATGCAGGGCGGTCGCGTATTCGGGCGTCAGGCTTTTGTCGGCGTGGCCAAGGACGCGGTAGGAACCTTCAGCTTTGGTCGCCAATACGACTCATTGGTCGAATTTCTGGGGCCATTGACTGCTAATGGTAACTGGGGCGGTTACCTTTTCGAACATCCTTTTGACAACGATAACACCGACAACTCGTTCCGGCTGAACAACGCAGTGCAATTCTATTCGGCAAATTTCAGTGGCCTCCGATTTGGCGCCACCTACGCGTTCTCGGACAGCCCTGGGTCAATTGTCGACTAACAATGCACAGAGCGTTGGGGCGAGCTATACCAATGGGAGTCTGTCGCTGGCCCTAGCTTACCTGAACGTCACGAACCCAGGCGGCAACGCGATCGGTGCGGTGGCTACCAATGATGCGGGTTTTTTCGCCGGGCGGCAACGTGTGTTCGGTGCCGGCATCAACTATTCATTTGGGTTTGCGACGCTCGGGTTCGTTTATAGCCACACTGACCTGAAGAATCCAACCGCCTACGCGTATATCAGCGGCCCAATCGTTCCACCCGGACAAAGCGTAGCGTCGCTGAAGTTTGATAACTTCGAGCTGAACGGCACATATAAGCTGACGCCAGCCATCATGGTGGGTGTCATGCATGACTACACCCAGTCGAAACTGGTCGCATCCGGCGGTAGCACCAAGCCGCGTTGGCATACATTGGGAGCGATGGCGGACTATAACCTGTCTAAACGCACTGACGTATATGTGATGGCGAGTGTGCAGAAATCAGTGAATGCCCGAAGCGGCACGGCGCTAGATAACGCCTATACCGGCGGTGTGGACGATTCGTCGTCAAACGAGAGACAGGTGGTCGCGCGACTCGGCATCCGCCATAAGTTCTGACTGGACTGTCGATTTCAAATCCAGGGCGGCGCGACGGCGCGGCCACGGTGATCACCGAGCCGGGAGAAAAGGAGTGAAGGGCGGTCACTGTTGGCGAGCTTGAAGACCTTCCACGTGGCACCCACTCGAGAATCGGATGCACCACTCCTCTGATGAACAGTTATCAAGGGTGCAATTGCTGATGGCGGGCCGTTGCCCTTTTCCCCACTCGTCGCCCAGACATTCGTGGCCAATTGCGGGGGCACAATTATCGGAGATACGGTGTGGAATAACACTGCCAAGTACACGACCCCGAACTTCAAGGGTTTTGGCGCAACAGTAATCTACGGGCTTGGTGGCGTTGCGGGTTCGCCTGGGATCGGTAATCTCGGTGTTCACCTGAATTATCAAGGTACGGTCTCACTGCTGTGCTCTCCGGCCAGCGCGTGCGGTACACCGTAGCAGGGCCGGCGGGGAGCGCAGTATGCCTATCTCGCGGGCGCAGCGTACGATTTCAACGCTCTACGGGGCCTGGGCGATGACAAGTGACCTGGTACACCTACAGGCGGCCACACGTGTGAGGCGGGTCTGTCGATCCCTTCTCACCGGCTGACTTCCTGCTCGCGGAGTGGGCGCGGACGCAACGGTCAGGGCCTACGCATACGACCAACAGCCTTCGCAACACTGCCGCTCTCGGATACGACCATCTGCTGTCCAAGCGGACGGACATTTACGCGATTTACTCAATTGACAAGCTGAGCGACCGATCCCATCGGCAACACATTTGCCGTCGGCATTCGGCACACATTCTAGGATCAATTCGCCCATCTGTCGTCGCTGCCGGTGTCTGAAAAGCTCGACGGCGAAGACCAGTTACGGAACGGTCATAACCGCTCGCATCCGTGGCCCCACAGGTGTAAAGCTTCGGTCCACGGTAAGTCAGCGCTTCGTTGAACGGCATTGCCGGATGTTACCTGCTCTAACTTACATGAATCGGAATTGAAACGGAGCTTCCATCAAGGCCGACATGAACATCAAACGTCGGTGGACGACCGTACGGCATTGGCACAAAATGTCCGGCGTCTGCTCCCGCTAGGGACAACCGGAGCCGGCTGCCTTCCGCCAGCGTCCATGCGACCGGCAGCAACGGAATCGAGTACTCGAGGACCGCGCCTTTGTCGACCGGCTTCGCATCCTTGCGGTAGTAAGTGCGGAATGGCCAGACGGTCAGATAGTCGTCGGGCGCTGGAGCGGTCTGCCTGTGAATCGCTCTCAGCATGCCTTCGGTGATGTAATGTACGCGGCCGTCGCTAGTGACTTCCGACAGGTAGACGAGGATCGAAGCATCGCCTTGATCCATCGACATGCGCAGTGTCGCGACCGGATGTCCCGCAATGGACATCGGTTGTGTAAGCACAGGCGTTTCGAAGCTCAGCATCGACGCACAGCGCGCCGTCCAGTCGGGATAGTAGTCGACGATGGCCGAGGCGCCCAGCCGCTCGTAGCGCGTCTGCGTTCCCGGTGAAGTGCTGAAGTCGACGCGATACGAGATCACATCCGGTGCGGGTGCACGCTGCGATAGGAGCCTCCCGGCTGCAAGATGCAAGCACACTGGTTCATGGCGAGGAGGCCAGGATGAAGTCGCCACCCATTCGTCGGCGTGGATGTTGAAGTAGTGAATCGGCGCCTCTTTCGCCTGACCGGATTCCCGACCCTGCAAATGCGTGTCGAAGAATCGAAGCACCTCAGCCAGTACATTGAATTGCGGCACCGCTTCATCGCGCCACGGCGACACGTTCGTGCGTGCACCGTGATCCCATGCGCCGAGCAGGAGCCTGTCCTGCGGGTTGTTCCGGGTCAGAAACCGCGTGATTGCGCCGTTGCTGTAGCCCGCTCCATCGAACCAGCCTGACACCGAATAGATCGGTACGTCACGCGGGACCTGATCCAGGTAGTGGTAAGGGCTGCAAGCGGCGAGAGTCAACGAAGGGGCATGCAGCATTGCCTCGTCCCGAAACGCGAATTCGGGCGCTGCGTCGTTAAGGCTGAAGTTGTTGCGATGTTCAGTGATCGCGGCTTCGAGGAGCGCGCCGTCGATGTCTTCGTCGACTGGCTGCGGCCCGCGCAGTCCCGGGTCCGTGTAATACGAAAACTGCCTGAGCATATCGCGCCGGTCGTGATCCATTGCCAGCATCAGCCGATCGTATGCGCCCGTCCATACCTTCGAGAGGAGACCGCCTGGATACAGTTGCTCGCTGTAGATGTCGGACACACCGAATAGCGGCGCGATCGCTTTTACCGCCGGATGTCCGGTGCTGGCAAGAAAGCACGCCGCCGCACCGACATACGAGACGCCCGTCGAACCGAGGATACCGTTGGACCACGATTGCCTGACCGTCCATTCGGCCACCTCGCGATAGTCGTCGCGCTCAGTCGGAGAGCGCAATGCGTCTCTCGTGCCGAAGCTTGCGCCGGTGCCGCGAACGTCGACGACAACGACTGCATAGCCGCGCACAACAAAAAAATCCCGATAAGGCGCCGCTGCCGGTGCAGGCTCTGCGACTTCGCCGTTTGTTTTGAACCGCCGGTAGTAGGGGGTGAAGATCAGCAATGCAGGAAACACTGCCGACGAATCGGCTCTCTGCGGTACGTAGATGTCGGCGGCAAGGCGGCAGCCGTCACGCATCGTGATGTAGGTGGAGACCGGCGTCGAAGGCCGGTCGAATTCAGCGGGGCGCGCGGCGAGGTAAAGGCTCGGCGGCATGTGCCATGCGTTGTTCTTGTCGTCGCGATCAGACATGAAGGGTGTTCCTGCTCAGTGCTTTTATGACAGAGTCTGCCGTGAAAACGGCAGACATTCGAGAAATGCGGGGAGCGCAGCCTGCGCGAGGCTGCGTACCACCGGGACGTGAAGGGGTTGATAAAACCCCTCGGTGTGCAGCAGATTGACCGTCGCGACGATCCGCTCACGCCAGAACACCGGCACGTTCAGAACGCTTGAGCAGCCGGTCTCGAAGATGGTCTGAGCATCCGGGTAGTTGGCAATGATGTCGTTGCGTGTTTGGGCAATGAACACCTCGCCGGTTTCGAGCACCTCGCGAAGACGTGGCGTATCGCCGATGCGTTTGAAGCCGCCAACCGGATAGCGGGACGTCAGATTGCTATACGAGCGCTCGACGATGCCTTCGTCGGAATAGACGGTCAATACGGTTAGCAACGTGCGTCCGACGAGTGTATCGACCGCTTCGTCCAGTGCTCGCAACGTGGCGCCGGGCTGGTCGGCGTGCCGGTGCGCATCGGCAATCGCCAGCCACGCGGGCACAATCTCCAGCGAAGGCTTCATGCGTCGCTCCTTCGCGCGTTCTTCGGGACATCTTCAGAGCCAGTGGCTTCATGAGCTACCGCGATATCTTCAAGCGCCAGTCCGCGTGTGGGTACACCGAGAATCAGCACGGTCAATGCGCCTACGAGCAACACGCATGTCGTGATGCCGAAGACGCCCGCAAATCCCAGTACGGGATAGATCATGCCGACCATGATAGGAGCGATGATCGCACCGATGCGGCCGAACGACGACGAAGTCCCGACGCCGGTTGCACGGAGATGGGTCGGAAAGATCTCCGGTGTGTAGGCGTAGATGCCGCCAAACGTGCCGTTCATGAAGAACGACAGACAGATGCCCGCGACAGCGATTTGCCAGGTGGCATCGGACATCGCCATGCCGACCGCCGATACACCACCGAGTACCATGTAGCCGGCAATCGTCGCCTGACGACCGAAGCGTTCATTGAGGTAAGCCGCCGACAGATATCCGGGGATTTGTGCCACATACATCAGCAGCGAGAAGCCGAAGCTCTTCGTAATGGTCATGCCGTGCTGAACGAGCAAGCTCGGAATCCACGTGAAGAAGGCGTAATAGCTGAAGGCGATGGCGAACCACATGGCCCACGACATCGCGGTCGTGCGACGCAACTTCCGTGACCATATCGCCCCGAGATTGCCGAAGAACGATGAACTGCGTTGCGGGCTGACGGATTGCGCGATCGACGCCGGAATCGTCTCGAACGCTTTGCCTTCTTTTCGGACCTGCGCCTCGATTCTGTCGAGCGTGGCGTTTGCCTCCGCGAGACGCCCGCGGCTTTCCAGCCAGCGCGGCGATTCGGGCAGGGAGCGGCGCCACCAGAGCAGGATGAAAATGGGCAGCGAAGTAATGACGACGACCACGCGCCAGCCGCCTTCCATGTGCGGAATGATGAGATTGCCGAGTATCGCGGACATCACATAACCCACGGCAAAGAAGCCGGCCAGTGCACCGGTAAAGGCGCCTCGGTATTTCCGCGCAACGAACTCCGATAGAAACGGCGCAACGATCGCGCTTTCGGCGCCAGCGCCGAACCCCGCAAAGATACGGACCGAGTAAAACGCCTGCCAATGATCCACCTGCGAACTGATCAGCGACGCAATGCAGAAGATGATCAGCGCCGTGACCATCACAAAGCGGCGTCCGAAGCGGTCGCCGCATAGCCCGGCCAGCAAAGCGCCAAAGAAAAAGCCCGTATAGGTGCTGCTGGCGATCAGACCGGTCTGGAACGAACTCAGCGCCCAGGCCTTGCTTATGGCGGGCAGGACGAACGCCATCGATGACGAATCCATCGCGTCAAAGGTGTATCCCAGTCCTCCCATGAAGAGAAGCTTCTTGTGAAAGCCACAGAACGGAAGCCGTTCGAGTCGTGCGGCAACGCTGGACATACTGGATTCTCCTGAGCTTCGCGGCCCGCCGCGAGGGACGACAGATAAGGTTTTGACGGAGCAGGGCCGTGACTTCCGGCACTCGCGCTGCGCGGGCCGGTTAAACCGGGCGCGGTGTGTCCATTAAACGAGTTGCATACATATGCGTCAAATGCGAAAAACAATTTCTCATATGCGAAAATAGTTCAAAGGCAACCCAATGAGAGGTGACAGGATGCTGAACGTGCGTGAGCTGGAAGCGTTTCGGGCGTTCATCGAATGCGGGTCAGTGACGCAGGCCGCCGAACGGCTGAACCGGACCCAACCCCAGGTTGGACGGCTACTGACCTCACTTGAAGAATCGGTGGGATTTCGACTGTTCAACCGGATTGGCAAACGACTGCAGGCCACGCCCGAAGGCTGGCGTTTCTATGAGGAAGTGGATCGCGTTATGCGTGAGCTGCAGTCGCTATCGCGCTCAGCGGAACAGATTCGTTCTGGCGTGTCTGATCATTTACGGATACTGGTCGCGCCGCACATCACCAATGCACTTGTATCGCCAGCACTCGCGGCTCTTCAGCGAAGCTCACCTGATCTCACGGCGGAAGTCGCGTCGCGCGTTCGGCTCGACATCGAGACGTGGATCTCGCTGGAGCAGTTCGATATCGGCGTCAGTGTCTTGCCGATCGACAATCCTACGGTGGAAGTGGAACCGTTCCTAACGACGCGCGCCGTAGTCGTTATGGCGCAAGATCACCCGCTCGTGAATCGTCAGGCGATCAAAGTTGCGGACCTGTTTGACTTTGCGCTTGTCGCCACGCACAGTCGATCACTGTTGCGGCAGCAGCTCGAACGTCTGTTCCGCGAACATGCGCAGAAGCCGAACATCCGGTTCGAGGCTACCAACGGACTAACCGCGTGCCAACTGGCGGCTCAAGGGCTGGGCGTGGCGCTCGCCGACCCATTCGTCGCGTTATCCACAGGTGCGCGAAATTTTGCGATTCGACCGTTCGTGTCGGAGATCGAGCTGGAGTACGGCTTCCTTTATCCCATCGGAAGGGCGCGTTCTCCCGCCACTCAGGCTCTTGCAGATGCAATCAGGATCGCCGCCCAGGATGGCATCGCAGAACTCGGGATGCAATAGTCAGTCGATCGGTGCGCATAAGACACGATCGTTTGATCCGCCTGCGCAACCCAAAGATTCGTGGTTTGGCGGACTATTATCGGCATGTCGTGGCAAAGCGCACCTTTAACAAGGTTGCTCATGCGATTTGGCAATGTCTATGGCGTTGGGCGAAGCGCCGACATCCGCAGAAGAACGCGCACTGGGTACGACGGAAGTACGCTCGAACCGTTGGCGCCGGCCAATGGGTCTTTGGTACAGCGACGGACAAAGTGCTCAGCAATGGAAAGCGTGGACTTCTGACGCTGTACGGCATTGTCGGCATGCCGAACCGGCGGCACCGCAAGATCAAGGGTGCCGCGAACCCGTTCGACCCGCAGTGGGAAAGTTATTTCGAAGAGCGGTTAGGCTTCGCGATGATGGACTCGCTCAGGGGCCGGACGCGGCTGATCCGGTTGTGCCTCGATCAGCAACGGTCCTGTCCGGTCTTTCATCAGCAGTACTCCCATACTGACCGGGAGCCTGCTATATGCATACTTGCATGCATATGGTCAGAGTCTCGAACCCAGTTTACGCCGAGCGCAATAATCAGACACTTGAGTTTCGCTGCAACCCGCAAGTATCCATCTCATCCGGGTACGACGGATCGTACTGAAGAGGTAGACGGTACACCGGACCATGCCATCGTGCTAAGCTCGCCGCGTCACGTTTTCAACGCATGCGGTGGATAGGCAGATGAATGACGCTGGTCAGGTTGTGAAATACATATGGGCACGCCTCGACAACCTGTATCTGCGAGCGTCGACTTTGTCGGCGGACGATCGACGGCGAACGTATGAGCTGCTGGTCGATAAGACATCCGGTCGCGGGAAACTTGCTGAACATCTGCACCTGCTCTGTGATTTTGAGCAGTTTGTCATTGCAACTACCGCCTTGTCTACGGCCATGACCGAAGGCGAAGTCAGCGAGATGGGCGACTGGATCCAGTGGTCGTTAACCGACAAACCAACGGATCATTTTGTTCATTCGATGGAAACAGGACGTATTGCGAGATTCTGGATGAGCCCGGTCCTGCGGGCGTGGCCTGGATTCTACCCCGTCATGGTGACGTACTTCTCTGCGCTGTACGACTACGCACGAAAGAGATCAGCGATCAAGGAAATCTGCGAGCTGTTCTGGGAAGCGTCCGAAACGACCTTCTCACATCTTATGTCGCTCGACGCCCGTTACATCACGGGCCCTGAAGTCTGGTTGGGTTGCTCCATGCTGTGCTGGGCTGGCAAGGAGTCGTTCGATCGTGCGAAGGCGTTCACACCTGCCATTGAAGCGCAGGCAGCCCGCACGGAGCTTTCGTCCGCACTTCGTTCGATGTTCGTGCTGGCGCTTGCTACAACGGGCGGACGCTTCAGTACGAAACCGTCCAGGGAGTGGGCGGAGCTTGCCATAACCGAGTTTGATGCGGAATTGTCAAGCATATCCCGTTCGCAGATGTACGCGACGGCGCTGATGGGCGATGGGGGAAGCGCCGAGGCGGAAGTGGTCCTGGAGAAAATGCGTGCTACCCAGGAAGAGCGGCTCAACCATCTCGAGCCAATGCCCCGCGCTCGCCAGGCGGCTCAGACCATGGAGTTCGTCCATCCCTACTTCGTAAGGTGTATGGATCTGGCGGACGCGTCTCTTGTGATTCGCGGCCTGCAAGTGTGGTACCAGCAGACATGGCCGGATGATCCGCTGGACCCTGATACCGTCCTGCTGATGCTACCGTTCGGCAAATCGGGCTCGTCCCTGCTGGTCAATGGGAAGATGCAGGTCATCATGCGGGACACTCAGGCGGCTCTGGAGCGGCTGGCCCACGCGAACAATGCCTTTCTCGGAACCTACTCGACCGTGGCATATGCGGATAACTCCACACTGGAGATACCCGACCGACCGGGTGTTCCCCGCGAATATCAGAGGGACTATCGCGAAGCGCTGCTGGACGCATATTGTCCGGATGGTTTTGAAGTGAACGGCAATCCTGAGGCCCAACTGATGCTGCACACAGAGGGGCACCCGATCCAGGCGATGCAGCTGATCGCATGGGGTCGGACTTGGCCGATTACGTCGTCGTTAGGGCGCCCGCGACCTGACAGGAGGATCAGATCGGTCCTCATATGGGGCGGTGGCACGATTACGGAGCCGATGGAAACGGCGATGGTGCAGCACGCGTTTGAAGTAGCCGGTGCGAAGGTCAAGGTAATGGCGCCGCTCGAATGCGAGCCTGGTGAATTCCTTCGCGAGTACGCCAATCCCGAATACGACCTCATATGGGTCGCGTCTCATGGAGAGTTCAATCACTGGTCTCCGCACCAAGTGACGCTTCATCTGACACCGGAGAAGACTTCGGTCGATCTGCAGGAACTTTGGTCCATGGCCCCAATGACTGCCGGACGACGACTGCTGGTCCTGAATATCTGCGACGGCGCCAGATTCGCGGAGACAGGGCTCCTGCCTCGCATTGGCCTTGCGCCAGGCCTCGCCTCCCCCGCACAAGCGACGATTTCTCATTTGTGGCCGGTTCAGCCCTATCCATCTGCCGCATTCGGCGCATATCTGGCCCACTACCTGTCTTCGGGGGGCGGGTACTTTGATTCATACCTGCAAGCGGTCAGTTCGCTTGCAAAAATGTCGAGCGAGGCGGGTTACGATCTGGAAAAACTCTACGGAAAACGATTCGAACTCATCGAGCGTCTGGCGTGCCGTCAACAGGACTTTACCAACCTCGAGGTATGGGGCTCCGCTGCGTTCTTCCAGTAGACCTCGTGCATCAGATGGAAAAGCGAGAACAGGATGCCTCGGCCTATGGAGATTGAGCAGAGGACGGAGGGAAGCTTGTTTCAAGGGTGTTCCCGGCGGCGTTATCTCTGATAGGCGCATATCACAGTCAGAGAGCAAGGAAATCTGGCTGGTCGTCGGTAACGCATTCTCCCGACACCACTCTGAACAACAAATGCGTCGTGGCAGGCAAGCGGCAGCGAATCACTTCAGGCGTTTCAGCTAATTGATAGCGGCAATCAACCGCTGCAAATAACGATGTCGCACTCAAGATCTTCGTTTCTTCGTAGCAGCCTCGCTGGCTAGCCCATCCGACGGCCAGGGTGCGGAAATAATGGGGATCTGTACATCATCGGTTCCGAATCCTCTCCGGCGCAAAGACGTACCGCGTGCTGAAACGATGATTCACGAAGAGCCAGGTGTCAGCGGCGACGTGGAATTCGATGAAAACGGACGGTTTGAAATTCACATTGATGAAGCGATAGCGCGATGGCGGGATAAATAGTCAATCTGGCTCTGCGACCGCGGCTGACCTCAGTGGCTAATCCGCTGAGAATGCGACAACCACACGGGAAGCAGGAGAATGGAGCGAGGAAAAATAAAGAAGACTGAGGCTCTCGATAAACCGGGCCCCGAAGAAAATGAACCAAGAAAAGTTGGTTCCACGCAGTGAGTTTCACACTGTCAGTTTTTGACGACTTTCAGATCGCCGATGACACCAGGAGTTCAGGCCTTAATTGGCACGTGCGTCGATGTACGCGTGCGTAACGCGTGGCGAAACGGCGGCGTTTCGCGACTGCACGCTGCTATGTACCTTGCCCAGGCCGACGGACTGGCCCGACTGGTTGCACGCTGCAGGGTCAACCGATTTCAATCTGAGTAGCACGTTGACATATGAAAGCTCTCTCGTTGCCCTTCGGGCGGCAAAGCGGGGGCACGGGATCGCGATGGTGACCGTTGCGTTGGTAGCCGCCGAGTTGGCCGCCGGGGAGTTCGTCGCGCCGTACGCGTTGACGCTCGACCAGGGCGATGCCGGTTACTATCTGACGCATTCCCGAAGCAAGCTGACGATGCCCGAGTTTTCTGCCTTTCGTGACTGGTTGTTGTCACAGCAGCGTTCATCCTGACGGTTTGACGCCACCGTTCATTTTCGGCGATCACTTTCCTTGGCAAGCGTGCCACCGCCGGCATAGCTTTGACGTTCTGGTTCGGAGCAGTCGTGCATGTTCCATTTCTTAAGGCAATGGTGACGTTACGACACCGCCTGGAACCGCTTTTATGTTTCGACGGGGCTCAATGCGCTGCGAAGTACGCTCGAGACACTCCCCGAAAACGAGGGGATCGTGCTGGTCGAAGAGATCGGGCTGACGAGTCACATCGGTGATGTGGTGCGAAAGGCCGGCAAGCCAGCCAGGAACATAGTGCGCGACGAGCCCGTCAGCGTCTGACGCTCGTCGTCTCTCCTGGACTGTCGACCAGCAGGTGGTGACTGGCGCGACCGTCGACCGGCTGCGCGGCTACGCTTTCCAGAATCTGTGGTAGTCCGGCCCTTCTGACTTTGGCGGGTGTTCCGGTTCAGTTATCTTGACAGGCGTCGGCATGGGAAAATCAACACCCACCAGAATGGCCTCGCCTTGCCCCAGCGTCGGCAGGAATGCTGCCGCCGAACCGTCCAGATTCCCGCACGCTTTTTCGACAACGTCGCGATCCCGTTCATTAATGAGCCGATGGACGATGAACATACCCATCTGGCTTAGCACATCCTCGGGTACGTCGCGCGGGCGTTGTGTCGCCAGGATTGTCGTCAGACCGTACTTTCGACCCTCCTTGGCAATCAGCCCAAAAGCATCAAGGTGTATGCGGTTGTTTTCGTCGCCCATGTTCCGGTTCAGGAACTGGTGCGCCTCATCCAGCACAACGACCACGGGCATCTTTTCAAAGGCACGTTGACGGGCCATACCGAGCAGATAGCGTCCGATGGCATTGGCCAGCAGCTCACGGGCGTTGTGATCAAACGGCAGGAACTCCATCGAAATCCGGAGAACCCGATTGCCGGATTCGAGAAACGCGTCGATCTGCCCAGTGAGCGACGACTCGAATGCTTCTGGATGGAAGAGACAGCGCAGCGATTTCGAGCGGGTAGTCGAGTAGATCTTCGCGACGAGTGTCTCGCAATAGCCTTTAGTCCGTTCATCGTACCCGCCCCACACGGAATAGTCGGGCTTCGCCAGGGAGCCGCCATTTTCGTAGACGCACTCCTCGAAGATCTGCTTCCCGAGCTGCGAGATCAGGTATCGGGCGCCTTCAGCTTCGACAGTTCCTTCATGGCGGGCCCAGGCCACGTTGAACTCCCGACGGACGGTGCCTGCCTTCTTGATGGTAAGGGGCTCGTTTTCGCCGTTCAGAACGTAGTTGAGCTTGAGGCTGCGCAAGGCTTCGCGCAGCTTGGGGACCTGCGCCCCGGGACTCGGCTGGAAGATAGCGAAAAGATCGGGCTCGGTGAGCTGCCAGTATGGAAAGGCGACGAACTGACGAGGGTCGTCTTTGCTTTCTCGCTCGCCTCCCAGATGGATCGCGTGGACACCCTCCGTGAACGTATGAAATTCTCCCGTCGGATCGATCAGGATGATCTTGCCGCCGATGCGGGCGGCTTCCTGGACTATCCGTGCCACGGTCCAGCTTTTGCCTCCGCCTGTAGCACCAAGCACTGCACAGTGCCTGCCAAACATATGTGCGGGACTGACGTTGACCCGGGTACCCGATTCCTGCGAGATCGTCGCCAGTTCAATGAGCCCGGCGATGCCGGCGTTGTTGCCTTCGACGATGTGTTTGACCAGAAGCGGATGTGCCGAATAGACCTGCTGTCCGATGCGGGGATGAACCGGAATGCCAGAAATCACCTTGCCGGTTGCCAGTTCAAGTGTCGTCAGCAACTGCACGAACCCGATCGGATGCGCGTCGGGGCGCTCACCCAGCACTGGTTCCGCCTTGAGCCGTTCATTGTCCGGCAGCCGCACCTCGGTAATCCTGCCGAGCACGGCAAGTCCTTCGCCCTCGATGAAGACAAACTCACCCACCTGGCCGCCGAGAACTGCGTAGCCTGAATACTGGCGCGCCGAAACGCTTGCTGCAAAAGGCAGATTGATCTTCGCCGCGTCGGGACTCACGTACGACACGGAGCCGACGTATCTGCTCGGATCGAACGGGCTGGTGGACAGGCGCCTGTTCATGCCTTTTCGCCTCGAAGACGCCGGATACGTTCGAGGTGCTGTTCGAGGTCCGTTTCGGCAGCAATGTCGGGCAGGTGGGGCACGATTTCCTCGAACGTCGCGCTGATCAGCGCAAGGCGGGCATCGCCATGCTCGATGAGGTAACGGATCTTCTTCAGGTGCACATTCGTTGCGTCAATTCCCGCTTTTTTTGGATCGTCCGTGCGCGGTCCGAGTCCCGGGTCACATACGGCTACCTTGAGACTGAGGTTCGAGTTGATCGCCGACAGTATCGGCTCCGCAATGTGATTGTCGTTAAAGCCGAAGCCGAGGATCAACAGGCCGGTGTCGGGTTGGCGAAGTGCCGCCTGAAGCGACGACATCATCTCGAAATAGGGTTGCTCGAACGCAAGTTCATATTTTGTGTTGCGGGGATAAATCAGCAGCGGACTGTCGCAGTCAGGCTTTTTCTCGATCTCGTTCGTTGCCGGGTTTCTCATCCAGTCAATCGAACCATGCAGCTTGTAGAGCAGAAAGACGTTCGAGATGAAATCATGGCTATCGGGGTTGCTGTCGCGCCTGACGATGTCGTATGTGAAGTAAAGGCTGTCAAAGACCTGTGGGCTGGCGTGTGAGAAGCCGTCGATCACGACATAGCGTCCCTTGCGCGCAGCGTACTCAAAACACAGATCCTAGTTCGTCGTGAAGAGCTTGCTGCGCATCTTGCGCAGTGAGCGGCGCGACAGTCGACGCAGAAAATCTGCGTGCACGGCTACGTCATCATCGGGCTCGAGGAAACGCACGGCGTCCCGAACCGTCGATTCGGCCGTGTGAATGAACCGGCGGACGGTCTCGCGTTCATCCTGATCAGCTAGGAACTCTGCGGCGATTTTGCAGTGAGAAAGCAGCGCCTCGATATTTCCTTTTCGCTGCTCATCTTCTGGCAGACGTGAAAGCGCAAGAACTCGCTCGAAATCGTCACCGGTCACCTCACGCACTTTCAACCACAGGTCCCACATGGTTGGCGCCAGTCTTTTGCCTTCGACCGGTTTGCGACCTTCTGTGCGTTTTTCCGCATCAACATTCACGTGCAACGATGTCCCGAGGCCTGTGAGAACAACCAGGTTATTGCACCGGAAACAGTCGGACAGACCGCGCTGGATTTCGTCGAGCGCCGGATCTGACACGGGTTCGCCATTCTCGCCGGGTGCCCGTGTCTTTTCCCACTGTCGGGCACTTCGATAAGTGAATACCTGCATTTGGTGGGTTCCGCGCTGATAGTGCCGGCAGTATACGATTTTCGGGTGCGTGCGAGGATACCCGCTGGCTTGGGTGGAGTCGAAAACGGGCGCGTGGTTATGCAGTCCGGATAGACGCCGGGTGGGGGTCCGCCAAAGTGCATCGAATGTGGCCAGCGGAACAGGGCCAAGCGTTGCGACACCCCGTGCGCGCGGGTCGCCATTGCCGACAGACGTGAGCGAAAACGAGTGTCGTCCTGAGCAACGTCGCCTACTGCAACTTCAAGTGGCTAGCGACGCGCCTTGCGCTTGGTGTCCGCCTTTTGCGTCTGAAGCCGGCAGCCAGGTGCACCGGTCTCTGACGAGGTTACTGACCCAGGCGCGGTCAACGTTGCTGAGCCGCGCCAGCTGTGCGGTAATGTCGAGACTGACGTCGACCGCCCGCTGCGAACCGCGCTGCAGCAGGGTCGACACCGGAATCCGGTACAGCTCCGCCAGTGCAATGAGGCGGGGCACGGTAGGGCATCTTCAGATCCCAACCCGGACTGTCACCGGTACGGCCAGATACCCGGATGTGTCGAAAGTGCCCCTTCGACGGATGATAGACTTTGCAACCCGGCACAGCACGGGCCGCCAGACGGTCCGGAATCTGTGACGTCTATCCAGAGAAACTGCAATGGCGAGCAACACGGTGCGGAGCTTTTTACTGCAGGACACGGCGGGCTGGTGCCGCAGGGCGACGCTGCACGTCAGGCGGTCGATGCTCTGCGCGGCTATGCGTATCAGGTGACGGCCGCAGCGCTTGCCTGGCTGGACATCGACGCACAGGGCCGGCTGTTTCTGGAAGTTGCGGAAGATTACGCAGTGGTCGCCCGTGGCGCCCTTGAAGCAGTCCAGGTCAGGGACACTAAAATCTCGGGATCGATCACGCTCAACACGGCTGGCGTGCGGGATGCGATTGCCAGTTTTGTATCGTTGAGGGAGCGTAACCCGACGGCGGATGTCCGATTACGCTACCTCACGACTTCAGAGATCGGGACCGAACGGTCAACCGGCGACCGGCCTGGCGGGATGGCCGGTCTCGCGTACTGGCGCCAGGCTGCAACGGGCTCTGATGTCGCGCCGCTGCGGTCGATCCTGGAGAACGACGGCTTTGCGCTGCCAGTGCAAGAGTTCGTGAAGGCCAGGAATGACGAAGCCGTCCGCAGCGATCTGCTGCGCAGGATTCACTGGGATTGCGGCAAGCCGGACCTTGCTGCGCTGCGCCTGGAATTCGAGGAGCGGCTTGTTCTGATTGGCCGCGATGTATTCAGACTTCCCGCGCCCGAATCGAAACGCCTTGCCGACGTACTTATCTATCGTGTACTGCAAAGGAGCATTGCGATCAGGGCGGACGATCGCGTTCTGACGCGCTCCGGTCTTTATGCAGCGGTGGATGAGGCTACCCGGATCTTCGTGCCGCGCGCGACTGCCGACCTGATGACGCTGCTCGCCTCTGGTCTTGCCAATTCGCTATTTGGACATCAGGGCGCAGGCCTCCACGTCGCCCTGGCTGAACCGGGCTGGATTGTCGACGGCAGTGCGCTACCCTCCGGACGGCGCATGGTCCCCCGTACAGCGATCGAGTCCGCCGTGACTGACCTGATCCGTCGGCGAGGCGCCAGTTTCATTGTCGGCGCCAGCGGCCTTGGAAAGTCCTCGATTGCACAGGTCGTGGCGAGAAGCCTGGCAGACAGCTTCGTGGTCGTGGAGTTCCGGGGTGTTGACGCGCACGAGACGCGGAGTCGACTGGATGCACTGGTCTCGCGCATTGGGGCCCTTCAGGCGCGGACGATTATCCTGGACGATCTGAACGGATTTAACGACGCACTCGTGGCTTCGTCGCTCGCGATTCTTTTGGAGGCGTTACGAAGGCGCGATCTCGCCGTGATAGTGACGTGCTATTTCGCACCGACGGCGACGTCCCTTTTCAAGGCCGGGCTCGATCCGGATTGCCGGATCGACTGCCCGTACTTTACGGCGGAAGAAACAGCGGATCTGGTCACGGTTTACGGCGGTGATCCCAAACTATGGGGGCGTCTGGCTTATGTCGCCGGTGCTTTCGGGCACCCACAACTGGTCCACGCATTCGTATCAGGGATGGCGGCGCGCGGCTGGCCGGCCAGTGCGATCGGGGAGTTTCTTGCCAGTGGTCTTGCGTCGGACGACGTCGAGGCAGTGCGGGAAGCCGCGAGGCGGGCACTGGTTTCGGCACTCCCGGAAAACGCGCGAACGCTGCTTTATCGGCTCAGTCTGGCAACAGGCCGCTTCGACCGTGCCATGGCGCTGGCTATCGCACATGTGCCGGCGCCCGTCGCGCAGGCGGGAGAAAGTCTGGATGCGCTGGTCGGGCCTTGGCTGGAGATCACCGGTCGACGGCAATATCGCGTTTCTCCACTGGCGGCCGGTTCCGGACGGGATGCGCTCTCGCCCGTGGAGCAGACCCGCATCCATAGCCAGATTGCGACGCAACTGACGGCCGGCGGCACCATCAATGCCGGCGATGCGGATTCGATCCTGATACACGCGATGGGCGGGAAGAACGCGGGTGTCCTGTTCATCCTCTCACACAGCATCCTGACTGCCGATGAACGCACACTGACGTTTCTCGCGGATAACCTGCAGGCACTGAGGCTACTGCGTACTGACAGGCCGATTTTTCCAGAACATGCCCGTGTGTCGGGTATGTTGCGGCTTGCGCAGTTCAAGATCCTTGCCGCCGCGCGGGACTTCGAAAGGGCCGGGGCGTGCGCGTCCGCTCTCTTTTCCGAGGCCGGACGGCAGCCAGATGACGAATCGGGGCGTGCTTTCGGGGTGGTAGCGTACGCTGTCGTGCTCGGGACGATGTCCGTTGCACAGTACGTCGACAACTGGCTTGCTCTCCTTCAGGCGTTTGAGAAAGCAACAAGTGGCGACGAACTCCTGAGCCGTCTGCGCCACAACTTCGAACAGGGTAACGACCGGTCTGCAGACGTGTTCGCGGTCCTCTTTACCATTGGTACGGCAGGTCTGTCGAGCGTGGCCCGGCTCGAGCGCCTCATCGGGCAACTCGACGACATCGACCCCGGGCGCCGTTCGCACTATCTGCTGGGTATCACGGACGTTGTTCCCGACTGGTCGGTGTTTGTCAGCGGACCATGGACGCTGGAGCGTCAACGTGGTGTGCTGGACGCAGTCGACGCGGCCGGGCGGTACCTGCGGATGGCGTCTACGACCGCTTCGTGGGGCCTCAGATCCCTGACCGCGCAATGCTGGATAGCCCGGGCCGTCATGTTTGATGAGTACCTCAACGATAGTGGCGGCGCGCTGGATGTGCTGGATGAAGCGGTCCGGACGCTGGGCGAGGACGTGCTGCTGTCCCGCGTCCGGGCCAGGGTGTACTCGCGCCGGCAGGACCACTCGCGCTCCCTGGAGATCCTTCGGGAGATCGGGGACGAAGTGGCGCGTGACAATCCTGTCGAGCGCGCTAACGCATTGCGGGAGGCAGCGATCAGCGCAGCGCATTGCGGCGAGTGGGCGTTGGCCGAGACCTGGTTCCTGGAGAGCAGGCAGGCTGCGGCGCAGGTCGAACTTCCCGACATGGCGGTCATGGCGATGGGTCTGGGCGCGGACGCGGCAGTGGCAGCCCTGCACCGTGGTGCGCTCGAGCAGGCGCTCACAGGCCTGCGTGATGCGCTGACTGCGCTGGCAACCCTCGATCCAGCCTCATCGCTTCGCGCCCTGTATTGCCACCATGTTGTCCGTCACGCTGTCCTGTGGGCGCATTCCTGCGTAGAAGGAAGCGGGATCGAGATCGACGGCGAGCCGATCCGGGTGGTGCCCGGGTGTTGTAGCAATCCCGAACCGCCGCAGGCGATTGCGGGGCGCCCACTTGCCCCGATCGACCTTGCCTGGTATATGCTTGCCGAGACCGAAATGTCGGGCGGCATCAACGCCGGCATCACCGATCGCCTGAATGTACTGCTCGTTGACGGTCCGATCCCCCCGCTGGAAATCAGCCTGCGTACAAAGCGGTTGACGCATGACATGGCGCGTATGAATGTGAGTACCACTTTCGCGCGGCATCTGTGGGATTACATTGAGGCGAGGGTGTACGCGACGCAAAAGAAGGCCGAAATCATGGCGACCTTCGATATGCACAAGCCTGTACGCGGAACGGTACCGGCGTTACCACGAAGTGATGTTTCCCGTCCGGTTGTAGCTGGGCTCTCAAACGATGTAGTCCTCGCCTATTGCATTCGCGCTGCCTGCTCGCACGAATCGGAGGTGCTCGCAGACCTGAAGGCGACACTGGATGCAGAGTTCGGTGGCGGGCTCGCGCAGGCAGTGCTTTCACGCGTCAGCGCAACGCCTGACCGACCCCGTGCATCATCGTCTGACGAAGCGCTGATCATTGAAGCCGGCTGGTTCGTGACGGGCGCAAGACCGACGCCGAAAGCATACTGCATCGCGGGCATACGTTTTTTTCTGTACACGGCACGGTCTTACTTTCGCAACTTCCTCATCCGCACGATTGCGTCCTGGCAGCGTGAGGCGTGGACGCGGATCATTGTGTCGGAACGATTCCGCCTTTCTTGCCCCGAAAGGACCGTGCCGGACATTGCGATGTCATTGTCGATGGCCGACGATGACGAAGGCTTCCTGGCTGCACTGCTTCCCGCGGTTGCCGATGCGACGTCGATCACGCTGCCGCAGGATCTCCTCGAACATTTCCGCCTGCTTGCTGCGAAATCTGCGACGTGACGCACCTTTGCGGGAGCATACAAGACGTCCGCGCATCGCGAGGGGCGGTTTCCGGATGAAGCCGGCCGGGGGGCGAACTCGCGTGGAAAAAAAGAGCATTGCGCTTGCATTGAAGGCGGACGCGACGAACGGCGTGCGTTACCGGATGATAGTGGCACCGCAAGGCCGCCGGAACGCGGCAACCGGGAAGGACGCCGGAAAGGAACTGACACCGACCGTGGCCCTGGACGTTGATAATCGTGACACCGGCCAAACGCGAGTCTCGTGTGACTCAAGACGTGGCCTCATGATCGTGCATCGAGGATGACCATGCCCGTTTACTTCATCGCTGAAAACGAGAACGAAGATCACGAATCCCTGCGTGTAAAAATCGGCCGTAGCCGGAATATTCGGGCCCGGCTTCGCGCCCTGCAGACGGGCAGCCCCTATGAACTGAAGCTGATGGGCTGGATCGACAGCGACAGTGATCATCTGCTGGAGTTACACCTTCACGAACAGTACGCCGCACATCATGCTCATCTCGAATGGTTCACGCTTCGTCCCGGGCAGGTTCTCGACACGTTGAAGTCACATGGCGTCTGCGCGTACATTGCGACAGAAGGCAACGCCTTCGAGATCCTGTCTCGCGAGAGGGACGGCGTGCCGGAATATGCCGGCGCATGGAAGTGGTCAGGCGTTGAAGACGCCGACTTCTGCCCGAAGTGCGGTTGTGGTTGTGGGCTGCAATACAACGACAATTACGCTAGCGAGCGCTGCCTGAAGTGCGGAATCATCTACGAATACGAGGAAGGTGGCGACCCGGATGACGACTTTTGAGACAGGCGAACGGCCCCGTATGAGGGGATGCTCGTCCACGTCCGTGCACGGTTCGCGGCGCGCGATTTTTCACGGACTTCAGGCATTGCGTTAAGGCAATGCTGATCAAGTCCACCATTCATGACTGTCATGCGTTATAGCGTGGACATGCAACGGTAAAAGCAAAAACAATGAAGCAACTGACAC
>NZ_JACHDI010000049.1:0-35379 GCF_014201025.1 Paraburkholderia sp. MM5384-R2
TCGGTCCGCCAAACCCGCCGCGCCTGAACCACCACTACCCGGCACTGCTTCGTTTGCGTCGCTGCGTCTGCAGCAGAGAAGCGAAATTATGGAGACTCTTTCGCGTCTCGTCAATACCCGTTTTTGCTTTCGCTTAAAAAGAGTTGCCGCTCACTTCCGGGTCGCCTCCACCACGACCTCGACAGGAACTGCTGCGGCCATAGCCGCGTAGCCCGCGTCGCTTGGATGGATGTGATCGCCGCTATCGAAAGCGCGCTGCAGACGCTCCGGCTGCGCCCGATCGCGCAACGCCGCGTCGAAGTCGACGACGCCATCGAAAGCACGACTAGTTCGGATCCACTGATTAACCGCGAGTCGGATGTTTTCCCGCTCCTGTGGCAGCGACGCCGGCGTCAGCGTCGCGCCGAACATCTTGACACCGTTGCGCCGCGCGGCCGCGATCACTCGCTGGTAACCGGCGATCAGATCTGCAGCCGTGACCGACGTATGAGGAAAATCGCAGTCGAGCCCGCCATGAGGCGGCATTGCCGCAAAGTTGATGTCGTTGATGCCAATCAGCAGGATCGCCGCTTTGACGCCTGGACGTCGTAAAACGTCGCGCTCGAAGCGGCTCGCAAGCGCGTCGCCATAGCAAGGTGAGTCGCTCAGGAGCCGGTTGCCGCTGATGCCGAGATTCACGATCGCGGTCGACTGCGCGCCGCTCGCCGCCAGCCGCCGAGCCAGCGCATCCGGCCAGCGACGGTTCTGGTTGAGGGTGGAGCGCATGCCGTCAGTGATCGAGTCGCCGATCGCGGCCACGGCAAGCGACGGTGCCGCCGCCTCCACCGACAAACCCGTGACCCACACATATTGCGTGAAGCGGCCGGGAAACGCCGTGGCGGAGGCGTCGGTGGTGTGATTGCCGGGCCCGGACACATAATTCACCTGATTCGACACTCGGTGCCATGCGACGATCCGCTGCTCCGGTCCCACGAACGCACTGATCGCATATGGCGCGCCCTCGACGACATCGATCGCGACCGGATCGCTGTCCACCTCGCCGCCAGGCGGAACGCTGACCGCGCCCTTACCGCCAAACGTCACCCGACTGCCGGCGCCCTCGACTGCTGCCGCGCCACCGGCGGAGCGCGCGATGCGCAGTTCGTCGATGACGAGAGGCGTCTTGCCGTACGCATTGCTCAGATGAATTCGCGCCACCCTCCCCGACAACGTCGGATACATGATTTGTCGAACGGTGCGCCCGGCGACTTCCGGCGCGCGATACAGCGGTGGTAACTCGGCCCGCTGTGGAATCGGTTGCAGCGCGGTCGCCCAAACGGCGACCCAATGCTCGGACGCTTCGGCAGCGAACGCACTCGAGGAAAGGACAAACGAGGCAAATTGGGCAAGCAGCGCCGCGCCGCATGCGGCAGCCAGGGTGCGAATGGTCATTCGGAGGATCGGTTCGAGGCGAAACGCGCATTGTGCCCGAACGACGCGGCAATCGCCGGCAATCGCCGGCAGGTCCGCTTCCCCCGGCGCCCGGCGGCTGTGCCGGCTCGGACTCACGCCGTTTGCTGACTCATGATCTTCAGCGCGACCGCTTCGGCGACCTCGATTCCGTCGATTGCCGCCGAGTAGATCCCGCCCGCATACCCCGCACCCTCGCCCGCCGGATACAGCCCGTTGACGTTGACACTCTGGTAGTCGTCGCCGCGACGCACGCGTACCGGCGACGAAGTTCGCGTTTCAACGCCGGTCAGCACCGCATCGTGCATCGCGAAACCTGCGATTTTCTTCTCCATCTGTGGCAGCGCTTCGCGAATCGCTTCGATCGCGTAGTCGGGCAGCGCGGTGCTGAGATCGGTTGGCCGCACGCCCGGCTTGTACGACGGAACGACCGAGCCGAGTGAAGTGGACGGCCGCCCCGCGATGAAGTCGCCGACCAATTGCCCTGGAGCCATATAGTTACCGCCACCGAGCTCGAACGCCCGCTCCTCCCACTTGCGCTGGAACGCGATGCCGGCGAGCGGCCCGCCCGGGTAGTCGTCTGGCGTAATGCCGACCACAATGCCCGCGTTCGCGTTGCGCTCCGCGCGCGAGTACTGGCTCATGCCGTTCGTGACGACGCGCCCCAGCTCGGACGTGGCCGCCACCACGGTGCCGCCGGGACACATGCAGAAGCTATAAACCGCTCGCCCGTTGCTGCAGTGGTGCACCACCTTGTAGTCGGCTGCGCCGAGCTGTTTGTGACCGGCAAATTTCCCAAAACGGCTCCGATCGATGATCCCTTGCGGATGCTCGATCCGAAAACCGAGCGAAAACGGCTTCGCCTCGACGTGAACGCCGCGGTCGTACAGCATCTGGAAAGTATCGCGTGCGCTATGGCCGACCGCCAGCACAACGTGGTCGCAGCGCAGCGTCTCGCCGGTCGACAGCTTCAGCCCGCGCACCTGGCCGTTGTCGATGTCGATGTCCTCGACACGCGTTTCGAAGCGCACTTCGCCGCCCAACTCGTGGATGCTCGCGCGCATCTTCTCGACCATGCTGACGAGACGAAACGTGCCGATATGCGGCCGGCTCAGGTACAGGATGTCCTCCGGCGCACCGGCCCGCACGAATTCGTCGAGCACCTTGCGGCCGTAGTGTTTCGGGTCCTTGATCTGGCTGTAGAGCTTGCCGTCCGAAAAGGTGCCCGCACCACCTTCGCCGAACTGCACGTTCGACTCGGGATTCAGCACCGATTTGCGCCACAGGCCAAACGTGTCCTTGGTGCGCTCACGTACGGCCTTGCCGCGCTCGAGGATGATCGGCCGGAAGCCCATCTGCGCGAGGATCAGGCCCGCGAACAGTCCGCACGGCCCCATGCCGATGACGACCGGACGCGGCGTGCTCAGTTGGGCGGGCGCTTCGGCGACGAACTTGTAGCTCATGTCGGGCGTCACGCCGCAATGCGGCACGTCGGCGAGCCGTTTCAGCGCGGCCCCTTCATCCTTGACCTCGACATCGACGATGTAGGTGAGCTTGATGTCGGCGCGCTTGCGCGCGTCGTGCGCGCGGCGAAACACGGTGTATCGGATGAGCCCGTTCCGCGCCACGCCGAGTTCCGTGAGGCGCGCATGGATGGCGGCTTCGAGGGCGCTTTCGGGATGATCGAGCGGGAGTTTGATTTCGCTTAGACGTAACATGAGTACCGGAGATGCAAGTGGGCCGCAAATCGCGGCCAATTCGCAATTTTACCGGTAAGTGTCGGCGCGGGGTGACGGCCGGTCATGAAGCGCCGGCCCGTCGAAACCGGGCAAACCAGCATGCATGCTTCGACGCCCTCAATGAGCTATCAGCCCCAACGTCTCTGCACAAAAAATTTATTAACCGACCGGTCGGTTGGTTTATACTACGCCGACACAGACTACTCGTCCAGAGAGAGCGTCCCTCATGTACACCCAATCCCTCGATATCCCCGGCAACGTCGCCCCGCTGGACGCGGACGCGAATTCGCCCGAACAACAGGCTCGCTTCGACGCGGTCATGAGCGCCGACGGCAAGATCGAGCCGCAGGACTGGATGCCCGACGCGTACCGCAAAACGCTGGTGCGGCAGATCTCGCAGCATGCGCACTCGGAGATCGTCGGCATGCTGCCCGAGGGCAACTGGATCACGCGCGCGCCGAGCCTCAAGCGCAAGGCGATCCTGATCGCCAAGGTGCAGGACGAAGCCGGCCACGGCCTCTATCTGTATAGCGCCGCCGAAACGCTCGGTGTCTCGCGCGAGCAGCTGATCGACGCGCTGCACGCGGGCAAGGCCAAGTATTCGAGCATCTTCAACTACCCGACACCCACCTGGGCCGACGTCGGCGTGATCGGCTGGCTCGTCGACGGCGCGGCGATCATGAACCAGATCCCGCTGTGCCGCTGTACCTACGGCCCGTACGCCCGCGCGATGATCCGCATCTGCAAGGAAGAGTCGTTCCATCAGCGCCAGGGCTTCGACGCGCTGCTCGCGATGATGGCGGGCACCGAGGCGCAGCGCGAGCTGGTCCAGCAGGCGGTGAACCGCTGGTGGTGGCCGGTGCTGATGATGTTCGGCCCGAGCGACAAGGATTCGGTCCACAGCAACCAGTCGGCCAGATGGGGCATCAAGCGCATCACCAACGACGACCTGCGCCAGAAATTCGTCGATGCGACCGTCGAGCAGGCGAAGGTGCTCGGCGTCACGCTGCCCGACGCGGACCTCAAATGGAACGAGGCGCGGGGCCACTACGACTACGGCGACATCGACTGGGAAGAGTTCTGGCGCGTCGTCAATGGCGACGGCCCGTGCAACCGCGAGCGCCTCGCGACCCGCGTGAAGGCCCACGAAGACGGCGCCTGGGTACGCGAAGCCGCGCTCGCCCACGCGGAAAAGCAGCGCCAGCGCGCGCAACAGCACGCCGCCTGAGTGGCACCGCACATCAAAGGAATCAGGAGATCAGCAATGAACAGGGAATGGCCGATTTGGGAAGTGTTCGTGCGCAGCAAGCAGGGACTCGACCATAAACACTGCGGCAGTCTGCATGCCGCCGACGCGCCGATGGCGCTGCGCATGGCGCGCGACGTCTACACGCGCCGCCAGGAAGGCGTGAGCATCTGGGTGGTGCCGTCCTCGGCGATCACGGCCTCGGCGCCGCACGAGAAGGCCGAGCTGTTCGAACCGGCGAGCGACAAGATCTATCGCCACCCGACGTTCTACACGCTCCCCGACGAAGTCAACCACATGTAAGCGCGGCCATGACCACTACGTCCACTACGTCCACTACGCCCGAACATCTCCAGTACGTGTTGCGCCTCGCGGATACCGCGCTGATCCTCGGCCAACGCAACACCGAGTGGTGCGGCCACGGCCCGATCCTCGAAGAGGACATCGCGCTGTCGAACATGAGCCTCGACCTGATCGGCCAGGCGCGCCTGCTGTACACGCACGCGGCCGCGCTCGAAGCTCAGCTCACCGGCCGTCAGCGCAGCGAAGACGACTACGCGTACTTCCGCGCCGAGCGCGAATTCGCGAACTACACGCTCGCCGAGCTGCCGCATTACGGGCCGCTCGCCGGCACCGCGCAGGCCGGGAAGGATTACGCCGTCACGATCGTGCGCAACTTCCTGTACGCGACGCTGATGATGCATCTGTGGGGTGCGCTGACGGGCTCCAGCGACGGGCAGCTCGCCGCGATCGCCGCGAAGTCGATCAAGGAAACGCAGTACCACGTGCATCACGCGAGCGAGTGGCTGATCCGTTTCGGCGACGGCACCGCCGAATCGCACCGTCGCGCGCAGGCCGCGCTCGACTATCTGATGCCGTACACGTACGAGTTCTTCAGCGCGGACGCGGTGGAAGACGCGGTCGCCGCGGCCGGCATCGGCCCGCGCACCTCGGCGCTGGAAGCCGCGTGGCTCGACGACGTGCGCGCCACGCTCGACCAGGCCATGCTGACGCTGCCCGCGGCGCTGCGGCACGTGAGCACGGGCAAGCACGGCGAGCATTCGGAGCACATGGGTTTCGTGCTCGCGCAAATGCAGAGCCTCGCGCGCCAGCATCCGGGCGCCAGCTGGTGAGTACGCGATGACGACCTCGACCGCCCCGCAGCCCGCGAACGCCGCCGCTGCCACGACCGACGCCGCGCTCACCCGCGCATGGACCGTGCTCGAAGCGGTACCCGACCCGGAGATCCCGGTGGTGTCGATCCGCGAGCTCGGCATCCTGCGCGGCGTGCGACGCGCCGCCGACGGCGCGCTCGAAGTCGTGATCACGCCGACCTACTCGGGCTGCCCGGCGATGTCGCAGATCGCCGAAGACATCGGCCGTGCGCTCATGGCCGCGCAGCTCACGCCATACCGCGTCGCCACCGTGCTCGCGCCGGCGTGGACCACCGACTGGATCACGGCCGAAGCCCGCGAAAAACTGCGCGTCTACGGCATCGCGCCGCCGACGGGCAACTGCGGTTCAGCCGCGACGTCAGCGCCGCAGGAGAAAGTGCTGCGGTTCGTGCCGCGCGCGCTGCCGGCCCCAGGCTGCCCGCGCTGCGGCTCGGCGCACACCGAGCGGCTCGCGCAATTCGGCTCGACCGCCTGCAAGGCCCTGTATCGCTGCCTCGACTGCCGCGAACCCTTCGACTACTTCAAACCGTACTGATATGGCCACCCCGCAATTCCATCCGCTGCGTATCCGCGAAGTGCGCCCCGAAACCGCCGATGCGGTCTCGGTCGCCTTCGAAGTCCCGCCCGAACTGCGCGACCACTATCGCTTCACGCAGGGCCAGTTCGTCACGCTGAAGACGCATATCGACGGTGAGGAAACGCGCCGTTCGTATTCGATCTGCGTGGGCGTCACCGACTACGATCGCGACGGCGAGTTGCGCATCGGCATCAAGCGCGTGCGCGGCGGGCGTTTCTCGAACTTCGCGTTCGACACGCTGCAGCCGGGCCACACGATCGACGTGATGACGCCCGACGGCCGTTTCTTCACGCACCTGAACGCGGAACAGGGGCAGCAGTACCTCGCGTTCTCGGGCGGCTCGGGCATCACGCCGGTGCTCGCGATCATCAAGACGACGCTCGAAGTCGAGCCGCGCAGCACCTTCACGCTCGTCTACGGCAACCGCAGCGTCGACCAGATCATGTTCGCCGAGGAGCTCGAGGATCTAAAGAACCGCTTCATGAACCGCTTCGTGCTGTATCACGTGCTGTCGGACGACCTGCAGGACGTCGAGCTGTTTAACGGCGTGCTCGACCAGGAAAAATGCGCGGCGTTCATCGAGCAGCTGCTGCCGGCCGACGCGATCGACGAAGCGTTCATCTGCGGCCCCGCGCCGATGATGGATGCGGCCGAGGCCGCGCTCAAGGCAGCCGGCGTGCCGCCCGCGAAGGTGCACGTCGAGCGCTTCGGCACGCCGCTGCCGCAGGCGGGCGTGCCGCCCGTCGAGATCACCGCGGACACCCCCGCGGCCGAGCTCGAAATCGTGCTCGACGGCAAGCGCCGCAAGCTGCGCCTGCCGTATCAGGGCACGAGCGTGCTCGACGTCGGGCTGCGCGCCGGTCTCGCGCTGCCGTATGCGTGCAAGGGCGGCGTGTGCTGCACCTGTCGCGCGAAGGTGCTCGAGGGCGAAGTGAAGATGGAAAAGAACTACACGCTCGAAGAACACGAGGTCCGCGACGGGTTCGTGCTGACGTGTCAGTGTCATCCGGTTAGCGACAAGGTCGTCGTCAGTTACGACGAACGTTGAGTAGAGTGCTTTCGTGGCCTAGGTACGGACTGCCCGCCCGTGACGTCCGCCACCGCTTTCGGCCGTTTCGCGATCCGCTTAAACTAGGGGCCGCTCATCGATCGGGACATCGGGTTCCAGTCGGCGAGCGGCCTCTTTTTGTTACAGCTGCTGGCGTCACTGCAAGCCCTTGCCCATGAGCACGATTCACCTCACCAACGGCGATGTCGCCGCCGAGTCGCTGCGTACCGCGCTGGACCAGGCGGGCCGCGACGATCGCGTGCAGCCGCTGCGGGACGATCTGGCGGTCGGCCCGTTACGCGGCGTCGACGACGCTCCGCACGTGCGCGCCGACTTCTGGGAACGCGTCAGCGCCGACACGCAACGCGACTTCGTGCGCGAGTTCCGCGAACAGGCCGCGGTGCTCGACGGCCTCGCCAGCAGCACCGCGAATCTCGTGGTGTGGCACGCCGAAAGCGCGTCCGATCAACTGATGCTGCGCCGCGTCTGCTACCTGGTGCGCAACAGCCCGCAGCGTTTGAACGAAGTGCGTCTGTCGATCGCCGACCTCACCGATCCGCAAGCGTGGGCGCATACCCGCAAGGATCGCGCGACATCGGTCGGCATGTTTGCGCCGGACGTATTGCAGACACACCTGCCGGACGCCGCACCGATTTCCGTGCTGCGCATCAGCCGGCTCGCGCTCGAATGGCAGGAGGTCAAACAGGCGAACGGCGAGACGCGGCGCTGGCGTGACAACACCTTCACGAGCGGCAGCGTTGCCGAAATCGACGCGCTGATCCTCGAACGGGCAACCGACGCCTGGCAGCCCGCCGCGCGCGTCGCCGCCTATGTGATGACCGCCGGGTTGTGGTTCCTCGTCAGCGACAGCATCGTGCTGTGGCGCATGCGCGAACTCGCGGCGCTGCGGCGCATCCGCCTGCGCGGCGATGCGAACGAATGGCGCTCGCTCGAACTGCGCGCGGCATCCGCCCCCTGCTCACCCCAATAAGATAAGAACAGACGAATATGGCCCGCACCCGAGCCCCCGACCACGAAACCCAACGCGAGCAGATTCTCGAACTGGCCGCCGCGAAGTTCGCGCAGACCAGCTATCCAAGCACGTCGATGGCCGATCTTGCCGCGGCGAGCGGCACCTCGAAAGCGCGCCTCTATCACTATTACGAGAGCAAGGAAGCAATCCTGTTCGATCTGCTCGATCGCTATACGAAGCGCCTGATGCTGATCATCGCCGAGGTGGAAGGATCGAGCCAGCGGCGCGAACTGAGCGAGCGAGAAACCTTCGCGGAGCTGATCCGCGCGTTCCTGTCCGAGTATGAGACGTCGCACAGCCGGCACGTCGCGCTGCTGAACGATGTCAAGTATCTGGTCGATTCGCAGCGCGAGATCATCCTGAACCGTCAGCGCGACGTAGTCGCCGCCTTCGCGCGGCAGCTCGCGCGCGCCTATCCCGAACGCGCGACACGCGACAACCAGACCGCGCTGACGATGATGGTGTTCGGCATGATCAACTGGACCTTCACGTGGCTCAAGCCGGACGGCCGGATGGGCTATCGCGAGTTCGCCGAGCAGGTGGTCGGCATGGTCGAGCATGGTCTCGGCAGCGCGCCGGCCAGGTAGACGATGGTCTGAACAGATCGCAATCCGCGCACTGGATGTTGCAAAGCAACAACATGCAGACCAAATAAATCAGCGCAGGGAATCCATGCGGCATCGTGTCACGAACGTGCGTTCACTTTTAACTTCTGTTTAAAATCAATTAATTAAATTTAGGGTTCCAGCGCTCTAGGTATTCACTTCGAATTTTAATACGGGTTTTCCCTAGTGAATGGCTTAGGTTTCCGTTAAAATCGGTTTTGCGGTGCACAACGCCGCCTGATTAAAAGGAGAACCCGACCATGAACATGCTGACCCATCGCAACACCGAGCCGATCGCGCCGAACGATCGCGCGTCGCTGCCTGCTGAACGCGCGCACGTTCTGGTCCGTGAACTCACCGCCGCCGATCGCGAACGCCTGCTTGCTCACTTCCTCGCGCTCGACGAAGAAGACCGTCTGCTGCGCTTCGGCCAGGTCGTGCCGAACCATGTGATCGAACACTACGTGCGCGCGATCGACTTTACGCGCGACACCGTGTTCGGCGTGTTCAACAGCAAGCTGGAACTGAGCGGCGTCGGCCATCTGGCCTACCTGCCGGCCGAAGGCAACAAGCGCACCGCCGAATTCGGCGTCTCCGTGCTCGAAAGCGCACGCGGCATCGGTATCGGCTCGAGGCTATTCGAGCGCGCCGCGATCCGCAGCCGCAACACGCATGTGACGACGCTGTACATCCACTGCCTGGCGCGCAATTCGACCATGATGCACATCGCCAGGAAGGCCGGCATGAAGATCGAGTACGCGTACGGCGAGGCTGACGCCTATCTGACGCTGTCGCCGGCCGATCAGTCGAGCATCCTCGCGGAAATGCTGCAGGAGCAGGCCGCCGTGTTCGATTACGCGCTCAAGCGCCACGCACGCCAGGCATCGCGACTGTTCGAGTCGTTCATGCCGGTGGCTGTCGCTGCCTGAATAATCGCTACGGGGAAATGAGATTGGGGCGGCCGAAAGGTCGCCCTCTTTTCTATCTGTACCCAATCAACGCCACGCGTAGGACCGTGCGCGTGAAGCCTACAAAATGGGCAACGCTGTCGTTTCCTTGATCTTTTCTAGCGAAAAGCTCGATTTCACATCGATCACCGATGGATGCCGCAGCAATTGATCCTGCACGAAGCGCGAAAAGTGCGCCATGTCCTCCACCTGGACGCGCAGCAGGTAATCCATCTCACCCGTCATCGCGTGACATGCGACAACTTCGGGCCACGTCTGCACGGCCGCGCCGAACAGATCGGCGTGCGTGGCCTCGCCATGCGGACTGAACGCGCGACCGCCACCCTTCTCCAGCCGCACGCTGACATACGCGAGCAGGTCAAGCCCGAGACGTTGCGCGTCGAGCAGCGCGACATAGCCGCGAATCACGCCGCTTTCCTCGAGCCGGCGAATCCGCCGCAGGCACGGACTCGGCGACAGATTGATCCGTTCCGCAATCTCCTGATTCGACAGCCGGCCATTCTCTTGAAGGATCGCCAGAATGCGTCGATCGATCGCGTCTATCCCGTTATTAGCCATGTTCTGCCGCGTATCCGTTGAATAAAGCCATAAACTGGCTCAAGCGTAGCGACGCGTGATTAAGTTCGCAAGTTTTTGTCTTCATCGCGGTTCTACACTTGTCCCATCCGGTCGCGCTCAGCCGACCGTCCCGCGCGCTCACCGCCAGCGCGCCTCGGCACCCCCCCTTGCATGGGATTGGAGACAGACAATGCAGGTTTCTACTTGGGAAAACCCGGTCGGCACCGACGGCTTCGAATTCATCGAATACACGGCGCCGGACCCGAAAGCGCTCGGCAAGCTGTTCGAACAGATGGGCTTCACGGCCGTCGCGCGGCATCGTCATAAGGACGTGACGCTGTATCGTCAGGGCGACATCAACTTCATCGTCAACGCGGAGAAGCATTCGTTTGCGCAGCGCTTCGCGCGCTTGCATGGCCCGTCGATCTGCGCGATTGCGTTTCGCGTACAGGACGCCGCGAAGGCCTACGCCCAAGCGCTCGAAAAAGGCGCATGGGGTTTCGACAACAAGACCGGCCCGATGGAGCTGAACATCCCGGCGATCAAGGGCATTGGCGATTCGCTGATCTATTTCGTCGACCGCTGGCGCGGCAAGAACGGCGCGACGCCGAACAGCATCGGTGACATCGACATATACGACGTCGACTTCGAACCGATTCCGGGCGCGAACCCGAACCCGGTCGGCCACGGCCTGACCTATATCGATCACCTGACGCACAACGTGCATCGCGGCCGCATGCAGGAATGGGCGGAGTTCTACGAGCGCCTGTTCAACTTCCGTGAGGTGCGCTACTTCGACATCGAGGGCAAGGTGACGGGCGTCAAGTCGAAAGCGATGACCTCGCCGTGCGGCAAGATTCGCATTCCGATCAACGAGGAAGGCTCGGACACCGCCGGTCAGATCCAGGAATATCTGGACGCGTACCACGGCGAAGGCATCCAGCACATCGCGCTCGGCACAAGCGACATCTACCGCACCGTCGACGGCCTGCGCGCATCGGACATTTCACTGCTCGACACGATCGACACGTACTACGAACTCGTCGACCGACGCGTGCCGAATCATGGCGAGCCGCTCGAGGAACTGCGCAAGCGCAAGATCCTGATCGACGGCGCACCGGACGATCTGCTGCTGCAGATCTTCACCGAAAACCAGATCGGCCCGATCTTCTTCGAGATCATTCAGCGCAAGGGCAACCAGGGCTTCGGCGAAGGCAACTTCAAGGCACTGTTCGAATCGATCGAGCTCGATCAGATTCGCCGCGGCGTCGTGCAGGACAAGACCTGACCACGCAGACTCGCGCCTGATCGGCGCGCAGAAGAAAAAAGGGCGAGGATCGCAGGATCCTCGCCCTTTTACGTTGCAACGCCGCCGCTCTCTTCGGAACGGCGGCCGGTCGTCATTAGACGCGCGCGATGCGGTGCGTCATGAATTCTGCCTGTACAGATCGCTGCCGATCGCACCGTCGACCCGCGCCGGCGCCACCTGCGCCGTGCGAATGATCGCGTTCGACAGTGCCCCCGTGCTGCCCGGATTCGAGCGCACCGGCGCGCTCATCGCGAAGAAAGCGGCGGAAACCATCAGGAAGGTCTGGATGTTTCTTGTGTTCATGCGTACTCCTTTTCTAACTGCCCTGCTGTCCAGAAGCTGCACAGAATGCGCGGCGTTCGGCATCGCTCGCAGGTCGGGGTTAGACAGTCGTTTTCACTGCGGTTCCGCAGATTTGTAGGTTTTACAGCTTGTTACACGCGCAGGCGCAATACAACTCCATTCCGGCGGAAATCCGCGACAACTGCTGACAACACGTCGGCAAGTCGTCGCGAAACCGGCCGAAATCAGATCGTGCGCGGGCGATTTTTGATCCGCTGCGGCGGGTTTCCACCAGTGCTACGATCGCTTAAAACCCGTCAATATGACGACCCCGGCCCCAGCATTCACGAGATGCCGGGGCCAGAAAAGTTTTGGTGATCCCAAGCTGAAGTGGAGGAGTACACATAATGAATGCCCCGCTAGACGCAGGTCAGCGAGCCTCGCTCGAAGCCGCGTTGTCTTCCGTCACGCTCGACGACAAATACACCCTCGATCGCGGCCGCGCGTACATGAGCGGCATCCAGGCGCTGGTGCGTCTGCCGATGCTGCAGCAGGAACGCGACCGCGCCGCCGGCCTCAACACGGCCGGCTTCATCTCCGGCTACCGCGGATCGCCGCTCGGCGGGCTCGACCAGTCGCTGTGGAAAGCGAAAAAGTATCTGGCCGCGCATCAGGTGGTGTTCCAGCCCGGCGTCAACGAAGACCTCGCGGCCACCGCCGTGTGGGGTTCGCAGCAGGTCAATCTGTACCCGAGCGCCAAACACGACGGCGTGTTTTCGATGTGGTACGGCAAGGGCCCCGGCGTCGACCGGTCCGGTGACGTCTTCAAGCACGGCAACTCGGCCGGCTCGTCCCGGCACGGCGGCGTTCTCGTGCTCGCCGGCGACGATCACGCGGCCAAATCCTCGACACTCGCGCATCAGTCCGAACACATCTTCAAGGCATGCGGGCTGCCGGTGCTGTTTCCGTCGAACGTGCAGGAATATCTGGACTTCGGCCTGCACGGCTGGGCGATGAGCCGCTACTCCGGCCTCTGGGTCGCGATGAAGTGCGTGACCGACGTGGTCGAATCGTCCGCATCGGTCGATATCGATCCGCACCGCACCAACATCATCCTGCCGGAAGACTTCGTGATGCCCGACGGTGGGCTGAACATCCGCTGGCCCGATCCGCCGCTCGTGCAGGAAGCGCGTCTGCTCGACTACAAGTGGTACGCCGGTCTCGCCTACGTGCGAGCGAACAAACTCGACCGCGTCGAAATCGATTCGCCGCATGCGCGCTTCGGCATCATGACCGGCGGCAAAGCTTATCTCGACGTGCGCCAGGCGCTGACCGACCTCGGTCTCGACGACGAAACCTGCTCGCGCATCGGCATCCGGCTGTACAAGGTCGGCTGCGTGTGGCCGCTCGAAGCGCAAGGTGCGCAGGCCTTCGCACGCGGTCTCGACGAAATTCTGGTGGTCGAGGAAAAGCGCCAGATCCTCGAATACGCGATCAAGGAAGAGCTGTACAACTGGCCCGACGCGCAGCGCCCGCGCGTATTCGGCAAGTTCGACGAGAAGGACGGCGCGGGCGGCGAATGGTCGGTGCCGATGGGCAACTGGCTGCTGCCGGCGCACTACGAGCTGTCGCCCGCGATCATCGCGAAGGCGATCGCCACGCGGCTCGACAAGTTCGATCTGCCGTCGGATGTGCACGCCCGCATTGCCGCGCGCATCGCGGTGATCGAGGCGAAGGAAAAGGCGCTCGCGCGGCCGCGCGTCGAAGTCGAGCGCAAGCCGTGGTTCTGCTCGGGCTGCCCGCACAACACGTCGACCACCGTGCCGGAAGGCTCGCGCGCGATGGCCGGCATCGGCTGTCATTACATGACGGTCTGGATGGATCGCAGCACCAGCACGTTCAGCCAGATGGGCGGCGAAGGTGTCGCGTGGATCGGCCAGGCGCCGTTCACGAACGACAAGCACGTGTTCGCCAATCTCGGCGACGGCACCTACTTCCACTCGGGGCTGCTCGCGATTCGCGCGGCGATCGCGTCGAAGGCGAACATCACCTACAAGCTGCTGTACAACGACGCGGTCGCGATGACGGGCGGCCAGCCGGTCGACGGCGTGCTGAGCGTGCCGCAGATCACCCATCAGCTCGCCGCCGAAGGCGCGGCAAAGATCGTCATCGTCACCGATGAGCCGGAGAAGTACGCGGCAAACGTCGGCCTCGTGCCCGGCGTCGACATTCACCACCGCGACCAGCTCGACGACGTGCAGCGTCAGCTGCGCGAGGTTCCGGGCACCACGATCCTGATCTACGACCAGACCTGCGCGACCGAAAAGCGCCGTCGCAGGAAACGTGGCGCGTATCCCGATCCTGCACGGCGCGTCGTGATCAACGAAGCGGTGTGCGAAGGCTGCGGCGACTGCTCGGTGAAGTCGAACTGCCTGTCGGTTGAACCGCTCGACACTGAGTACGGCACGAAGCGCCAGATCAACCAGTCGACCTGCAACAAGGACTTCTCGTGCGTGAACGGCTTCTGCCCGAGCTTCGTCTCCGTTGAAGGCGGCCAGTTGCGCAAGCCGAAGGCGGCGTCGGGCGCCGGCGCCGAAATGCCGCCGGTGCCGGATCCCGAGTTGCCGTCCATCGACCGTCCGTACGGCGTTCTGGTGACGGGCGTGGGCGGCACGGGCGTCGTCACGATCGGCGCGCTGCTCGGCATGGCCGCGCATCTCGAGAACAAGGGCGTCACGGTGCTCGACGTCACCGGGCTCGCGCAGAAAGGCGGCGCCGTGATGAGCCACGTGCAGATCGCGAAGCAGCCCGCCGACATCCACGCGACCCGCATCGCAATGGGCGAAGCGAGCCTCGTGATCGGCTGCGACGCGATCGTCACCGCCAGCGACGAATGCGTGTCGCGGATGCACGCGGATCGCACGCGCGTCGTGCTGAACAGCGCGCACACGCCGACGGCCGAACTGATCAAGAACCCGAACTGGCGCTTCCCCGGCAGCAGCACCGAAGCCGACGTGCGCGCCGCGGCCGGCGATGACAACGTCTCGACCGTCGACGCGAATCACTTCGCGGTCGCGCTGCTCGGCGACGCGATCTACACGAACCCGTTCGTGCTCGGCTATGCGTGGCAGCGCGGCTGGGTGCCGCTCACGCACGAGTCGCTGATTCGCGCGATCGAGCTGAACAACGTGCAGGTGGACAAGAACCGCGCGGCGTTCGAATGGGGCCGGCGTGCCGCGCACGATCTGGCTGCGGTACGCAAGCTCGCGCAAACGCAGGGACGCGGCGATCCGGCCGACAGCGCGGGCGGCAAGATCATCGCGCTGCATACGCCGAAGGCGCTCGACACGCTGATCGACAAGCGCGCCGACTATCTGAGCGCCTGGCAGAACCGTGCGTACGCGGAGCGCTATCGCGCGCTGGTGTCGCAGGTGCGAGCCGCGGAAGAAGCGCTCGATTCCGCCGACGGCCAAATGCCGCTGACCGGGGCGGTCGCGAAGAACCTGCACAAGCTGATGGCGTACAAGGACGAATACGAAGTCGCGCGTCTGTACAGCGACCCGGCGTTCATCGAAAAACTGAACGCGACGTTCGAAGGCGACTGGAAGCTGCACCTGCATCTCGCGCCGCCGACGCTATCGAAGAAGGACGCGCACGGCCATCTGGTGAAGAAGAAGTACGGCCCGTGGATGTTCCGCGCGATGCACGTGCTCGCGAAGCTCAAGTTCCTGCGCGGCACCGCGTTCGACGTGTTCGGCAACACCGGGGAGCGTCGCACCGAGCGCGCGCTGATCGGCGAATACGAGGCATTGGTGCGTGAGCTGATCGGCGGGCTGACTTCTCAGAGACGCGATCTCGCGGTCGAGCTCGCGAATCTGCCCGACGGCATCCGCGGCTATGGGCATGTGAAGGAAAACAACCTGAAAGGCGTGCGCATCAAGTGGAACGAGCTGCTCGCGCGTTGGCGTTCGCCGGATGCGGGCAAGACGCAGCACGCGGCTTGATCGACTCTCCCAGCTGAACCGAAAAGCGGCGGTCTGCACGGACCGCCGCTTTTTTTCAGGCGTAAAAAAACGCTACGGAACCGGGGTTCCGTAGCGCTTCTGCCCAGGCCGCCGCGCGCGCGTTACTGCCGCGCCCGCGCCAACCTCACGTGATGCACGTTACTTCGCGTTCACCGACTTGCGCGCGTTCGCCGAAGCGACCGCCGTCATGTTGATGATACGGCGCACGGTCGCGGCCGGCGTCAGGATATGCACCGGCTTTTCCGCACCCAGCAGGAACGGCCCGACCGTCACACCCTCGCCGCCCACGACCTTCAGCAGGTTGTAAGCGATGTTCGCCGCTTCGACGTTCGGCATGATCAGCAGATTCGCTTCGCCGGCGAGCGTCGTGCCCGGGAACGCGGCCTTGCGGACCGTCTCCGACAGCGCCGCGTCGCCGTGCATTTCACCGTCGATTTCGAGCGACGGCGCGCGTTGCGTGATCAGCTTGCGCGCCGCGGCCATGCGCTGCGACGACGACGACGGCGCGCTGCCGAAGTTCGAGTTCGACAGCAGCGCGACCTTCGGCGTGATGCCGAACTTCTCGATTTCGCGCGTGGCGAGCATCGTCATGTCGGCAAGCTGCTCTGCGGTCGGCACTTCGTTGACGTACGTGTCGCAGATGAACAGGTTGCGGCCCGGCAGCATCAGCAGATTCATCGCGGCGAAGTTCTCGACGTCGTCGGCCTTGCCGAGCACCTGCTCGATGAAGTTCAGATGCGTGTGGAACTGGCCGATCATGCCGCAGATCATGCCGTCCGCTTCGCCAAGGCGCACGAGGATCGCGCCGATCAGCGTGTTGAACTTGCGCATCGCGGCCTTCGCGACGTCCGGCGTCACGCCTTCGCGCGCGCCGAGTTCGTGATACGCCTGCCAGCACTTGTGATAGCGCGGATCGTCTTCCGGATCGACGATCTCAAAGTCTTCGCCGCACTTGAGCTTCGAGCCCATCTTCTTCAGACGCATCTCGATCACCGACGGACGGCCGACCAGGATCGGCTTGGCGATCTTTTCGAGCAGCACGAACTGCGCGGCGCGCAGCACGCGCTCGTCTTCGCCTTCCGCGAACACGATGCGCGCCGGTGCCGACTTCGCCGCCGCGAACACCGGCCGCATCACCATGCCCGAGCGATAGACGGTCGCGCCGAGCTGTTCGCGGTACGCATCCATGTCCTGGATCGGGCGGGTCGCGACGCCCGAATCCATTGCGGCCTGCGCGACGGCCGGCGCGATCTTGATGATCAGGCGCGGATCGAACGGCTTCGGAATCAGGTATTCGGGACCGAATTCGAGCGAGTGGCCTTCGTAGGCCTTCGCGACTTCATCGCCCTGGTCGGTTTCCTCAGCCAGTTCGGCAATCGCGCGCACGCACGCGAGCTTCATTTCTTCGGTGATCGTCGTCGCGCCGACGTCGAGCGCGCCGCGGAAGATGAACGGGAAACACAGCACGTTGTTGACCTGGTTCGGATAGTCCGACCGGCCGGTCGCGATGATGCAGTCCGGGCGCACCTTGCGCGCTTCTTCCGGGCGGATTTCCGGCTCGGGGTTCGCGAGCGCGAGAATCAGCGGCTGCGAGCCCATTTCGGCGACCATCTCCGGCTTCAGCACGCCGGCGCTCGAGCAGCCGAGGAACACGTCGGCGCCGCGAATCGCATCGGCGAGCGAGCGCGCTTCGGTGTGCGCCGCATAGCGCTCCTTCGACGGATCGAGGTTGCCGCGCCCTTCGTAGATCACGCCCTTCGAGTCGGCGACGAGAATGTTCTGCTTCGACAGACCGAGATTGACGAGCAGATCCAGACACGCAATGGCCGCCGCGCCCGCGCCCGAACAGACCAGCTTCACTTCGTCGAGCCTCTTGCCGACCACCTTGAGGCCGTTCAGGATCGCCGCCGACGCGATGATCGCGGTGCCGTGCTGATCGTCGTGGAAAACCGGAATCTTCATACGTTCGCGCAGCTTCTTCTCGATGTAGAAGCACTCCGGCGCCTTGATGTCCTCGAGGTTGATGCCGCCCAGCGTGGGCTCGAGCATCGCGATCGCCTCGACGAGCTTGTCCGGATCGGATTCGCTCAGCTCGATGTCGAACACGTCGATGTCCGCGAACTTCTTGAACAGACACCCCTTGCCTTCCATCACCGGCTTCGCGGCAAGCGGGCCGATGTTGCCGAGGCCGAGCACCGCGGTGCCGTTCGTGATCACGCCGACGAGGTTGCCGCGCGACGTGTACTTCTGCGCGTCGAGCGGTTCCTCGTGAATTGCCATACAGGCTGCCGCCACCCCCGGCGAATACGCGAGCGACAAATCCAGCTGGTTCGACAGCGCCTTGGTAGGCGTCACCGAAATCTTGCCAGGTTTCGGATTCTGGTGATATGCGAGAGCGCTTTGCTTGAGTTGTTCGTCCATTTCTAGGCCTGCGAGACGTAAGTGATTGGGCCCGGCGGCACACATCGTTGCAGCGCTTTCATCTGTCGGACGGATAGACGACCGAGGCGGTTTTCGCACGCGCCCGGTCAGGCGCGACGGCTTACCTCGACGAAGACGAGACGATGTGGAGTGCTTCGCGGGTCGATCAGTGTACACCCCGGACGTGTCGATGCACTGAGTGGTTAACAGGACTCGCCATTGGCGAAACAGGCGCTCAGGACGCTGCGTCGCCACGACCCGGCCGTGCTTTTCCGCCATGCGGCGGGGCGCCATGCGGGCCGCATGGTCCACGCATTCGCAGGATCCGAAGCGATTGAAGGACGCGCTTCGTCGACGCGGTCAGTCGAGTTCGGCGCCGCGTCGCTCCGGTATCAGAACCAGGGTCGCGAGGATGTCGAGCAGGTAAATCGACGCCAGTAGCGCGAGCGCCACGCCGAACGAGTAGCGCGCCGCCAGCGCGCCCACGACGACCGGCCCAAAGCCGCCCACCGCGCGACCCGCGTTGAACAGCACGTTTTGCGCGGTGGCACGCGCATCGGTTGGATAGAGCTCCGAAATCAGCGCGCCGTAGCCGCCGATCATGCCGTTGACGAACACCCCCATCGCCGCGCCGCCGATCAGCAACGCCATCGGCGTCGTCAGTTGCGCATAGACGAACACCATGACGACGGCACCCGCCTGGTAGAACAGGAACGTCGGCTTGCGGCCGAAGCGGTCGGCGGCGATGCCGAATAGCCAGATGCCGGCCGCCATGCCGAGGATCGTCGCGGCGGTCCACAGCCCCGATTTGGTCAGCGAATAGCCGAAGGTCTTCGACAGATAGCTAGGTAGCCAGATCATCAGCCCGTAATAGCCGAAGTTCTGCACCGAGCACAGGATCGTGACGCCGAGGCTCGCGCGCGTCGTGCGTCCATCGACGAACAGCAGTTTCAGCGGCAGCTTGCGCATGCCGCGCGCGACGCGTTGGTCGAAAAGCGCCGGCTCCTCGACGCGGCGCCGCACGAAGAACGACACGACCGCCGGCAGCAGCCCGAGCGCGAACATGCCGCGCCAGCCGATCACCGGCAGCAGCAGCGGCGTCAGCAACGCGGCCGCCAGCACGCCAAGCTGCCAGCCGAGCCCGACATACGACGACACCCGCGCCCGCTGCGACGCCGGCCACGCTTCGGCGACCAGCGTCATACCGATGCCGAATTCGCCGCCCAGCCCGATCCCGGCGATGGTCCGATAGATCAGCAGGTCCGTGTAGCCTTGCGCGAGCGCACACAGGCCGGTGAACACCGCGAAGATCAGGATCGTCCACGTCAGCATGCGCACGCGGCCGAAATAATCGCTGAGCACGCCGAAGAGCACGCCGCCCGCCACCGCACCGATGAGCGTCCATGTGACCAGCGCACCGGCCTGCGAGGAACTCAGATGCAGGTCGGCGGCGATCACCGGTAGCATGAAGCCGAGAATCAGCAGATCGAAGCCGTCCATCGCATAGCCCAGCACCGACGCAAGCAGCGCGCGGCCCGCATAGCCCGGTTGGACGGCGGAGCGGGTTTCGGTGGCGGAGGCGGGTGGAGCGGCGTTCATTGAAAGCATTCCGTAGGTCTGAAGGCGGCTGCGTGGGAAGCGTCCCGGGAAAGTCGCGTGAGTGTAAAGGCGGCCTCACCCGGTCACAAGACGATGCGCGCGCCAAAGCGCCCGCCGGCTGCGCCGCCGCGCACGACGGCCTCCTCGGTGCGACCCGTTTCAGGTAAAATAGCGGCCCACGCGCGCAGCAAAAGCCGGTCTGTGCTCTTCCCCCGGCCGCGTATCCCGCCCAGCATGGCGCGGCATACCCCGCTTGCTGCGCCACCGGGCCCAGCGCCCGCTTCTCCCCCGCTCACTCCGAAGGATCCGCCCATGACAGGCTTCGATCGCCAGACGATCTCCGACACCACCGCCAAAATGCTGCTCGAAGTACAAGCAGTGCATTTCAATGCGGAGAAACCGTATATTTTCACGTCCGGCTGGGCGAGCCCGGTGTATATCGACTGCCGCAAGCTGATCTCGTATCCGCGTGTGCGCCGCGGCCTGATGGAAATGGCCGAAGCGACGATCCTGCGCGACGTCGGCTATGAGCAGATCGACGCAGTCGCCGGCGGCGAAACCGCGGGCATCCCGTTCGCGGCATGGCTGTCCGACCGCTTGATGGTGCCGATGCAGTACGTGCGCAAGAAGCCGAAGGGTTTCGGCCGCAACGCGCAGATCGAAGGTCTGCTGACCGAAGGCCAGCGGGTGTTGCTCGTCGAAGACCTGACGACCGACAGCCGCAGCAAGATCAACTTCATCAACGCGCTGCGCACCGCCGGCGCGACGGTGAACCACTGCTTCGTGCTGTTCCACTACAACATCTTCAAGGAAAGCGTGTCGGTGCTGAAAGACATCGACGTCGATCTGCACGCGCTCGCCACGTGGTGGGACGTGCTGCGCGTCGCGAAGCAGAACAACTACTTCGAAACGAAGACGATCGACGAAGTGGAAAAATTCCTGCACGCGCCGGCCGAGTGGTCCGCTGCACATGGCGGTGCGACGTCTACGCCGCAATAAAGCCATCGCGGTAAGGCAGTGACAATAAAAACGTAGCCGCTTTATGCGGATTGAATGAAAAAGCCGCCTGTTTCGCAACAGGCGGCTTTTTTATCGCCGATTGTTTATCGCCGATTACCCGGCGGACGAAACGAGGCCCGATCTCAGGACTGGTTCGCGATGTCCTTACTCGAGTTCGACGAAAGATTCAGCAAACCATTGCTCTGCGCATACTGGAATAGTTGGGAGTCGCGATCGATTCCGAGCTTGCGCATGGCCGCGTTTTTTTGTGTGCTGATCGTCTTGATGCTGCGATTCAAACGCTCCGATATTTCCTTGATCGTCATACCCGATACGAACAGGCGCACGACTTCGAGTTCGCGCCGCGACAGCTTCGAGTCGTCGCGCTTGCCGGCTGAATTGACCCGCAACCCATCGAGCACCGCCTTCACCGACGGGCTCATATAGGTCATGCGACGGCCCACGTGTTGTACCGCAAGCGCAATATGGCTGAGATCGTCCGATTTGTTCACGACCGACGTCACGCCAAGTTCCTTGAGCCGTTTGAGCAATGCGGCGTTCTCGAGCATGGTGAGCACGACGATCGGCAGATTCGGGAAATTGCGGCGCAAATAGTCGATGAGTTGCAAGCCGTCGCCGTACTGACCGCCCGGCATGGCCAGGTCGGTGACGAGCACGTCGCATTCGGTGGATTGCAACATTTTGATAAGTTCAGTCGACTGCCTTGCGCGCCCAACGACTTGCATGCCGGGAAATTTGAGCAGCGCATTTTCAGCGCCAAACAGAATAACCGGATGATCGTCTGCCACCACGACCCTGAGTGAAACTTGCATCGTCCTCCTCTGGACGGATAAACCGGTCTCCACAACTTCTAACACTGCTTTTGACGCTCGCTATTTAAACGAGTCAAATGCAGTAAGGGTCGCGCGACAATCCTCTTACTATAGCTGATTTCCTGTCTGCGAATTCCGCGGCACGCGAACATATTGCGTCGCAGAGCTAATCAGCGCTGATGTTAGACTTGGTTCGACCTTGGGGCACAATTCAGGACAACGACAGTCGCGAGGACCCGCGCCTCGCGCCCTTACAGGAGAACCGGCATATGCGCGTGCGTTGCCTGGTTGTTTCGCTGGCTTCATCTTGGCGGCATCGATCGCTCGCCGTCGGCGCGATGCTCGCGCTATTCGCAGCGCATGGTGCCGGTGCGCGGGCCGACGAGCCGTTCACGCTGACGAGCGCGAGCGCGCGCGCGGGCGGCACCGTGCAGAATGCGCAGGTGTTCGACCAGAACGACTGCAAGGGCGGCAACCGTTCACCGCAGCTCTCATGGCGCGACGCGCCGGCCGGTACGCGCGGCTTCGCGATCACGATGTTCGACGAGGACGCGCCGGGGCGCGGTTGGTGGCACTGGGCGGTCGCGGGCATCCCCGCCACGGTCGACAGCCTGCCCGAGAATGCGAGCTCGTCCGGTTTCCTGCGCAAGCTCGGCGCGGTCGAAGCGCGCAACGACTTCGATACCGACGGCTATGGCGGCCCGTGCCCGCCGCCCGGCAAACCGCATCGCTATATCATCACCGTGTACGCGCTGAACTCGGCCGATCTGCGTCTCGCGCAAGGACGTCCCGCGTTGATGTTCGATCACGAGATCGGCACGGCCGCGATCGGCAGCGCGCGGCTCGAGGTCAATTACGGGCGCTAGTGGCGGGCGTCGCGGTCGTGATGGGGCGCCGCCGCGCCGCATCGCCTGGCTTGCGCCGTTCGCCTTCCCGATCGCTTTGCGGGAGCACTTCATGTCGAAGATCGTCATCGTTTATCACAGCGGCTACGGCCACACGAAGAAGGTCGCCGAAGCCGTGCTCGCGGGCGCGCTGGAAGCCGGTGCGCAGGCGAAGATGATGCCGGTCGGCGACCTCGACGACGCCTCGTGGGACGAACTCGCCGCCGCCGACGCGCTGATCTTCGGCGCGCCGACCTACATGGGCGGCCCGTCGGCCGACTTCAAGAAGTTCGCCGACGCCAGTTCGAAACCGTGGTTCGCGCAGGCGTGGAAAGACAAGATCGCAGCCGGCTTCACGAACTCGGCGACGATGAACGGCGACAAGTTCTCGACTATCCAGTACTTCGTCACGCTGGCGATGCAGCACAGCATGATCTGGGCCGGCACCGGCATGATGCCGTCGAACACGAAGGCCGCGACGCGCAACGATCTGAACTTCGTCGGCGGCTTTACCGGACTGCTTACGCAATCGGCGGCCGATGCGTCGCCCGACGAAGCGCCGCCGCCGGGCGATCTCGAAACCGCGCGCCTGTTCGGCGCGCGCATTGCGGGCGTCACCGCGCGCTGGATCGCGCCGCGCGGGTAGCGCCGCGCGGCTAATGGCTGAACGGCGCCGAAACGATGTCGCGGCTCATCTACGGTTCATCTTCGGTCATCAGCCCACATTCGCCATGCAACGGGTCACGCCAACGTCACGTTGTGCGCGCATCGTCGTTTTTTCGCGCTGCACCGCACAGTCGCGGCGATGACGTCTTAGAATAACGTTCCGGCGCGGCGTCGCGCCCCGTTTCCAGCGAGTGAGATCGAGATGAGCACGAAAGTTTTTGTCGACGGACAGGAAGGCACGACCGGCCTGAAAATTTTTGAATACCTGTCGCAGCGCGCCGACGTCGAAATCCTGCGTATCGAAGAAGCGAAGCGCAAGGACCTCGACGAGCGCCGTCGTCTCATCAACGCGTCGGACGTCACGTTCCTGTGTCTGCCCGATGTCGCCTCGCGCGAGTCGGCCTCGCTCGTCGAGAACGACCGCACGGTGCTGATCGACGCGAGCACCGCGTTCCGCACCTCGCCCGACTGGGCCTACGGCCTGCCCGAGCTGGCTCGCTCGCAGCGCGAGCGCCTGCGCACCGCCAAACGCATCGCCGTGCCGGGCTGCCACGCCTCGGCGTTCGTGCTCGCGATGCGCCCGCTCGTCGAAGGCGGCGTCGTCGCGCCCGAGTTCGCCGCGCACGCCTATTCGATCACTGGCTACAGCGGCGGCGGCAAGAAGATGATTGCCGACTACGAAGCCGGCGGCAACGACAGACTCAAGAGCCCGCGCCCGTACGCGCTCGGCCTCACGCACAAGCACCTGCCGGAAATGGCCACGCATACGGGCCTGAAGTCGGCGCCGATCTTCACGCCGATCGTCGGCGACTTCTACAAGGGCCTCGCGGTCACCACGTACTTCTCGCCGGGCCAGCTCGCGAAGAAGACGACGCCGCAGGACGTGCAGGCTCAGTTCGCCGAATACTACGCGGGCGAAGCGTTCGTGCACGTCGCGCCGTTCAACGCCGACGCGAGTCTCGACAACGGCTTCTTCGACGTGCAGGCGAACAACGACACCAACCGCGTCGACCTGTTCGTGTTCGGCAACGAAGAGCGGTTCGTGACCGTCGCGCGGCTGGACAATCTCGGTAAGGGCGCGTCGGGAGCGGCGATCCAGTGCATGAATCTCGCGATCGGCGCGGCAGAAGGCACCGGTTTGAAACGCTAGGCGAGTCGACCCGCATCCGCGGTGCCACGAAAAAAAGCCGGTCTTCACAGACCGGCTTTTTTGTTTTAAAGCCGGTGCTCGCTCTGTGCGCACCGTTGCTGGGCGCGTGCGGCGGTGGCGGCGACGGCAGCAGTAAAGGCGACGGACCGATGACCGAAACGCGGCTGTGCCCTGCGTCGCTCGACTACGGCACGGTCTTCACCGGTGGCGGCGGAGACGGTGAACTCGTCAAACTGCGGCTCGATAACACGAAGATGACGTGGCAGATCAGCTACATCCAGTCGCCGATTCCCGCCACCACCGGCACCGTCACCCCGACGCGCGCGGGCCAGGTCGCGAGCGGTTCCCTGACCCAGCAAACGCTGCTACCGACCAACAAGCTGAACCAGTGCGCGTTCCGTCTGAACGGCGCGAGCCTCGATGCGAGCCGGCCGGCGCGGATTTTCGTGGGCGAAGGCGTCGCGGGAGGAACGATTCCGGGCGCGGAAATCTCGTTCGGCGGCGTGCTCGGCGTCGGCGCCGTCCCCGACACGACGTTCCCGTACTACACGTTCATCGGCTTTTCGTCGATCGAGACGAACCTTGCGAACGTCGCGGGCACGTACAACCAGCTCGGCTATCACCAGTTGCCGTCGCAGAACTTCGCGCCGGTCGCGGTCGGTTCGAAGATCACGATCAACAAGGACGGCACGTGGACCCAGTGCGACAACACCGGCGTCAACGCCGGCATCTGCCAGCAACCCGGCAGCAACTTCCCGGTCACAGGCGCTAGCAGCAGCGGCGCGTTCGAAACCGACAATTTCCAGGGCCAGGCGAAGCCGACGCTCGCGACGGCGCCCAAAGCGCGCGGCTACACGATCGTCGGCAAGCTGAAGGGCCAACTGGTGCCGATCCTCGTGCGCACGGGCGCCGCGAACCCGTCGGCGATTACGCCTATCGACGGCTCGCCTGGACCCTACGCCGACGACGAATCCGGCATTTCGATCCTCGCGCCGCAAGCGGCCACCGCGGTGACGGCGCCACACTCGCCGCCGCTGCGGGCAAGCCGGGGGTGACGCAGGTGTCGGCGAAGGTGTCGTCGTCGTGGGCGCCGGTGTTCAACGCGGGCCTTGCGTACAGCATCACCGAGCACGGAGGGCTCGTTGCGTCGGTCACGTATCTCCCGCTGAAGACGACGTCGTCGGTCATCATCAAGGCGGCCGATGGGACAGAGCTTGGCGTGTCGAAGGCGGATCTGAGCGCAAACTCGATCATTTCCTTCCTGGCCGTGTCGTATAAGTTCTGAATTTGATTTTCCGCGGTCGCGGCGCCACTTTGGGCGCGCGGCAAATTCCGGGCAAAAAAAAGCCCACCTAGGTTGGCGGGCTGAATCCATATCAGAGGAGACATGGAGGAGACAAGACGAACTATAGCAGACCGCTTGGTGCGTTGCAACATGCAAATTAGGGTTGACCCTCAATGTTGCAGACATACAACGGTCACATGGGTACGGCTCAGTTTTCCCTTGTCTGCCGACACGCGCGGTGCTTAGTGCCTCACCAGCGCCATCATCGCGCCGAAACCGACGAACACACCGCCCGTCAGCCGGTTGAACATTCGCGCGACGCTGCGGCTCTTCAATCTGGCGCCGATGCGCGTGCCAAAACCCGCATACACCAGATACCAGCTGACCTCGATCGACGCGAACGTCGCGAGCAGCACGCCGAACTGCGGCAACTTCGGCTGGGTTGCATCGATGAATTGCGGCAGCAGCGCGGCCGCGAACAGGATCGCCTTCGGATTGCTGCTCGCGACCAGAAAGCCGTTGCGAAATAGCGCGAAGCGCGAGCGCGCGGGCCGGGCTGTCAGGTCGTCGACGTTGTGCGCGGCGGTTTCGTCGGCCGGCGCGCGCCATGCCTTGATGCCCAGATATACGAGGTAGGCCGCGCCGATCATTCGCAGTGCGTTGAACATGGTCGGCCATGCCGCCAGAAACACGCCGAGCCCCGCCGCCGATACCGCCAGCATCAGCACCAGCGCCGACAGACAACCGGCCATCGTCGCGCTCGCGCGACGCAGGCCGTGCTGGGCGCCGTGCGTCATCACGAGCAGCATGTTGGGACCGGGAATCGCGGAAACGACGAAAACGGTGGCGGCGAACAGCCACCAGGTATGCAGAGTCATCGAAATCGGGTGTCGGGGAATCGGGTGGCTATTATGCCTTGCCGCCCAGCGCGACTCATGCGGCCACGTAGCATCGATCGCTCGCGTCCGGCGATCGACAGCGCCGTCAGCGGCCGGCCCGACGCGTCGCGACCTGACCCAGCACCGCGAAATCCTTCTCGCCGTCGCCGTGCGCGATCGCCTCGATCAGGCTGTCGCGAACCACGCTCGCGACCGGCATCGGCGTCGTCACCGCATCGGCGGCGGCGAGCGCGAGACGCACGTCCTTCAGTCCCAGACGCGCCTTGAACAGCGCCGGCTCGAAGCGCTGCTCGGCGATCAGCTTGCCGTAGCCCGAGTACACCGGTCCCGGAAACAGGCCGCTCGTGATCACGTCGAGAAAGTCCTGCATCGCGAGGCCGTGGCCCGTCACGAGCGCGGCCGCTTCGCCGAGCGTCTCGATCGCCGCGCCGAGCATGAAGTTCGCGGCCAGCTTCATCACGTTCGCCTGCTGCGGCAGCGAGCCGATGCGCCAGGTCTTCTGGCCGAGTGCGTCGAAAATCGGCTGGATCCGGTCGATCGATTCGGCCGGGCCGCCCGCGACGATCGTCAGCTTGCCCGCGGCCGCGACGTCGGGCCGCCCGAGCACCGGTGCGGCGACGTAATGCACGCCGCGCGACGCGTGCGCGGTCGCGAGCTCCTCGGCGAGCGCCACGGAAATCGTCGCCATATTCGCGTGGATCAGCCCGCGCGGCGCATGTTCGAGCAACGACGCGGTGATGACTTCGCGCAGCGCGGCATCATCGGCGAGCATCGAGAACACGGCGTCGCCCGCAAACGCTTCAGCCGGCGTCGCGACGACTTGCGCGCCCAGCCCGGCCAGCGGCTGGGCCTTTTCCGGTGAGCGGTTCCACACGCGCACCTGGTGCCCGGCTTTCAGAATGTTTGCAACCATCGCGGCGCCCATCTCGCCGAGACCGATAAAACCGATGTCCATCTATCGCTCCGTCTTCTAAAGAACCCGAAGTAAAGCACACTCATGCGACAAGCGCAGGACAACGCGCAACCCGAGCGGTGCGATACTGCAGGCATGGTCACCGCGACATTCCGCTTCTACGAGGAGCTGAACGACTTCATCGCCCGGCCGCTGCGGCGACGCGCGTTCACCTGCGTCTGCGCGCGCGGCGCAACGACCAAGCACATGATCGAAGTGCTCGGTGTGCCGCATACCGAGGTCGAGCTGATACTGGTGAACGGCGACTCGGTCGGTTTCGATCATCCGCTCGCCGACGGCGACCGCGTTGCGGTCTATCCGAAATTCGAGGCGCTCGACATCCAACCGCTGCTGCGCGTGCGCGAGCGTCCGTTGCGCGTGATGCGCTTCATCGCCGATGCGCATCTCGGCGGCCTCGCGCCGCTTCTGCGGCTTGCGGGCTTCGATACGCTGTACGACAACCACTTTCCCGACGCCGATATCGAGGCGCTCGCCGCCGCGCAGCAGCGCATCGTGCTGACGCGCGACCGCGAGCTGCTCAAACGCCGCAACATCACGCATGGCTGCTACGTGCGCGCGCTGCGGCCGCGCGAGCAGTTGCGCGAAGTGTTCGAGCGGCTCGACCTCGCGCGCAGCGCGCAACCGTTTCGGCTATGCCTCGTATGCAACGCGCCGCTGCGACGCATCGCACGCGAGGAAGCCGGCCCGCGCGTGCCGCGCGGCGTGCTGCAGCGGCACAGCCGCTTCGTGACCTGCGATGTATGCGGCCGCGTGTTCTGGGAAGGCACGCATTGGCAGAGGATGCGCGCGTTGATGGACAGCGTCTCGGCCGGCGCGCCGGACCGTGTCGGCTGACGCCCCGCGCTTGCGTACAATGCGGGTTGATCTATTTGGCAGAGGCCTTTCCGATGATGAAAAAAACCGACCTTGAAAAGAACAAGGCGCTGAAACTGGGCAACGCGATGAAACAGGCGACCGCGAACCGCGGCGGCAAGAACGCGGCGGCCGAGCCGAAGATCGACCGGCGCGAGCAGCGCAAGCTCGATCAGGCGCAAGGCCTCGTCCCGTTTGCGTGCAAGCTCAACGGCGAACTGGTGGAGGAGCTGAAAACGCGCGCCGCCAGTCATCCGGACGGCCTGAACGGGCTGCTGGACGAAGTGATCCGGCGCGGGCTCGCGGGCTGATCTTCCCGCGCGCAAAATCCGCCGCAACAGCAAAAAGGCCAGAGCGCGAGCTCTGGCCTTTTTGCTAACAACGCATCTGCCGCCACCGGCTGCACCGACCGGCAAACGGTGCGGCGCAGCGCTATGTCGCGCCCGACGAGCGCGCGTTGGCTTAGTTCTGCACGCCCTTGTCGTTCGTGCCTGCTGCCGAAGCTGCGGCGGAAACGTGTGCCTTCTTGCCGTGGGTCTTCAACTGCTTGACGTGGTGCTTCTTCGGTGCGCTTGCTGCTTCCATAGCAGCGGCATCCGATGCCTGCGCGAAAGCCTGAACGGAAACGAGTGCGATCGAAGCGGCTGCGAGCGAGACGATAACTTTTTTCATGTGTTGATCCCCAAACCAGACGACTGAGTCAATGTGAATGAATACAGCTGCACGGTAGAGCGGCTGGACTTCGAGGTGCCTTGTGCTCCCCGCGGGAGAGTATTACCCAAGCGTAGGCGGTTTGTCATGCGCAAAACTCGATATGTATTTTCCGGGAGACAGCCTGCTTTCAGCGTGCTTTCATCTACCCACAAGGCGCACCACGGACCCTACCAGGTCCCCGTGAAGCCGCCGCCCGCGCGCCTCGCCGACCGCTTCGCGGCGCTCAAACCAGGTTCCGCAGCAGGCTCGCGGTCTCCTGCAGCGCCGGCAAAACCCGGTGCAGCGCAGCGTTCGCCGACTCCTCGCCGATCGGCATGCTGACGCTGATCGCCGCGACCACCGTACCGTGCCGGTCGCGCAGCGGTACGGCGACGCCGCGCACACCGATCTCGAGCTGCTGGTCGGTGACCACGTAGCCGTTGCGGCGGATTTCGCCAAGCACTTCTCTGAGCCGTTCGACGGTCGAATAGGTGTACGGCGTGAAAACCTTGATCGGATACGACGCGAGCCACGGGTCGATGCTGTCGGGCGGCTGGAACGCGAGCAGCACGAGCCCCGCCGACGATAACGGCGCCGGCGCGCGCGAGCCGGTCACGAAGCCGACCGCCATCGCCCGATTCACGCCGTTGCGCGCGACGTAGACGACGTCGTGTTCGTCGAGGATCGCGACCAGCGCGGTTTCCTGCACGGTCGCGGTGATCCGCTGCAGGAACGGTTGCACCGTGCGCGGCAAGCGCGCCGAATCGAGGTAAGACTGGCCGAGCCGCAGCACGCGCGGCGCGAGCCAGAACAGCTTGCCGTCTGTGTCGACGTAGCCGAGCTCGCACAGCGTCAGCAAATAGCGGCGCGCAGCCGTGCGCGACAGGCCGGCGCGCGCGGCGACCATCGTTGGCGTCATGCGCGCGTGCTCTTCGTCGAATGCTTCGATGATCGCGAGCGCCTTCGCGGCGCCCGCGATCCAGTCCTTGTCGTCCATGTCGTTTGCTCGTGGAAGGAGCGGGGGATCGCGGTCCGGTCCGCAAGTCGCTTGATCACCGCGATCCGCAGGCCGGCGACCGCACGGCCGTTGCGCGATTATCGCGCGACTCGCGGGGTTTGCCTGCCCGGCGCGCGACGCCCGCGTATCATGTGAGCGATTCCTTACCGGCTGAGCACCGCGTGGCGCGCCTGCGCGGCTTCCCAGCGCGATCCCAAGACAAATCAGAAGAAATCTTGCATCCCGATACCCGCCAACACCTGCGCGCGAACGTGCTGATGCTGATCGCCGCGATGATCTGGGGCTCCGCGTTCGTCGCACAGCGACTGAGCCTCGATACGATCGGCCCGTTCCTGTTTACCGGCTTGCGCTTTCTGCTCGGCGCGCTCGTCGTGCTGACGATGATCGTCTGCGTGCGCGGCGCGGCGCTCGCCGAGCGGACGAAGCGCGCGCCCGGCGGAGCCCGCGAACTGCTTGGCGCGGGCGGGCTGCTCGGCGTCGTGCTGGCCGTGTCGATCTCGCTGCAGCAGATCGGCCTGCAGTACACGAAGATCGCGAACGCGGGCTTCATCAGTTCGCTGTATGTGGTGATCGTGCCGCTGCTCGGCGTGCTGTTTCGCCACCGGACTGGCCTCGGTACGTGGCTTGGCGCGCTACTGGCGGCCGTTGGCATGTACTTCCTGAGCGTCGACGAGCACTTTTCGATGCTGTACGGCGACTGGTATCAGCTCGCCGGGGCGCTGGTGATTTCCGCGCAGATGATGCTGGTCGGCCGCTTCGCGGCGCGCCACGACACGCTGATGCTCGCACTCGCGCAGTTCGTGACCTGTGGGCTCGTGTGCCTGTCGATCGGCCTTGCCATTGAACCCGTTAGCGCCGCGGTAATTGCGCGAGCCGCGCCGACGATCGCGTACGGCGGTGCGTTATCGGTGGGCGTCGCGTATACGATCCAGGTGGTCGCGCAGCGCTACGCGGCGCCCTCGCATGCGGCGGTGATTTTCAGCATGGAGGGCGTCTTCGCGGCGTTTGCGGGCTGGCTCGTCCTCGGCGAAACGCTGACGACTCGCGCGTTGTCCGGCTCTGCGCTGATGCTCGCGGGATTGATCGTGTGTCAGATACTGCCGGGCTGGAAACGCGCCCGGCGGCGTGCGCCGCAGGTGATGTGATTTACAGCGTTTTAAAACGATTCGACGCCAACGCTCGGTGCGCGATGCGCGCCGACAGGCGTCTTGCCCCTTCGCCCAACTATGCCGCGCGCGGATGAGCGAATAGGCTCGGCGTATCGGCGGTTGGCGGAAACACGCACCAGCAGCCGTCGTCGTGGCGAAAGAAGAACAAACCCCGCCCGCCCTGTTCCGACGACGTCTCCACCCGCACGTAGCGCCGCCCGCCCGCGCGCGTGCGGCTGAACTCCGTCACGTGAACCGGCTCGGCCGGCGATGGCGAAAGCCACTTCTCGACCAGAAACCGCAACGACTGTTCGCTCGCGGCTCTCATGATCTGCTCCGGAACAGCTTGTCGCGCTGCGCATCGCGCGTGGACTCGGGACTGTCGTCGTCGCGAGCGGCGTCGTCGTTCTCGGCGGCCTCGGCGGTTGCCAGCGCCATCATCCGACCGATCGCGACCGCGCGCAACGAGCTGCAATGGGCCGCATGTCGAAGGTCCGACAGAAGACGGACTAGCTGTCGTGCTGATCTGCGTTTCATACATCCCCCGCACTGCACCAGAAACCTCACAAAGCACTTTAACTCTATGCCGGATTGTTCGTTGGGCAAATGATTTTGACCAAATAGCAACAGTCGCGCTTGCAATAAGAAGGTGCGCAATCTTCGTACCGCGTTATCAATGTGCGCGTTCGGTGGGCGGAAATCTGTGCGGTGGCGAGCGCTTCGCATCGCGCGAAGTGTCGATGCGGGAGCAACGGGAAGTGTCGGTCGGAGGCGTGGTTATCCACAGCGACCTCTGAATAACTCCGGGATAGCGCGGCGAACAGCCTGTGCGCGAAATCTTGATAAAGATCAGGGTCGGCTAACGGTGTTCGAACTTATCCCAGTTATGTAGTTTTTCTACCGACGTGTTCCGCAGGGTTATAGGTTTCGCATGATGTTGAAGCGGCGCGACATTTGCGACTTATCCACAGAATCGGTTAACCCTTGTTAACTACTACTACGTATGTATACGTATCAAGTAAACACCATAAGGTGAATATCGCTGCGCGCCTGAATCAGAGGCTGATCGGACCTTGATCAGCCTCGATGCGAAGGCCGCTGCGCCGCTGTCACGGCACCAAAGGCGCCGTGCCGCTCGCGGGTTCGATCGCTGCAGCCTGGCCAATCGGGTCGGCGGGCTGGACCGGCGAGGATGTCGACGGTGTCGTCAACGGAACCGGTGCGGGCGCGGTTAACTGCACTGGCGCGGGCGCTGACTGGACCGCCTGAGCCGCAGTTGGTGGCGTCACGGCGACAGGCTTGTCGGTCGTCGGTTGGGCGAGCGCTGGTGACGTCGTCTGAACCGGCACGGTCGGCGTCGTTCGAACTGCAGCGGAGGTGGTCGCCGCTACCGGTTCGGGCACCGGCTCGGGGATCATCAGTTGAAGCGGCGCTGCTACCGGCATCGGCAGCGTCCGCGTCTCGATCGGGCTGCTCGTCACCGGCTGCGTGCGCACGACCGTCTGCAAGTAATGATCGACGAGACCGAAAAAGCGGTCATAGAACTTGCCCGACGGAATCGTCTCGCTCGAGATCTTCACCATCGCGTCGCTATTCGAGCGAATCGGCAGCGACAGCGAACCGAGCACGCTGAGTCCGACGCTCGCCGACGTATCGCTCTTCTTCAATGCGAAGCCGTTCTGCACCGCGTTCACGTACACGATGCTGGTATCGGCCGCCTCTTCGCCAGGCGTGCACACGACGTGAAATTCGACGACCACGTGCGAATCGCCGGTCGGCTGAAAATTCTTCGTGCCGTCGACGGTATCGGGACCCGACATCGTCGTCAGATAGCCTTGGCTCAGCAATGCGCGGCGCGCGGCTTCGCAGCTATCGCCCGTACTCGAATTGAAATTGCGCGCGTACGGGCTTGCGCCGGTTTCGAATAGTTCCTGAGTGAATTCGGGTTGCGGCGTGCTGCTGCATGCCGTGAGCGCGACCAGCCCGATCAGGGCCGCGGCGGTGGTGCGGGAAAAGGGGTTCTGCATGATCAGTTGCGAGAAGCGCCTCGTGAGCGCGAATGGAAATGCATTGTAGAGCGGGCAGCGTCACGTGCGTAAAAAGCGTGCAAGGTGCCGCCCGGACGCTATTACAGCGGGAAACAGCGCGTCAACTTGAAGCACGCCGCCGCGCCCTCGCCGTGCGTACGGGCGAAAATGCGAAAGAAATCGCGCGTGCGCGCCTAGTTCGACGTCGTGCGCGTCGAGCCCACCGTCGCGGCCGAAGTCGACCCAGAGGTCGCGGCCGACGATGCCCCGGCTGCCCCGCTCGCGGCGGGTGCCGCGGATGCAATGAGCGCCGCCGGCACGCTGAACGCGTCGGCCCACGGGTTCGCGCTGGCGCAACGATCCGCCTCGCACGACGCGGCCCGCCCAGCGGCCCCGGAAGCGCCGTCAGCGGGTGTCGCAACCGCCGCGAAATCCTCCACGCGCAGATTCACCTTCTGCGCATAGGCCTTCGAGCCGCCATAGCTCTTGAGCGCGGTATTCAGATCGCCGTTCGCCGAGCGCATGTAGCCGTACAGAATCGCCGAGCCCGCTTCGATGTTCGCACCCGGCTCGGTCAGATCCTTCACGTTGCGCAGCAGGCCGCGGTGCGCCTGCGGCACGACCTGCATCAGCCCCGTCGCGCCATTGGCGCCGCGGGCTTTTTCCTTGAAGCGGGATTCGATCGAGATGATGGCGAGCAGCAGCGCCGGAGGCAGGGAGTATTTGTTGGCGGCGGATTGCACCGCGTCGGAGATCTTTCGAGCCTTTTCTTTGCCCACACCGAACTTCTGCGTCAGGTACGCCGATATTCGGTCGGTGTTTTCGTCGGCCGCCGCGGTTTGCGCGAGGCCGAGCGAAAGCACGATCAGGCAAAGTAACCGGCTCATAGTGGACGTCGGAGGAAGCAAAGATCCGCGCATTATAGCGCCGCCGCATCGGGCGGCGCCTTTCCTCGGCAATTTTTGTCTTTTAAATCAAGGGTGAGCGGAACTCGTCCCGCTTTCCGATGCGTTCATTTGACCGCTTTTGACTTCAGGTCATAGCCGTCGCTCAGCGTCGCGAGGAACACGGCGACGTCGTCGATATCACGCTCGGACCAGACCGGACGCTCGCCCGGTTTGCGCGTCAGCGGCTCGTCGGTCGTATCGACGTTCACGCGCAGTGCGACCGGCAGATCGTTGAACTTGTCGACTTTGCCGTGCGCATCTCTTGGATACCACTTGTCCGGGTTCGTATCGCGTTGCACGTAGAAACGCAACGCCTCTTTCAGCGTGTGGAAGCGACCGTTGTGAAAAAACACGTGGCGCGTCGCGGCATTGCGCAGCGATACCGACTTGAACAGTCCGCAGTTCAGCTTGTCGCTCTGATCCGTACGCAATGGTCCGCACAGGCCCATGTCGAAATACTTCGGATCGGCGTTGACCTTCAGTTCAGCGTTGCGCGGCACGCCAAGCGCCTGAAAGTTGAAGTCGGTGAAAAGCGGATGAGCGCCGTTCACGCCCGACTGGTCGATATGACAGGATGCGCAATTGCCGCCGGCGGGGTCGTCGAACAGTTTTTTGCCGCGCAACTCTTGTGCAGTTAGTTGCACTTTCCCGTCCAGGTAGTAGTCGAACTTGCTCGTGTACGGATGAAAACTCGGGTCTTCGAGCTCGAAGCGCTCGATCGCGTACATCGCCTGGGTGAACGCCTTGGTCGGATCGGCAAAAATGTTCTGGCCGAATACTTCCTTGAAGCGCGCAGCGTAGGGCGCGCGCTGCATCTTCGCGAGCAATGCGGCCGGATCCTTGTTGGCCATCTCGTTCGGATTGAACAGCGGGAAGCGGCGCGTGTCAAGGTACTTGTCGCCTCAGTCATGCAGCCAAAGGCTGTTTAAGTGTGGCATGCGAAGCCATCGTGACGACTGACTCGCGCTCCG
>NZ_JACHDI010000050.1:0-35257 GCF_014201025.1 Paraburkholderia sp. MM5384-R2
GCGCACCGGCAAGTAGTTTCAGGGCCTTGCGGCGGGAAATGTCGAACGGCTCTGCCATGTTGTCGTGATCCAGGGTTCGGGTAGCGTGGGTGAATGCACAGCCGGCACGCAGTCAGCCCCAAACCACATGGTTCACGCTCGCGCCGCTATGACGCGAGGATTCTATGAAGTGAATATGAAAGTATATTGACAGGCTTTAGTAATTTTTGAATCAGCCTGGTCAGCCGGCCTGTCCCGCCTTTAGCCCGGGCGGCGAAATTCGTTTTCGACCTAGGCCACGGCCCATACCAGGCAAGCCTCTGGCAAAGATGTGTCAGGTCTGCTGGCGCCTGACCTGCGCGAGAAGATCTTCAATTCGTTGTGCCATGGGCTTAAAGATGCCTCGCATCGTTGCACGTGAGACTTCCGGTACGTCAGCCTCCTGTAGCAGGTCGGGCAGATGTGCCAGCGATGCAGTCCAGTGCTGGTGCGCTTGCGCAAGCAGTTCCGCCGTCACCCAGAGATCGTGCTGCGGGTGCACATCGAGAATTGCCTGGAACTCGCGTTCGAGCGTCGCGCCGTCCGAGAGAACCTGCAGTACGGCTGGCTTGACGACATCGGGCAATTCCGACTCAGACCTCGGCCTGCCCGCGTTTTTTGAGCCACGCCTGCTCATAAACGCGGCGCTTCAGGAAACGGAAAATTAGCACGCTTACCATGTGCCATGGTCACTCTCGGCCGTCGCAAGTAAGACGACAAAGCAGAGGAGAAAAAGGCCCGTCACGAAGGCGGGCCCGCTCTCGCTTCACCGAGTCTCTCAGAGTCCCAGCGCGGCGATTCCGGCACGCGCGATTTCGGCGTCTTCCTCCGACTTCACACCCGATACGCTGACCGAACCGACCACCTCCCCCGCCACGACGATCGGCACGCCGCCTTCAAGGAAGCCCGTCATCGGCGCACTCAGGAAGGCGACGCGCCCCCGTTTGACGAGGTCCTCGTAAAACTTGCTCTCACGACGGCCCAGTGCGGCCGTGCGGCCCTTCGCGAGCGCCATCTCGATCGAGCTGAGCGTGGCGCCGTCGAGGCAGTTGAGGTGCAGCAGATGTCCACCGTCGTCGAAGATCACGATCGTCACGGGCCAGTTGCGGGACAATGCATGCCGCTCGGCGGCGGCGGCGATTTTCTTCGCGTCGTCGTTGGTAAGTATGGTCTTGGTTCTCATCGCTATCGTGATGTGTCGAGGAATTGATGCGCAGTCGAGAGCGCGCTTTTACACGGCGGGCGTGGCTTCCTCGGCGGCAAGCGCGGCCTTGACCGTGGCGCGTGCGCCGATGCGCTCCATGAAGCGTGCGAGCGCTGGCCAGCGCTTGATGTCGATCGAGAAGTGCGGCAGCCAGGACAGCACCGTGTACAGGTAGGCGTCGGCCACGCCGAACTCGCCGAGGAGGTAGTCGTTGCGCGAGAGCGTGGCGTCGAGGTTGTCCAGGCGTTTGTAGAACTTCTCCTTGATGATGTCCTTCACATCCTCGGGGATATCGCTGCTGAACAACGGGCTGCAGCCGGCGTGGATTTCCGAGGTGACAAAGTTCAGCGTTTCCTGAAGCCGCACGCGTTCCCAGGTGCCGTTCGCCGGTGCGAGCTTCGCCTCCGGCTTCAGATCGGCTAGGTACTGGAGGATCGCCGGGCCTTCGGTCAGCACCTCGCCGTTGTCGAGCACCAGCGCGGCGACATAACCTTTCGGGTTGACTTCGAGGAAACTGCGGCCCTCGGAGGTCTGCTTGGTCTTATTGTTGACGCGGACCAGTTCGAACGGCAGGCCGAGTTCGCGCAGAACGATGTGCGGCGACAGCGAACACGCATTGGGAGCGAAGTAGAGTTTCATGAGCTGGGATCCTGCGGTGACGTTGAGACAGGCCGTCCGCGGCGTCGTAAGTTGCGTATCACGCCGCGACCGGTGGGTGAGCAGATCCTATGGCCCGTCTAAGTGGCACGTAAAGTTAACATTCGACCGAGGCAGCATTAGCGATCCTTATAACCTCGGCGACATGCCCGTTCGCCGGCGGGATGCGCACCGCGGGCTGGCAGCCGCCCTGCGCGCGCCGGGCCGGGTGGTACGGTTCCAGCGGTGCGGCACGGTGCGCGGCGAGCCGCACTACGCTGCGCGTGCGTCGCAATTGATCGAAGAACGCGTGCACGGCTGGCGAGAGCCGGCCCGCCTCGGAACAGACCAGCCCGAACTCGCGATACATCGGCGCGGCAAGGTTCAGCACGCGCAGCCCCTGGCGCGCGACCGGCAGCATCGATTCCGGCACAAGCGACATGCCCATGCCTTCGCGGATCAGTTCGAACGCGGTCGACCAATCGCGCACCGAAATGCGCAGATCGGACAGCGCGTGGCCCGCTTCCTCGAACAGCCGCCGACTGTTCAGACGGCAGCCGCCCGTGGCGAGCACGCACGGCTCGCCCGCCAGTTCCTGGAGCGAGACGCCAATCCCGCTCGAGCGCCGCGCGAGCGGATGGTTGGTCGGCGCGACCACCACCCACGCATCGCGGCCGAGCACGAACGCCTCGCGCCTGGTTCCGGGGTTTATCACCACGCCGACGTCCACCGTGCCGTCAGCGAGCCACGCCTCGATTTCCTCGTCGGTGCCGTCGAGCGTCACGACGTCGATGCCGGGATACTGTTGACCGAATGATTGCAAAAAGCTTGGCAGCACACTCGTAAAGACCGACGGGAACGTCGCCAGCTTGATGCGCCCCGCATGCAGGCCGCGCGACGTATCGACCAGCGTCTTGATCGATTCCCACTCGACCAGCATGCGTCGCGCATGCGCGATCACCTGCTCGCCGATCGCCGTCACCGTGGTGCGGCGCCGGTCGCGCAGCAGCACCTTCACGCCGAGCATGTCCTCCAACTGGCTGATGGCCTGGCTCGCGCCCGACTGCGTAATGCCGACCTGCGCGGCGGCCTTCGAGACACAGCTTGCATCCGCCACAGCCACCAGCAAACGCCAATGCGTCAAGTTCATCATGATCAGTAGTCCGGCTTATGGTTGAAAGTTGAACAATTAATTTCCCTCGACAGCAGCGCGGCGCGACCGCACTCGATATGTATTTCGCGCCAACATTTGACGTTGTGTCAGCGATCCGATATACTCTTTTTTCTCTGACGCGGGGTGGAGCAGTCTGGCAGCTCGTCGGGCTCATAACCCGAAGGTCGTAGGTTCAAATCCTACCCCCGCAACCAAAGCATTGTTGAAAGCCCGCATCGCGCAAGCCATGCGGGCTTTTTGACTTTCGGCGCTACGTTTTGCTTGTGGCGCTCGCTGCGTATGCTGCGCGCGTGAATAGATGCAACACGATTCGCGCGGGATCGAGGCATCGAGCCCATCGTCTCTCCTCCAATCGCCCACTGCACCGCCGCCTCGTCATGCAACGCGGCGGTATCGAAGCCGGGCAGCACTGAATCTTCCGGCTCGTGTTCGTCGCGAGGATCATGAGATCGGCGCCGCTGCGTTCGAGTTGGCGTGCGGCGTTGGCCATCCGTTCGCCGAGCGCGAGTCAGTATCCGAATCTTCGTTGACCGGTGTGACGCAAGAATCATCCATCGCCCATATCCGATGTCTAAACCAACGGTTAACTTGGTCGTCCCAACGACCAGGAGTAGGTTTCAGATGTCATATGAACAGGATTCAGACAGCGTGCGCGTGGTGCTGAGCGCCCCGCAGCTGTCGGCCGTGCTGGCTCGCCACTCGATTAGCCCCACCGAAATGCTTTCCAACCGTCTGTGGGGCGGTTTGCAGGTTGTCGGCGGGGTGCTTGAAATGGCCGGAGCGGCAGCGCTGTGCGTGTTGCCCGAACCGACGATGGCAAGCAAGGCCGGGTGTGTAGTGTTCGGGGCGCATGGTTCGGACACGGCCGCGGCGGGCCTGCGCCAGGTCTGGACAGGGCGCGATACCGCCACCTTGACTCAGAAGGGCACGGCGAAGCTGGCAGAGGCGATGCGGGTCAGCCCTGACATGGCAGACCAGATCGGCCTGTCTATCGATATGGCCGTGCCGTTCGGCTTTGCTGGCTCGATCAAGGCTGCACGCGCGGCCAGCGTTACGATGGGCCGGATCCATCTGCAAATGCACGAGGCGAAAGCGCTCAATCCAAGGCTCGGAGGGCACACGCTCCAGAAGCATGTTGGTAAGAACGAAGCATGGCTCAGGGAGCGGCTGAAACGTGAACCAAAGCGAAAAATCGTATCCTCGTTTATAACCCTTGAGCATGCCGAACGCGCCATTTCGGAAACGGTGCAGGCCAATGCCGTAAGAATCAGGACGTGGGTGCAGTCCCCAACTCGAAACGCAAAGATCACAGTCACCAAAGTCGTCTCTGGCGACATCGGCTATGGAGTGACGCGGGTTACTGGCGAACTTACGCGAATGAACAACGTGTTCGTCACGCTGAAATACGAACCCTACAACGGCATGCCATATTACATCCTCACCGCCTACCTTGAATGAGAGAGAAATGAGTTCATCAGAGCGCTATCCCGCAATGGACCACCTCATGAGAACGTATTTCGGCCAGGACTTCGACCTGTTCGGAGAAACCGTCCCGGAAATAGTCGCGTGTTACAAGCAGGACAGTCCTCATGATTACGCCAATTTAGTTCGGGAAATAGACTCGTTCAGGAACGAACACCCGCACGATCTGGCCATTGCGTTCGATCAGATGTATGGGCGCGGATTTTCTCCCGAGCCGTGGGGCTACACCGTCGCCTCTTTTCTTGACGAGATCCAGCGCCTCCTCAACGAGTAATCGGCTTGTTGCAAGGCGCGGACAGTTCCATCCGGTCCGATGTGTATGCACGGGAGGTTATGAATGTCGATCTATCGCTTTCGACTCGCGCCTTCTCTCACCGCCAAAGGGAGGCGAATCTGTTTTCCTTCCGGCGCAAAACCAGAGCCCCGCGCCCATTTTCACCCCGCCCCGATCGCCCACTCCACCGCCGCCTGCGCATGCAACGCAGTGGTATCGAACACCGGCAGCACCGAATCTTCCGGCTTGATCAGCAGCGTGATCTCGGTGCAGCCGAGTATCACCGCCTGCGCGCCACGCGCGGCCAGATGCTCGATCACGCGTCGATAAACCTCGCGCGACGCGTCGGCCACGTTACCGTGGCATAGCTCGTCGTAAATGATGCGGTGCACGTCCGCGCGTTCGTCCTCATCAGGCACGAGCGTGTCGAGTCCATAGCGCTCGCGCAGCCGGCCCATATAGAACGTCTGCTCCATCGTGTAGCGCGTGCCGAGCAGGCCCACCCGCTCGACGCCCGCCGCGCGCAGCGCCGCGCCGGTCGGATCGGCGATGTGCAGGAACGGTACCGTGATCGCCTGCTCGATCGATTCGCACACGCGATGCATCGTGTTCGTCGCAAGAATCACGAGATCGGCGCCGCCGCGTTCGAGCTGGCGCGCGGCGTCGGCCATCTGTTCGCCGAGCGCGTGCCAGTCGCCGGCGCGCTGGTTCGCCTCGATCGACGCGAAATCGACGGTCAGCAGAAGACTGCGCGCGTTGTGATGGCCGCCGAGCCGCGCCTTCGCGTGGCGGTTCAGCAGCCGGTAATACTCGGTGGACGACTCCCAGCTCATTCCGCCGATCACGCCGATCGTTTTCATCTGTACGCTCCGTCGATGCATGGCCGAAACGGCGAGTATAGGCGCGTCGCATCGCGCGCAGCCGGTACGGATTTCGGCTTGCGCGCCGGTACGCATCGGTGCCCGCATTTTTCTGGCGCCGATAGAATCGTAGCGAGTCCGAACGCGATCAACCGGAGCGAACATGGATCTGATCATCCGCCACGCGACGCTGCCGCGCAGTGCCGCCCAGCTGTCCCCGCATCACCAGTGCCCAATCGACATCGGCATCGACGCGGGCCGTATCGTCGCCATCGAGCCGAACCTGGCCGCGAGCGCGCGCGACGAAATCGACGCGGCCGGTTTGCTCGTCACGCCGCCGTTCGTCGACCCGCATTTCCATATGGACGCGACGCTGTCGTACGGTTTGCCGCGCGTGAACGCGTCGGGCACGCTGCTCGAAGGCATCGCGCTATGGGGCGAGCTGAAGCCCGAGCTTACGCAGCAAGCGTTGATCGAACGCGCGATGCAGTATTGCGATTGGGCGGTCGCGCGCGGCCTGCTCGCGATCCGCAGTCACGTCGACGTGTGCGATCCGCGTCTGCTCGCGGTCGAGGCATTGCTCGAAGTGAAGCGCCGCGTCGCGCCGTATCTCGATCTGCAATTGGTTGCCTTCCCGCAAGACGGTCTGCTGCGCAGCGCCGGCGCGTTCGATAATCTGAAGCGCGCGATCGACATGGGCGTCGACGTGGTCGGCGGCATTCCGCATTTCGAGCGGACGATGGCCGACGGCGCGCAGTCGGTGCGCATGCTGTGCGAGTACGCGGCCGAAAAGGGCCTGCGCGTCGACATGCATTGCGACGAATCGGACGATCCGCTGTCGCGCCACATCGAAACGCTCGCGGCCGAAACGCACCGGCTCGGCCTGCACGGACGTGTCGCCGGCTCGCACCTGACGTCGATGCATTCGATGGACAACTACTACGTGAGCAAGCTGTTGCCGTTGATTCGCGAGTCGGGCGTCGCGGCGATCGCGAATCCGCTGATCAACATCACGCTGCAAGGCCGCAGCGACACGTACCCGAAACGGCGCGGCATGACGCGGGTGCCGGAGATGCTGGCCGCGGGCATCACGGTCGCGTTCGGCCACGACTGCGTGATGGACCCGTGGTACAGCCTCGGTTCGGCCGACATGCTCGAAGTCGCGCAGATGGGTCTGCATGTTGCGCAGATGACCAGCGTTGACGGCATGCACGCCTGTTTCGACGCGGTGACCGTGAACGCGGCGCGCATTCTCGGTCTGGAAGACTATGGCATCGCGCCAGGATGCGCGGCCAATCTCGTCGTGCTCGATGCGCGCGACGAGCTCGAGGCGATCCGTCTGCGCGCCGCGCGGCTCGTGGTGGTGAGCCGGGGCAGGGTGGTCGGCCGCGCGCCGGCCGCGAGCGTGTCGTTATCGCTCGAAGGGCGGCCTGAGCAGGTCGATTTCAAGCTGCATCGCGCGTAGCGACGTATCTCGCGCATCAATGACAAACCGGCGGCCTGCGCGAGCAGACCGCCGGTTTTTCTATCGGCATCGTTCATTGAGCGCCATCGCATCCAGGCCGAACGAACGATCATCGCGACGTTTCAATCGCTCAGTGCGCGGCACCCGGCGCCATGCCGTTATGCCGTAGCAGCGCATCGATATTCGGCTCGCGGCCACGGAACGCCTTGAACGATTCCATCGCCGGACGGCTGCCGCCCACTTCGAGAATCTCGCGACGATAACGCATGCCGGTCGACTGATCGAGCACGCTGCCCGCGGCTTGCGCGGCTTCCTCGAACGCCGCGTACGCGTCGGCCGACAGCACTTCGGCCCACTTGTAGCTGTAGTAGCCGGCCGCGTAGCCGCCCGCGAAAATATGGCTGAACGTATTCGGCCAACGCGAGAACGGCGCTTGCGGCACGACGTGGAAGCGCTCGTTGATTTCGCGCGCGAGTTCGTTGGCGCTCTTCGCGCCGTTCGCGTCGAAGCCGGTATGCAGTTGCATGTCGAACATCGAGAACACGATCTGCCGCAGCGTGCCGAGGCCGCTCTGGAAGTTCTTCGCGGCGAGCATCTTGTCGAACAGCTCGCGCGGCAGCGGCTTCGCGGTATCGACGTGCGAGGTCATGTCGGACAGCACGTCCCACTCCCAGCAGAAGTTCTCCATGAACTGCGAAGGCAGCTCGACCGCATCCCATTCGACGCCGTTGATGCCCGACACGCCGAGCTCATCGACGCGCGTGAGCATGTGATGCAAGCCGTGGCCGAACTCATGGAACAGCGTGATCACTTCGTCGTGCGTGAAGCAGGCGGGCTTGCCGCCGACCGGCGCCGAGAAATTACAGGTCAGATACGCGACCGGCGTTTGCACCGCGCCATGCGCGAGCTTGTGACGGCCGCGCGCGTCGTCCATCCAGGCGCCGCCGCGCTTGCCTTCGCGTGCATACAGGTCGAGATAGAACTGCGCGACGAGGCCGCCGTCCTGATTCTCGACGCGGAAGAAGCGCACGTCCGGATGCCAGACGGCCGCTTCGTCGCGGCGGATGCGCACGCCGAACAGCGTCTCGGTGACCTTGAACAGGCCCTTGAACACCGCGTTTTCCGGGAAGTACTGCTTCACTTCGTTTTCCGAGAACGAATAGCGCTTCTGGCGCAGGCGCTCGGCGGCGAACGTCATGTCCCACGGCTGCAGATCGATCATGCCGAGTTCGCTCGCGGCAAATTCGCGCAGCTCTTTCCAGTCCTGCTCGGCATGCGGACGCGCGCGCGTCGCGAGGTCTTCGAGGAAGGCCATTACCTGCGCCGGCGATTCGGCCATCTTCGGCGCGAGCGACACTTCGGCGAAGTTGCTGTAGCCGAGCATCTGCGCTTCTTCGGCGCGCAGCTTCAATTCGTCGGCGAGCACCTGGGTGTTGTCCCACTCGGTCTTGCCGTTGCCGGATTGCGCGCCGAGCTCGGACGCGCGCGTCACGTATGCGCGATACATCGCTTCGCGCATCGGACGGTTTTCCGAGTACTGCATGACCGGGAAATAAGACGGGAAGTGCAGCGTGAACTTGTAGCCGGTCTTGCCGTCTCGCTCGGCGGCTTCCTTCCCGGCTTCGATCACGTCTTCGGGCAGTCCCGCCAGTTGCGCTTCGTTGCCCGCATCGACGATGTACGCATACGCGTTGGTCGCATCGAGCACGTGATCCGAAAACGCCTTCGACAGCGCCGCCTGGCGCTCCTGCAATTCGGCGAAACGCGGCTTCTGGTCTTCCGGCAACTCGGCGCCCGACAGACGGAAATCACGCAGCGCGTTGCTGAGGATCTTCTTGCGTTCGCCGTTCAGCGATGCGAATTCGTCGCTGGCGTTCAGTGCCTTGTACTTCTCGTAGAGCGCGAGATTCTGGCCGACGCTCGACCAGAACTCGGTCACGCGCGGCAGGTTCTCGCCGTACACGGCGCGTAGCTCGGGCGTATCGGCGACGGCATTGAGATGACCGATCACGCTCCACGCGCGCGACAGCGGCTCGGTGGCGCGCTCGACCGGTTCGACGACGTCGGCCCACGACGCGGGCGTGGCCGGCAGCGCGGCACGCGCGACGGCGGCCGCCGCGTCGGCGAGCAGCACGTCGAGGGCGGGCGTCACGTGTTCGGGTCGGATGGAGCCAAAGCGCGGCAGATCGGAAAAATCGAGGAGCGGGTTGTCTTGATGCGTGGCGGTAGTGGACATAAGGCTTCCTGTCTGACGCGGGTGAAGGGGGCGCTGCGGGTGCGCTCACGCGTGCCGTCTCGTGCTGGGTCGCTCGGCGCCCGGCGGCACCGGCTACGGACATTATTGGGGCGGGGGGCGCCGATTCCAATCCATCGGCTGACAAATTAACAGATGTTGCGGCGCGCTGGGCGCGCGTTGGGGCAGGGCGTGGGCCGTGGGATCCGGCGACGCGGTAAGGAGGTGGTGGTTCTGCGAGAGAGAAGGGCGGGTGATGACCCGGTGGACGAGACGGATGAGTCGCCTCACTCCGCCTCGCGCTCACCGCCCGGCGGTTACGCCTTGGCCGCGTCCGCCTCGCGCTCGGCGGCTTCGATCGTGTTGACGAGCAGCATCGTGATCGTCATCGGGCCGACGCCGCCCGGCACCGGCGTGATATGGCCGGCCACTTCCTTGACACCCGCGAAGTCGACGTCGCCGCACAGCTTGCCGGCGTCGTCGCGATTCATGCCAACGTCGATCACGGTCGCTCCCGGCTTCACCATGTCGGCGGTCAGGATGTTGCGCAGACCGGTCGCGGCCACCACGACGTCGGCGTTGCGCGTGTGCGCGGCCAGATCGCGCGTCTTGCTGTGGCAGATCGTGACGGTCGCGCCCGCTTCGAGCAGCAGCAGCGCCATTGGCTTGCCGACGATGTTCGAGCGGCCTATCACGACCGCATTCGCGCCCTTCAGATCGATGCCGTAGGCCGCGAACATCTTCATCACGCCGTACGGCGTGCACGGACGGAACAGCGGCTGACCCGTCATCAGCGCGCCCGCATTGGCGACGTGGAAACCGTCGACGTCCTTCTCGGGCGCGATCGCCTCGATCACCTTGTGGCTGTCGATGTGCTTCGGCAGCGGCAGCTGCACGAGAATGCCATGGATGGCCGGATCGCGATTCAGCTCGTCGATGCGCGCGAGCAGGTCGGCTTCGGGCAGATCGGCCGGATAGCGGTCGAACGACGAGCCGAGGCCGTTGTCGTGGCAGGCCTTCACCTTGTTGCGCACATACACTTCGCTGGCCGGATTGTCGCCGACCAGAATCACGGCGAGGCCCGGCTGATGGCCGCGGGCGGTCAGGGCGGCGGCGCGCGCCGCGACGTCGGCGCGCAGGGTCTTTGAGAGGGCGAGGCCGTCGATCAGTTTGGCTGTCATGGTCGGTCGAGCGTTGGGTCGAGATTGGGATCGGGAATCAGGTCGGGACAGTCGGTTTGGCAGGCGGGGCGAAGCGCTCGCGCGGAGGGGCGTGCTTCGGCTGGCTGACGGAGCCACGGAGCCCCGTCGCCCTGCGACAGGCGCGCTGCCGGTTCGGGCAAGGCGCCGCTGCGAAGTCCGACATTATACCGGCGCGGGGGCGCGCCTTCGCGGTGGATTCGGGGCGCGCGGCGCGCGTGGGAGCGTCCGGGATGTGAGGCGGCGGTCCTGTGGCGGCCAGGAAGCGCACCGCGAGCGGCGGGGCAGGCAGGCCGCTCGCACGCCACCCGCACGTCGGACTCGGCGTCGGTCAGGCCGTCGCGAACCGGCGACGCAACCGCCACGGATGGCGGCCACGTACCAACGGCCCCTCCGAACGAAAGGCCGCCCGTGCCTCTGTTACTGCGCCGTTTGCGGCTTGTTCGACAGCGCGAGTCGCAGCAGATCGGCGACCGTGTTGACGTTCAGCTTTTCCATGATGTTCGCGCGATGCGCTTCGACCGTCTTGATGCTGATGCCGAGGTCGTCGGCGATCTGCTTGTTCAGGCGGCCCGCGATGATCCGCTCGAGCACCTGATGCTCGCGCGCGGTCAACTTGCCGAGGCGCTCGGCCGCGGCGCGCTGCTGCTGGACGCTGGTGCTTTCGCTGCGTGCCTTGTCGAGCATGCGCTCGACGAGCTTGCGCAGTTCGGCTTCGTCGAACGGCTTTTCGATGAAGTCCATCGCGCCTTTTTTCATCGTCGACACCGCCATCGGCACGTCGCCGTGGCCCGTCACGAAAATGATCGGCAGCGACGCGTTGTCGGCGATCAGGCGTTCCTGCAACTCGAGCCCGCTCATGCCGGACATCCGCACGTCGAGGATCAGACACGCGATCTGGCCCGGATGCTGATGCGGCTGCCATGCGTCGATGAACTGCTCGGCGCTCGAGAAGCACTGAACGCGGTAGCCGTTCGCCTCCAGCAGCCAGCGCAGCGAATCTCGCACGGCCTCGTCGTCGTCGACGACAAACACGGTTTCCTGTGTGGTGACTGGGCTGTTCATAGCTCTCCCGTAACGGTTTGTGGTATCGGCGCCTCGGACCCGCCGTTGCTCGGGCCGTCAGGCTCCCCAATGGGCAGACTGCAATGGAACGTGGCGCCCGTGATGTGGCCGTCGGATTCGACGTTGTTGACCACCCACAGACGGCCGCGGTGCGATTCGATAATCGAACGGCAAATGTTCAGCCCCATGCCCATGCCATCGGACTTGGTGCTGTAAAACGGTTCGAACAGACGCTCGGCGGTCGCTTCGTCGACGCCGGGCCCCTGGTCGACGACGCTGATGCAGACGAAGCCGCTCTCCAGTCGCACGACCACGCGGATGACTGGGTCGACCGCGTTCGGGCGCGCTTCGGCCATCGCTTCGACGCCGTTCTTCAGCAGGTTCACGAGCACCTGCTCGATCAGCACCGGATCGACGTAGATCACCGGCAGCCGCGAGCGCAGATCGGTAACGATGCGAATGCGCCGCTTCCTTGCCTCGATTTCGGCGAGACCCACCGCGTCCGCGACGATATCCGCGACCCGCGTGGCCTGCCGCTTCGGCTCGCTGCGCTTCACGAACTCGCGGATACGCTTGATGATCATGCCGGCGCGCACCGCCTGCTGCGCGGTCTTTTCGAGCACCGGCAGCAGATTGTCGGGCGTCGTTCGACCGGATTTAACCAGTGCGACGGTTCCGGAGCAATAGTTATTGATGGCGGCGAGCGGCTGGTTCAGTTCGTGCGCGAGCGACGAGGCCATTTCACCCATCGTCATCAGGCGGCTCGTGAACTGCAGCTTCTCGTCCTGCTGGCGCGCGAGTTCCTGCGCGCGCTTGCGGGTCGTGATGTCGGTCGCGATCTGCATCTGCGCGAGATGGCCGTCGACCCACTGGATGTACTGGCGTCGCACCTCGAACCACTTCTGGATGCCGGGGATGTAGATTTCCTGCGCGTCGGCGGTGCTTTCGGTCAGCGCGGCGGCGGGCAGGCCGACGAAGGTGTCGACCATGTCGATCGAATCGGACGACGCCTGCGAGGCGTCGAAGCCGCCGCCCGCGAGTTCGAGGTGGCCGTCCGGGCGGATGCCGAACAGATGCCGGTAATAGCGGTTCGCGAACAGCAGCTCGGCTTCGTCGGCGGCCAGCACGGACACCGCCGCATCGAGGCTTTCGAGCACGGTCGTGAAACGTTCGTGGGCGGCGGCGAGCTCTTCGCGCGCGCGCTTCGGCTCGGTGATGTCGGTCATCGACGACATCCAGCCGGTCTGGCGGCCCGAGCTGTCGATCAGCGGCGACACGTAGAGCCGCGCGTGGAACGTCGAGCTGTCCTTGCGCCGCACGCGCAGCTCGAAGCCGGACGAGGGCGCCTTGCCGCGCAGCGTCATGTCGAGCTGACGCTGCATCTCGGGGTACGCGTCGCGCGGCCAGTAGGCGAACGGCGCGCTCTTGCCGACGAGGTCGCTTTCGTCCCAGCCGGTCATGCGGCAGAACGCCGGGTTCACGTGCGTGATGCGGCCGTGCATGTCGAGCACGCGCATGCCGATCAGCACCGAGTTTTCCATCGCGCGGCGGAAAAACGCTTCCGCGTAGAGCGCCTGCTGCGCCTCGAAGCGCTGGCGCGTGTGCTTCCACAGACTCCACAGGCTCCACAGTACGAAGCAGGAGAGGCCGGCCACCAGCCACACCAGCGTGTTGTTCGTGAAGTTGGTGATCTGCGGGAACGCGTACACGCGCACCGAGATGCCCTGTCCCGGCGGGTCGAGCGGCAGGTCGTAGAACATGTCGCGCGGCAGGCGCGGGCGGGTCGATGTGGTGGTCAACTCGCGGTTGTTCGCGTCGATGATCGAGATCTTGTATTTGGCCGACAGCTCGGGCGGGATGTCGCGCTTCAGAATGCCTTCCACCGAGAACACCGCGGCGATGGTGCCGAGGAAATCGCGATCGCGGAAGATCGGCGTTTGCAGCGTGATGAAGCCGTTGCCGAGGTCGTCGTAGATGAGCGGCGAGTACACCTGGCGGCGCGTGTTGCGCGCCTCGGCGAAGCCGGCCTTGACAGCTTCGTCCATCTGCGCGTCGTTCGGACGCGCGAGCCGCTGGCCGAGCACCGGCGGCGCGGCGTTGGGCCAGCGCGGCTGCTGCTGGCCCGTGTACCAGTTCATGTAGAGGATCTCGGGATGCCCCTGCATGATGTCCGTGGTGCTCACCTGGAACGAATGCTCGTCGGCATGGCCGGCGGCGAGGTCGCGCGCGAGTGCCTGGATCTGCTCTTGCGCGCCCGTCATCGACAGGCGGATCTGCTGCTGCGCCCACGCGACGTTGCGGTACAGCGTGTCTTCCTGCTGTTGCTGCTCGCGCCGGTTCAGACTCCACAGAATCAGGCTCATGACGACCAGGAACACCAGGATCGACAGGAGCGGCGTCAGCAAATAGGAATTGGACCACCAGGGTCCGTGGTGCCAGCGCGAGGACGGCGACGAATCCGCCGGCGAACCCGCGGTGCGCGCCGAGCGAGAGAAGAGCCGTTCGGTCAACATGCGTGGCATTGTAGCTCAGCACGTCCCCGACAAATGGCGCAAAAAAGCACGGAAAGTGCAGTTAATCGGCGCAAACTAGCCGGCGGATCAGTCGATCGGCAGTCAAACCAGGTTGCGTCGCAGCAATTTTCCGCATTATGAGAATTGATCTCGTAATTTGAAAATTTGGTTGCGCTGACGTCGGGACCCTTATTACAATCGGCCGGAGCTGCCGCGGCCATTGCTGCGTCCGCGTCGTCTGTTCAAAGTGCGTTCCCCATACCCAGGAGACGAGCATGTCCGCTGTACCCGACGAAGTCATGAAATATGTCGCCGCCGATAAAGACGACGATCCCCAGGAAACCGGCGAATGGCTGGAAGCGCTGGATGGCGTGATTTCTGCAGTAGGCCCTGATCGTGCCCACTACCTGATCGAAAAACAGATCGAATTTGCACGCGTGCACGGCGAACATCTGCCGTTCTCCGCTAACACTCCTTACATCAACACGATTCCGGTCGCGCGCCAGGCCAAGAACCCCGGCGACCAGGACATCGAACACCGTATCCGCTCGTACACCCGCTGGAACGCGATGGCGATGGTGCTGCGCGCCGGCAAGGAAACCAACGTCGGCGGCCACATCGCGTCGTTCGCATCGGCCGCCACGCTGTACGACGTCGGCTACAACCACTTCTGGCACGCACCGTCGGCCGAGCACGGCGGTGACCTCGTGTTCGTGCAGGGCCACTCGTCGCCGGGTGTCTACTCGCGCGCGTTCCTGCTCGGTCGCCTGACCGACAAGCAGCTCGACAACTTCCGCCAGGAAGTCGGCGGCGAGGGCATCTCGTCGTATCCGCATCCGTGGCTGATGCCGGACTTCTGGCAATTCCCGACCGTGTCGATGGGCCTGGGTCCGATCATGGCGATCTACCAGGCGCGCTTCATGAAGTACCTGCAGGCGCGCGGCATCGCGAAGACCGACGGCCGCAAGGTCTGGGCCTTCCTCGGCGACGGCGAAACGGACGAGCCGGAATCGCTCGGCGCGATCGGCATGGCCGGCCGCGAGCGCCTGGACAACCTCGTGTTCGTGATCAACTGCAACCTGCAGCGTCTCGACGGTCCGGTGCGTGGCAACGGCAAGATCATCCAGGAACTCGAAAGCGAATTCCGCGGCGCCGGCTGGAACGTGATCAAGGTCATCTGGGGCAGCCGCTGGGACGCGCTGTTCGCGCGCGACAAGTCGGGCGCGCTGATGCGCCGCATGATGGAAGTCGTCGACGGCGAGTACCAGACGTACAAGTCGGAGTCGGGCGCGTTCGTGCGTGAACACTTCTTCAACACGCCGGAACTGAAGGCGCTGGTCGCCGACTGGTCGGACGACGACATCTGGAATCTGAACCGCGGCGGCCATGATCCGCACAAGATCTACGCGGCGTTCACGGAAGCGACGAATTCGAAGGGCCAGCCGACTGTCATCCTCGCGAAGACGATCAAGGGCTACGGCATGGGCGAAGCCGGCCAGGCGATGAACATCACCCACCAGCAGAAGAAGATGCAGGTGGAGCAGTTGAAGAAGTTCCGCGACCAGTTCCGTCTGCCGATCACGGACGAGCAGATCGTCGACGTGCCGTACCTGACGTTCGAGGAGGGCTCGAAGGAACTCGAGTACATGCGTCAGAAACGCATGGACCTCGGCGGCTATCTGCCGGCGCGTCGTCAGAAGGCCGAGTCGCTGCCGGTGCCGGAACTGTCGGCATTCGAGCCGCTGTTGAAGGGCACGGGCGAAGGCCGCGAGATCTCCACGACGATGGCGTTCGTGCGGATCCTGAACATCCTGCTGAAGGACAAGACGCTCGGCAAGCGCGTCGTGCCGATCGTGCCGGATGAATCGCGTACGTTCGGCATGGAAGGTCTGTTCCGTCAGATCGGTATCTGGAATCAGGACGGCCAGAAGTACGTGCCGGAAGATTCCGACCAGCTGATGTTCTACCGTGAGTCGGAGACCGGTCAGATCCTGCAGGAGGGCATCAACGAAGCCGGCGGCATGGCCGACTGGATCGCGGCCGCGACGTCGTACTCGACGCACGGCGAGATCATGATCCCGTTCTACATCTTCTACTCGATGTTCGGCTTCCAGCGCATCGGCGACCTCGCATGGGCCGCTGGCGACATGCGCTCGCGCGGCTTCCTGCTGGGCGGCACGGCGGGCCGCACGACGCTGAACGGCGAAGGCCTGCAACACGAAGACGGCCACTCGCTGATGTGGGCGGCTTCGGTGCCGAACTGCATCAGCTACGACCCGACGTTCGGCTACGAACTCGCGGTCATCGTGCAGGACGGTCTGCGCCGCATGGTCGCCGACCAGGAAGACGTCTACTACTACGTCACCGTGATGAACGAGAACTACGAGCACCCGGCGATTCCGCAGGGCGAGACCGTGGCGGCCGACATCATCAAGGGCATGTACTCGTTCAGCAAGACCGCAGCCGATAAAAAGGCGCCGCACGTGCAGCTGATGGGCGCGGGCACGATCTTCAACGAAGTAATCGCCGCGGCCGACCTGCTGAAAAACGACTGGGGCGTCAACGCCGACCTGTGGAGCGTGCCGAGCTTCACCGAGCTCGCGCGCGAAGGTCACGAAGTGCAGCGCTGGAACCTGTTGCACCCGACCGAAGAGAAGAAGCTGTCGCACGTCGAGAAGCTGTTGAAGGATGCGCCGGGTCCGGTCATTGCATCGACCGACTACGTGCGCGCGCTGACCGAGCAGATCCGCGCGTTCGTGCCGCAGAAGTTCGTCGTGCTGGGCACCGACGGCTACGGCCGTTCGGACACGCGCGAGAAGCTGCGTCACTTCTTCGAAGTCGATCGCTACTGGGTCACGGTCGCCGCGCTGAACGCACTGGCGGACGAAGGCACGATCGAACGCAAGGTGGTCGCCGAGGCGCTCAAGAAGTACAACCTTGATCCCGCCAAACCCAACCCGATGACCGTCTAAGGCATCACCCGTGTGCCACGATGCACGCGCTTGCTCCTCATCGCGAGGGGCCGGCGGCGTGCGCGGCCCAGGAGACACTAACAATGAGTCAAGCGATCGAAGTCAAGGTGCCGGACATCGGCGATTACAAGGACGTCCCTGTGATCGAGGTGCTGGTGAAGGCGGGTGACACCGTCGAAAAAGAGCAATCGCTCGTTACGCTGGAATCCGACAAGGCGACGATGGACGTGCCGAGCTCGGCCGACGGCGTCGTCAAGGAAGTGAAGGTCAAGGTCGGCGATGCGGTGTCCGAAGGCACGCTGATCATCGTGCTGGAAGGCGCCAACGCCGCTGCCGCGGCGCCCGCGGCGGCTGCCGCACCGGCTCCTGCTCCTGCGCCGGCGGCAGCGCCCGCTGCGGCGCCCGCACCCGCGGCAGCAGGCGGTGGCGTGCAGGAAATCAAGGTGCCGGATATCGGCGACTACAAAGACGTTCCCGTGATCGAGATCGCGGTGAAGGTCGGCGATCGTGTCGAGAAGGAACAGTCGCTCGTCACGCTCGAATCCGACAAGGCGACGATGGATGTGCCCAGCTCGGCCGCCGGTGTCGTCAAGGAAGTGAAGGTCAAGGTTGGCGATACCGTGTCGGAAGGCTCGGTCATCGTCGTGATCGAAGCGGAAGGCGGCGCCGCCCCGGCACCCGCGCCGGCACCGGCCGCGAAGGCGCCGACTGAAAAGCCGTTCGACGCGCCGGCCACGCCGACCCCGGCACCGGCCGCGCCGTCCGCGCTCGCGCAGGCGCCGCTGATCCCGGCTGGAGAAGGCGGCTCGCGTCATCCGAGCCATGCGTCGCCGTCGGTGCGCAAGTTCGCGCGCGAACTCGGCGTCGATGTCGGCCAGGTGAAGGGCACGGGTCCGAAGGGCCGCATTACGCAGGCCGACGTGACCGCGTTCGTGAAGGGCGTGATGACGGGCCAGCGCGCGGCGCCGGCTGGTGCGGCGGCGCCGGCCGCCGGCGGTGGCGAGCTGAATCTGCTGCCATGGCCGAAGGTCGACTTCACGAAGTTCGGTCCGATCGATCCGAAGCCGTTGTCGCGCATCAAGAAGATCTCGGGCGCGAACCTGCATCGCAACTGGGTCATGATTCCGCACGTCACGAACAACGACGAAGCGGACATCACCGAGCTCGAAGCGCTGCGCGTCAAGCTGAACAAGGAACACGAGAAGGCGGGCGTCAAGTTCACGATGCTCGCGTTCGTGATCAAGGCCTGCGTGGCGGCCCTGAAGAAATTCCCGACCTTCAACGCGAGCCTCGACGGCGACAACCTGGTGTTCAAGCAGTACTACCACATCGGTTTTGCCGCCGACACGCCGAACGGCCTCATGGTGCCGGTGATTCGCGACGCGGACAAGAAGGGCCTCGTCGACATCGCGAAGGAAATGGCCGACCTGTCGAAGGCCGCGCGCGAGGGCAAGCTGAAGCCGGACCAGATGCAGGGCGGCTGCTTCTCGATCTCGTCGCTGGGCGGTATCGGCGGCACGCACTTCACGCCGATCATCAATGCGCCTGAAGTCGCGATTCTCGGCCTGTCGCGCAGCGCGATGAAGCCGGTGTGGGACGGCAAGCAGTTCGAGCCGCGCCTGACCATGCCGCTGTCGCTGTCGTACGACCATCGCGTGATCGACGGAGCGGAAGCCGCGCGCTTCAACGCATACCTCGGTTCGATTCTTGCCGATTTCCGGCGTGTGATTCTTTGACCGGCTGGTGAGGTCCGCCGGCGCGGGCGCGGATGGTTTCGACCGATCCGCGTCGCGCCGTCCGCGCGTTCGCGTGCGCTGTGCGCGTCGAAGGCGCCGCTCATCATCGATCAATAAGAGAAGGGGACACCATGAGTCTCGTCGAAGTAAAAGTGCCGGACATCGGTGACTTCAAGGACGTCGACGTCATCGAAGTCAACATCAAGCCGGGCGACACCATCGAAAAAGAGCAGTCGCTGCTGACGCTCGAATCCGACAAGGCGTCGATGGAAGTGCCGAGCGATACCGCCGGCACCGTCAAGGAAGTGCGTATCAAGCCGGGCGACAAGGTCTCGCAGGGCACGGTCATCGCGCTCGTCGAGGCAACGGCGGGCGGCGCGGCTGCGGCCGCTGCGGAGCCGAAAGCGCCCGAGAAGGCGGCTCCCGCGCCGGCGCCTGCCGCTGCGGCGCCGAAGGCCGCCGCAGCGGCTGCGCAAGCCGGCCGCTATTCGGGCAGCGCCGACATCGAGTGCGACATGCTCGTGCTCGGTTCGGGCCCCGGCGGTTATTCGGCCGCGTTCCGCTCCGCCGACCTCGGCATGAAGACCGTGCTGGTCGAGCGTTATCCGACGCTCGGCGGCGTGTGTCTGAACGTCGGCTGCATCCCGTCGAAGGCGCTGCTGCACACCGCGCTCGTCATCGACGAAGCGGCTGATCTTGCCGCGCACGGCATCACGTTCGGCAAGCCGCAGATCGATCTCGACAAGCTGCGCGATTTCAAGTCCGGCGTGGTCAAGAAGCTGACCGGCGGTCTCGCCGGCATGGCGAAGGCGCGCAAGGTCGAAGTGGTGGTCGGTACGGGTGCGTTCGTCGATCCGAACCACATGGAAGTGCAGACCGAGGGCGGCAAGAAGGTCGTCAGGTTCAACCAGGCGATCATCGCAGCGGGCTCGGAAGCGGTGAAGCTACCGTTCATTCCGGAGGATCCGCGCGTGGTCGATTCGACCGGCGCGCTCGAACTGCGCCAGATTCCGCAGCGCATGCTCGTGATCGGCGGCGGCATCATCGGTCTCGAAATGGCAACCGTGTACTCGACGCTCGGCGCGCAGATCGACGTGGTCGAAATGCTCGACGTCCTGATGGCCGGCGCGGATCGCGATCTGGTCAAGGTCTGGGAGAAGTACAACAGCAAGCGTTTCGCGAACGTAATGCTGAAGACCAAGACCATCGCCGCCGAAGCGAAGGACGACGGCATCTACGTGTCGTTCGAGGGCGAGCAGGCGCCGGCCGAGCCGCAACGCTACGACCTCGTGCTGGTGGCCGTCGGCCGCTCGCCGAACGGCAAGCGGATCGGCGCGGAAAAGGCCGGTGTCGCGGTGACGGATCGCGGCTTCATCGAAGTCGACAGGCAACAGCGCACGAATGTGCCGCACATCTTCGCGATCGGCGACATCGTCGGTCAGCCGATGCTCGCGCACAAGGCCGTGCACGAAGGCCACGTGGCGGCGGAAGCCGCGCATGGCGAGAAGGCGTACTTCGACGCGCTGCAGATTCCGTCGGTCGCCTACACCGATCCGGAAGTGGCATGGGCCGGCAAGACGGAAGACCAGCTGAAAGCCGAAGGCGTCAAGTTCGGCAAGGCGGTGTTCCCGTGGGCCGCATCGGGTCGCGCGATCGCCAACGGTCGCGACGAGGGCTTCACGAAGCTGCTGTTCGATGAGGAAACGCATCGCGTGATCGGCGGCGGTATCGTCGGTCTGAATGCGGGTGACCTGATCAGCGAAGTCTGTCTCGCGATCGAGATGGGCGCGGACGCAACGGATATCGGCAAGACGATCCATCCGCATCCGACGCTCGGCGAATCGATCGGCATGGCGGCCGAGTTGTATGAAGGCGTCTGTACCGATCTGCCGCCCGTCAAGAAGAAGTAATGCGGTGCGCCGCGCCTGCATGACGACATGCGGGCGCGGCAAAGCCGGTCGAGCCGTACGGCAAAGAAAAACGGCGCGCTCCATGGCGGAGCGCGCCGTTTTTGTTTTCGTGGCGGCCGGTAGCGGGCAAAAAAATCCCGGCTTGGCGGCCGGGCAAACGATACGCCATTGCAACGTATCGGAGCGTTCGGCTCATCAAACCGTATAAGCGGCAACGGCACGACGCTGTTGCTTGCCATAACGCCGGCGCAGCGCATAGGCTGGGCCGGCGTGAAAGACGACGCAAGGCATAAAGCCTTGCGTGTTGACGCGTGAAGCTTAGACGGCCTTCTTGGCGGCGGCGCGCGATGCCTGCGCAGCGGCTTGCGAAGCTGCCTTCGAAGCGGCCGTTGCAGCTGCGTTGAAGTTGCTTTCGGCGATTTCGACAGCCTGGCGGGTTGCCTTGTGGACCGTTTCGTACGTGGTGTTGGCGGCGGTGATAGCCGACTTCATCACGGCGACAGCGGTTTCCGAACCGGCCGGTGCGTTCTTGGCGACGTTTTCGACGAGCGCCTGAACCTTGCGGTTTTGCTCTTCGAATTGCGCTTCCGCGACGCGGGTGAATTCACCCTGCGTTGCCGAAACGATTTCGTACACATGGCGGCCATACGACAGCGCCTTTTCAGCCACCGGCTGCGCGAGGCTTGCTTGCAGTGCCAGCAGTTCCTGCGCGTCCTTCACGGACAGCGCGCGTTGGGCATTTTCCTGGCTTTCGGCGAGCGTCGACTTCACAACTTGCAGGTTCAGTTCGACCAGCTTTTCGACACCTTCAAATGCTTTGGTCGTCAGGCCGAACAGGGTTTCGAAGTTGGCTTTCTGGGCTGCGGCGAATTGCTCAGGGGTCAGCAGAGTCATGGTTTACGCTCCTGGATCGCGGCCGGTCTGTGCGGACCGCATTGGGTGGGTGGCGAGACGCAGATTCATCGTCTCCCCGGACCGCGATGTTTTGTGCATCGCAGCAATGGTTCCCATTTTAGGATGCCCACAAGGAATGTCAAGCGTTTTTTGTGCATCGCACAATGTTAAGAAAATACCGACAAAACAATAGGTTATACAGTAGGCATGTCATTAACATGACGCGGAACGATTGCTCGTTGCACCGTGCTGGTGCGACATAAACCAACCGTTTAGCAGCCCATCGGGAGATTATTTTTTCGTGTGGCAGCAATTCGCCCCTGAAAAACCGATCATCATCAATTCGATGTAAACCACAAGATGACAAGGAACGTTAAAGAACGATGGCAGTCGAACGCGCGTTGGCGACTTTCGTCGGACACTTAAAAAAGTCCGTCGCACGCTCGCAACGCCTTCATGGCGCGGCGCAGAAGTCTCCGCCTGTGCTCTGACAGTATTTCCCCGCATCAAGGTTGTCTCAAAATTGCCGTTATCCTGCAATGATCTGCTCGATTGGGCCGGGCGGCGGCAATGGCGAGGCTTGCTGACGACGATCGTTTTTTTCGATCGAGGCGCGGCACTTATTCGTGTTTTCGCGATCGGAGCTGACAAGCCGGTTTAAGGAGCGCGTATAAGTGCTTAAAATTGCTAATTTTTCGTTGCTTTACTACACTTGCGGAAACCTCTCGCCGCTCCCTATCGAACACCCATGAAAACCGACATGTTTTCGTCGCTAAAAGTGCTCCACGGCGCGGCGCGCAGCACCGCTCTGTCGGTGGCCGTCTCGCTGGCCATCGCAGCGGCGTTCGCTACGCCTGTCAGCACTTTTGCAGCTACGTCTGCTGCATCCGCAAAAACTTCCAAACACGCTAAAACTGCCAGGAAGCCTGCGCAGGCGGCCGCCACCGGAAAGGTGTCGAGCCATGCGGCGAAAGCCGGCAAGGGTGAGGCCGTGAAAGCCGCTGCGGCGAATGAAGATGCCCCGCACGCCGGCGTCAAACGCAAGCGCGTCACGTTCACGGCGAACGGCCGGCACCGTTCGGTGATGCGACGCGTCGCGTACGAGCCGCGCCAGCCGAGCGTCGGCCAGGCGTTTGGTCTGCACGAGACGCCGGACGCGCTGATGCTGCGCTCGAGCGTCGCCTATGTGATCGACCAGAACAGCGGCGAGACGCTGTTCGACAAGAACTCGCGCGCGGTGGTACCGATCGCATCGATCAGCAAGCTGATGACGGCGATGGTGGTGCTCGATTCGAAAGAGCCGATGACCGACCAGATCGAAGTCACCGACGAAGACCGCGACTACGAGAAGAACACCGGTTCGCGTCTGTCGGTGGGCTCGGTGCTGTCGCGCGAGGACATGCTGCACATCGCGCTGATGGCGTCGGAAAATCGCGCGGCGGCGGCGCTGTCGCGCTACTACCCGGGCGGCCGTCCGGCGTTCCTCGCGGCGATGAACGCGAAGGCCAGGCAGCTCGGCATGAACGACACGCACTTCGAGAACCCGACCGGTCTGACGAGCATGAACGTGTCGAGCGCGCGCGATCTCGTGAAGATGGTCAACGCGGCGTATCAGTACCCGTTGATCCGCAAGTTCTCGACCGATCACAGCTATGAGGTGTACACCGGCAAGCGCACGCTCGCGTACAACAGCACGAACGCGCTGGTGCGCAACCCGACGTGGGACATCGGTCTGCAGAAGACCGGCTTCATCAACGAAGCGGGCGAGTGTCTGGTGATGCAGGCGACCATCCACGGCCGGCCGATGATCCTGGTGCTGCTCGATTCGTCGGGCAAGTACTCGCGTTTCGCGGACGCGACGCGTCTGCGTACGTGGCTCGACAACGGCGGCGACCAGCCGCGTATCACGAGCGCCGATGCCGGCGGTCCGGGTACCTGAAGCCGCAACGCATACTCAGCCGGTGGTAGTCGGTCCGGCTGCAGCTGACGTGCAAAGAAAAAGCCTCGCGGATGCGAGGCTTTTTTCATGGCGCCGGCGGGAGGGCAAAGGGTGCAACGGCGGTTGGGCGGCCGCCCCCTTTACAAATGCTGGCCGTGCGAGCCATGTGAGCCGTGCCCGCCGTGCGCATGGTCCTGCTGTGGCTGCGGGCGGTAGCCGAGCGATTCCGAAATCATCAACGCGGTCTGGCTCAACTGCCCGAGCCATGAATCCTGCAAACGATCGGCCGGCGCCGACAGCGACAGCCCCGCGACCAGCTTGCCGGTATCGTCGTAGATGCCGGCGGCGATGCAGCGCACGCCCAACTCCAGTTCCTCGTTGTCGCGCGCGCAGGCCTGCTGGCGCACATGCGACAGCTCGCGCTCGAGTTTCGCGAGATCGGTGATGCTGTTCTGCGTGTGGCCCGACAGACCGGTGCGTGTTGCGTAGGCACGCACGCGGGTGGCTTCGTCGGCCGCGAGGAACAGCTTGCCGACCGAGGTCAGATGAAGCGGCGCGCGCCCGCCGATCGCCCGCACCACCTGCATGCCCGAGCGCTCCGAATACGCGCGTTCGATATAGACGATTTCGTCGCCCTGACGCACCGACAGGTTCACGGTCTGCCCAGTCTCGCGGTGCAGCTCGCGCATCGGCGTGAGCGCCGCGTCGCGCACCGACAGGCGCGCCTTGACGAGATTGCCCAGTTCGAGCAGGCGCATGCCAAGACGGTAGGTGCCGGGGTCTGAACGGTCGACCAGCCGGCACATCACCATATCGTTCAGGATGCGGTGCGCGGTGGATGGATGCAGCTCCGTGCGGATGGCCAGTTCTTTCAGGCTGACCGGGTCGCTATGCGCCGCCAGTGCGTCGAGCAGGCGCATCATGCGTTCGATCACCTGGATCGAAGTTTTGGGATCCGGGTTCGTATCGCTCATATGAGAATCGGTGGATGCGTCAAACTGCGGAAATTGATTGTATCTCGTATTGTGAAAAAAGCGAACGCGCTTCGAGGCGCACTTCCTATCCGGCGCGGCGTACTTCCTATGCCTTCCGGCCGTTGGTATTGCACCGGCAAACAGCGGATAATCAGGGACGTTTCCCCGCAAGGAGGGCTCATGCGAGTCGGATTGTTCGTCACGTGCCTGATTGACCTGATGCGTCCCGAGATCGGTTTTTCGGTCATCAAGCTGATCGAAGGCGCCGGTTTCGAGGTCGTAGTGCCGCCCGCGCAAACCTGTTGCGGGCAACCTGCGTACAACTCGGGAGACCGCCGCCTCGCGCGCGACCTTGCCGAGAAAACGCTGCGCGAGTTCGAACAGTTCGACTATGTGGTGGTGCCGTCGGGTTCGTGCGGCGGCATGATCCGCGCGCACTACGGCGACCTGTTCCGCGACGATCCCGAACTGATGAACCGTTTCGGCCGCCTGCGCGGCAAGGTGTTCGAGCTGACGGATTTCCTCGTCAACGTCGCGAAGGTGCAGTTGCAACCAACCGAGTTCGCGGGACAGGTGACTTATCACGACTCGTGTTCGGGCTTGCGCGAACTGGACGTCAAGGAACAGCCGCGCGAACTGCTCGCGCAGGTCGGCGTCGCGGTCACCGAGATGAAAGGCTGCGAGCATTGCTGCGGCTTCGGCGGCACTTTCGCGGTCAAATACGGCGATATCTCGACCGCGATCGTCGACGAAAAGTGCGCGAACATCGCCGCGAGCGGCGCCGGTGCGGTGGTGCTCGGCGACCTCGGCTGCATGTTGAATATCGAAGGGCGGCTGCGCCGCAACGGCGACTCGACGACGCGCGTGCTGCATATCGCACAGGTGCTGGCCGGCGACGTGTAATCCCCGCGCGGCGAACACAGCCATTGTTCGCGTCACGTTTATCTTGTCTGTCACGCATTGCGTCGGGCGCGAATGCGCCGCGCGTTTCAATCCGATCTCATCAGGGCCGCCATGCAAGTCCAATCGATGCAGTTCAAGGCTCGCGCCGGCCAGAAACTCGCCGACCAGCGCCTGCAGAAGAACCTGACCAACCTGTCCACGAAGTTCGTGTCGGCGCGCGCGAGCGCGATGACCGCGATCGATTTCCCCGCGACGCGGGCCGCGCTCAAGGAGCGCCGTGATCGCGCGCTCGAGAATCTCGACGTGTGGCTCGAAACCTTCGAGCGCGAGGCGACCCGGCGCGGCGTGACTGTGCTGTTCGCGGAGACCACGCAGGAGGCCGCGCGGCTCGTCGGCGACATTGCGCGCAAGCACGACGTGAAGAAGGTGATCAAGACCAAGTCGATGGTCACCGAGGAAATGCGTCTGAACGAAGTGCTCGGGCAGATGGGCGTGCAGTCGATCGAAACCGACCTTGGCGAATACATCCTGCAGATCAACGACAACGAGCCGCCAAGCCACATCATCGCGCCGGTCGTTCACAAGGATAAGGACGAGATCGCCGATCTGTTCGCGAAGACGCACGGCCGGCCGCGGCTCACCGAGATTCCCGACATGACGCGTGAGGCGCGCGAGATGCTGCGGCCGCATTTTCTGAGTGCGGACATGGGCGTGACGGGCGGCAATTTCATCATCGCGGAAACGGGCTCGGTCGCGGTCGTGACCAACGAGGGCAACGAAGGTATGTGCACGGTGATGCCGCGCGTGCATGTCGCTGTCACCGGCATCGAGAAGGTGCTGCCGACGCTCGAGGATCTCGCGACGGCTATGCGCCTGCTGCCGCGTTCGGCAACCGGCCAGGCCACCTCGAACTATTTTTCGATGCTGACCGGGCCGCGTGGCGCGGGCGATCAGGATGGGCCCGAGCATATGTACGTGGTGCTCGTCGACGGTGGCCGCACAGGGCTGATCGGCGGCGACTTCCAGGAGATGCTTCGCTGCATCCGCTGCGGCGCGTGCATGAACCATTGCCCGGTGTATCAGAAGGTTGGCGGGCACGCATATGGCTGGGTCTATCCGGGGCCGATGGGGTCGGTGCTGACGCCGAGCTATGTCGGCATCGACAAGGCGCTCGACCTGCCGCAAGCGGCGACGTTATGCGGCGAATGCAATAGCGTGTGCCCGGTCGGTATCCCGCTGTCCGATCTGTTGCGCAAGCTGCGCGAAAAGCAGATGGAGCGACACCTGAGGCCGTGGAAGGAGCGCGCCGGGTTGGCGCTGTGGGGCTGGCTCGCGCTGCATCCCGATGCCTATGCGCTCTTTACCAAACTCGCCGTGCGTGTGCTGGAGCGCATGGGTGGGCGCAATCGGTCGATCGCCAAACTGCCGCTCGGCGGCGCGGGCTGGACTGATACGCGCGACATGCCGGCGCCGGTGGGTCGTACGTTCCGCGAGTTGTATGCCGCGCAGCGCAGCCATATTGGCTGAGCGGGCGGCATTGGGATTGGTTTGACGGCTGCGCGCTCGCGCAGCCGTCGAAATGGGCGAAGAAGCTGGCGGGATACTTCAGCGCCGCACCGTCTTCAATGTTCGGTCATCTGCCCCGGCTGACGCGCGGGCGCATTTCTCCCCGAATCGTTGCCTCGTCCGCCGCCGTTGCCGGCTTGCGGCTGGCCCGGCGGCGGGCCGCCCGCGCCGGGGTGCGGGCCGCGATTGGCACCACCAGGGCCGTGCGGACCGCCCGCTGCGCCCTGCGGCGGCGGGCCGCCGTGCGGTTGTCCAGGACCGCCGCCATTGTTGCCATGACCGTTGCCGTGATCGCCGTGGTGCCAGTCGTTGTCGTTCGGATGACCGCGATCCGGATAGCCGCGATAGCCAGAGCCCGGCGCCGGGCCGTAGTAGCGTCCCGGACCGTAATCGCCGTAGCCGAGGTACACATTGGTTTGCGGCACGACCGCGGCACCCGGCGCGTATGCGGAATCGTCATAACCGTTGTAGCCGCTATAGGCACCGTAGCCGTTGCCGTACATCGGCGTGCCCGGATAGACCGCGCAGCCGCCGAGCAGCGCGGCGGCCATCAGGCCAGCGAGAGGTGCAATACGTTTCATTTTGTGGGACCGATGCAAGTGCAAAGAGAGGTAAGGGTAAAAATAAGACCGTTATTGTCGCCGTCCGTCGCGGCGGCTTTGTATGCGTTTGTAAGCTTTACTTTTGTGTGCCAGCGATGCGCCAATTGTTCCCGAAAGAGGTCTCACTTGACTGTTTCGTATCAAGCAACGATCTATCTCGCGCGGGCGGGTTTTTCGCGATTGTGAATTTCTATAGCATTTCGCTAGGGCATAGTGCGTCATAAGCTCATGCGCCCCTAATTGAAAAACACATCATGAAAAAGACAATATCGGTGTACTGGCCCCTAGCCATCGTTGTACCGCTCGCGGTGCTCGCCTTTCTGCACGTCAACGGCCAAGCCGCTTCGCGCGCTTCGCAGATGCCGCTCGACGCCAACCATCTGACCGCCGAACTCGCACGCGCGGTGTCGTACGGCATGATCGACACGGCGTCGGCATTGCCGGCCAAGCCGATGCGTGCCGCCACGGCGACGCCGCTCGCCGAGGCATCGTAAGCCGGCGCGGCGGACCGCGACGCTCCGAAGCCGCTGATCTTGCTGGCTGCGCCCCGCTCGGCGCGAATCTGTCGAGATTTGTATAATCGCGGCGCAGTCCGCTGACTGTCTGACGACCTCACGCGTGGCGCCTCGGGCGTCGAAAATCCCTGATGAAAACTGTGTCCATCTGTTTCGTTTGCCTCGGGAATATCTGCCGTTCACCGACGGCGGAGGGCGTGATGCGTCATCTGGTCGACGAGGCGAAGCTTGCGGACTGCATCCTGATCGATTCGGCCGGCACCGGCGATTGGCACATCGGCGCGGCGCCCGACGAACGCGCGCAACACGCGGCCCGTCAGCGCGGCTATGCGCTCGACGCGCTGCGCGGCCGCCAGATCACGGTCGCGGACTTCGAGCGCTTCGATCTGCTGATTGCCATGGACGACCGAAACGTCGCCGCCTTGCGTCAACTGTGCCCGCCCGCACAGCGCGACAAGATCCGTCTGCTGATGGAGTTCGTGCCTGAGTCGGATGGCCGCTGGAGCGGCGCGCGAGAGGTTGTCGATCCGTATTTCGGCGGCGCGGAAGGCTTCGAGTTGGTGCTCGATCAGTGCGAAGCAGCCTGCCGCGGGCTGATCGCCGCGCTGCGCCCGCAGTTGCTCGCGTAGGCGTCGGGCGAAGAACGCAGACGCACCACACGGGTGGGGGCGCGGCGTCGACGTATGGCGATCAATTAAGCGAATGACACAAAATTTACCGCCCATACTTGACTAAATCGCTCATGTATTTATACTTGACCAAACTTGTCGAGAATTGCGGTTCCCACATCATATGAGACTCACCACGAAAGGCCGTTTCGCCGTCACGGCGATGATCGACCTGGCGCTGCGCCAGGAGCAGGGCCCGGTGACGCTTGCGGGTATCAGCCAGCGCCAACACATCTCCCTGTCGTATCTCGAGCAGCTGTTTGGCAAGCTGCGCCGTCATGAAATCGTCGAATCCGTGCGCGGACCGGGCGGTGGCTACAATCTCGCGCGCCGTGCCGAAGAGGTGACGGTGGCCGACATCATCATCGCGGTCGACGAACCGCTCGACGCCACCCAGTGCGGCGGTAAGGGCACATGCGAAGGCACCAAGCAGCACGACGGCCACTGCATGACGCATGAGCTGTGGTCGACGCTGAACCAGAAAATGGTCGAATACCTCGATTCGGTTTCGCTGAAGGATCTGGTGGATCAGCAGCGTTCGCGCGAAGGCACGCCGGCCGTGCTGCGCGACAGGCGCAACGACGCGCCGGCGGTCGAACCCGTGCGCGTGGCGCCCAAGGGTCCCAATTCCGTTTTCAACATGGCCGGTTCGTGAAGCGCGGCACGCAATAGAAAACCCTCGCCGCAGCCCCATATCGAACCCAGAAGCCAGAGCACATGACGTCCCCGGAGCAATTGATGAACAACGACTCTCTCCATCTGCCTATCTACATGGACTACAGCGCCACGACGCCGATCGATCCGCGTGTGGTGGACAAGATGATCCCGTATCTGCGCGAGCAGTTCGGCAATCCCGCGTCGCGTAGTCACGTTTATGGCTGGACCGCCGAGCGCGCAGTCGAGGAAGCGCGCGAGCAGGTGGCCGCGCTCGTGAACGCCGATCCACGCGAAATCATCTGGACCTCGGGTGCGACGGAGTCGGACAACCTCGCTCTGAAAGGTGCCGCGCACTTCTACAAGAGCAAGGGCAAGCACATCATCACGGTGAAGACCGAGCACAAGGCGGTGCTGGACACCACCCGCGAGCTCGAGCGCGAAGGCTTCGAAGTCACCTATCTGGATGTCAAGGACGACGGTCTGATCGACCTCGACGCGTTCAAGGCGGCGCTGCGCCCGGACACGATTCTGGTGTCGGTGATGTCGGTCAACAACGAGATCGGCGTCATCCAGGACATCGAGGCGATTGGCGAGATCACGCGCGAGAAGGGCATCATTTTCCACGTCGACGCGGCGCAGGCCACCGGCAAGATCCAGATCGATCTGCAGAAGCTGAAGGTCGACCTGATGTCGTTCTCGGCGCACAAGACCTACGGCCCGAAGGGCATCGGCGCGCTTTACGTGCGTCGCAAGCCGCGTATCCGTATCGAGGCGCAGATGCACGGCGGCGGTCATGAGCGCGGCATGCGTTCGGGCACGCTCGCCACGCACCAGATCGTCGGCATGGGTGAAGCGTTCCGTATCGCGCGTGAAGAGATGGCGACCGAAAACGAGCGCATCCGCATGCTGCGTGACCGGCTGCTGAAAGGCCTGTCGCAAATCGAGGAAGTGTATGTGAACGGCGACATGGAAAAGCGTGTGCCGCACAACCTGAACATCAGCTTCAATTTCGTCGAAGGCGAATCGCTGATCATGGCGGTGAAGGACGTCGCGGTGTCGTCGGGCTCGGCGTGCACATCGGCGTCGCTGGAGCCGTCGTACGTGCTGCGCGCGCTTGGCCGCAACGACGAACTCGCGCACAGCTCGATCCGCTTCACGGTGGGACGCTTCACGACCGAGCAGGAAATCGACTACGTGATCAACCTGCTGAAGTCGAAGATTTCCAAGCTGCGCGATCTGTCGCCGCTGTGGGAAATGCACAAGGACGGGATCGATCTGTCGACCATCCAGTGGGCCGCGCACTGACGCGCCGGCTGGACGAAGCGGACATCGAACGTTCATCGCATTGCAGGTTGAAACGAATCAAGGAGTGTAATCATGGCTTATAGCGACAAGGTCCTCGACCACTACGAAAACCCGCGCAACGTCGGTTCCTTCGCGAAGGACGACGACACGGTCGGTACCGGCATGGTCGGCGCGCCGGCCTGCGGCGACGTGATGAAGCTGCAGATCCGCGTCGGCGCGGACGGCATCATCGAAGACGCGAAGTTCAAGACCTACGGCTGCGGCTCGGCCATCGCATCGAGCTCGCTCGTCACCGAATGGGTGAAGGGCAAGACGCTCGACCAGGCGATGTCGATCAAGAACACGCAGATCGCCGAAGAACTGGCACTGCCTCCGGTGAAGATCCACTGCTCGATCCTCGCGGAAGACGCGATCAAGGCAGCGGTCGCCGACTACAAGCAGCGCCACGGCGAAGCAGCGCTTGCCGAAGACGGCAAGGCCGCCTGAGCAACTGGGTAAGAACGGAGTAACCGGTGAGCGCGGCGCGGACACGCGCGCCGCGCGCTCTGGCAACTGAGAAACGTTATGGCAATTACGTTGACCGAAAAGGCAGCACAACACGTCCAGAAGTATCTGACCCGCCGCGGTAAGGGCATCGGGTTGCGCGTCGGCGTGCGCACCACCGGTTGCTCGGGCCTTGCCTACAAGCTCGAGTACGTGGACGAAGTCGCGCCTGAAGATCAGGTGTTCGAGACGGGCGGCGTGAAGGTCGTCGTCGACCCGAAGAGTCTCGCGTATATCGACGGCACCGAGCTCGACTTCGCACGCGAAGGGCTGAACGAAGGCTTCAAGTTCAACAACCCGAACGTGAAAGACGAATGCGGCTGCGGCGAGTCGTTCCGCGTCTAGGTTCGATACTTTCCGCGTGCGGCGGATCAAAGGCGGCGCGGGCCGCCTTTTTAGTTTGATCCGCGGGCGACTGAAGCGGTCGCGCCTGACAAGGCCCAACGTTTCCATACCACGTTTTCATCAACGGACTTTAATCCGATGGCCTCGCTTAACGACAGCCACTTCGATCTGTTTGGTCTGCCGGCGCAATTCGCGCTCGACGCGAGCACGCTCGATCACGCGTACCGCACCGTCCAGGCGCAGGTGCATCCGGATCGCTTCGCGGCGGCCGGCGATGCGCAAAAGCGCATCGCGATGCAGTGGGCGACGCGCGCGAACGAGGCCTATCAGACGCTGCGCGATCCGCTCAAGCGCGCGACCTACCTGCTGTCGTTGCGCGGCATCAATGTCGGCGCCGAGAACAACACGGCGATGGAGCCCGCGTTCCTGATGCAGCAAATGGAGTGGCGCGAGAACATCGAGGACGCGGCCGCGGCGAAGAACGTCGACGCGCTCGACGCGCTGCTCATCGAGTTGCGCGACGAGGAGCGTCGGCGCTTCGACAAGCTCGGCGCATCGCTCGATCACGGCGCGAATCAGGCGGCGGGCGAGGCGGTGCGGCAGCTGATGTTCATCGAGCGCGTCGCGTCGGAAATCGATGCCCAGATCGAGCGGCTCGAAGGCTAGCGCGGTTTCGCGCGACGCGCGCAAAAGCGCGGCGCGGGCAAGCAGCAACAGTAGGCAGCGACGTAGTAAGCGACAAACAAAAAACCAGAGCGGCCGCGAGCCGCGGCATCACCCCAGCAACGCGAACATTCAGGACGGGGCACAACGTCCCCGAGAAGATCCAGATGGCCTTACTGCAAATCTCCGAACCCGGCATGGCGCCGGCGCCTCACCAGCGGCGTCTGGCGGTCGGTATCGATCTCGGCACCACCAATTCCCTCGTCGCCGCTGTGCGCAGCGGCGTGCCCGATGTGCTGCCCGACGAAGACGGGCACGTGCTGCTGCCGTCGGTGGTGCGTTACCTGGAGCAGGGCGGCCGTCGCATCGGCCGCCGGGCGAAGGCCGAAGCCGCGACCGACCCGCGCAACACGATCGTGTCGGTCAAGCGCTTCATGGGCCGCGGCAAGGCCGAGGTGGAGGGCGCCGAAAACGCGCCGTACGACTTCGTCGATGCTCCCGGCATGGTGCAGATCCGCACCGTCGACGGCGTGAAGAGTCCGGTCGAGGTATCGGCTGAAATTCTCGCGACGCTGCGTCAGCGCGCCGAAGACACGCTCGGCGACGAGCTGGTCGGCGCGGTAATCACGGTGCCCGCTTACTTCGACGAAGCGCAGCGCCAGGCGACCAAGGACGCCGCGCGCCTCGCGGGGCTGAACGTGCTGCGTCTGCTCAACGAACCGACCGCTGCGGCGATCGCCTACGGTCTCGACAACGGCGCCGAAGGTTTGTACGCGGTCTACGACCTCGGCGGCGGCACCTTCGACCTGTCGATCCTGAAGCTCACCAAGGGCGTTTTCGAAGTGCTCGCGGCGGGCGGCGATTCCGCGCTCGGCGGCGACGACTTCGACCATGCGCTATATCGCCATGTGCTCGAACAGGCCGGCATCGCGTCGCAGACGCTCGCGCCGCACGACGTGCGCCTGCTGCTCGATAGCGTGCGCGAGGCCAAGGAGGCGCTGTCGAGCGCGTCGCAGACTACCCTCGATCTCACGCTTGCCAACGGCACCGCGCTCGATCTGACGATCGACGAAGCCACTTTCGAGACCATCACGGCCGCGCTGGTGCAACGCACGCTGGGCCCGACGAAAAAGGCACTGCGCGACGCGAAGGTCGTCACGAAGGAAATCAAGGGTGTCGTGCTGGTCGGCGGCGCGACGCGCATGCCGGTGATCCGCCGCGCGGTCGAGGCGTTCTTCGGCCAGCCGCCGCTCGTCAATCTCGATCCGGATCAGGTCGTCGCACTCGGCGCCGCGATCCAGGCCGATCTGCTGGCCGGCAACCGCGGGGCGGAAGGCGACGAATGGCTACTGCTCGACGTGATTCCGCTGTCGCTCGGCGTCGAGACGATGGGTGGCCTCACCGAAAAGATCATTCCGCGCAACTCGACGATTCCAGTCGCGCGCGCGCAGGATTTCACGACCTTCAAGGACGGCCAGACCGCGATGGCGATTCACGTCGTCCAAGGCGAGCGCGAGCTCGTCAGCGATTGCCGTTCGCTCGCGCGCTTCGAGCTGCGCGGCATTCCGCCGATGGCCGCCGGCGCCGCGCGCATTCGCGTGACCTATCAGGTCGACGCCGACGGCCTGCTGTCGGTGTTTGCGCGCGAGCTGGCGTCGGGCGTGGAGGCATCGGTCGTCGTGAAGCCTTCGTATGGCCTCGCCGACGACGACATCGCACGCATGCTCGAAGACAGCTTTTCGACCGCTGAAATCGACATGCGGGCGCGCGCTCTGCGTGAGGCGCAGGTCGAAGCGCAGCGTCTCGTCGAAGCGACCGACGCGGCGCTCGCCGCCGACGCCGAGCTGCTCGACGACAGCGAACGCGCCGAACTCGACGCGCTGCTCGCCGCGCTGCGCAACGTCGCGCCAGGCGAAGACGTCGGCGCGATCGAAGCCGCGACGAAGGCGCTCGCCGAAGGCACCGACGAATTCGCCGCGCGCCGCATGAACAAGGGAATTCGCCGCGCGCTGTCGGGCCGCAAGCTCGACGAGATCTGAACGGGCGAGCGTAGCGACAGCAACGTGCACGCGACGTGCGCTCAGGCCACGCACGAACTGCGCCCCCCACGAACCACCGATCGCGCCCGCGCGGACTTAAAAAGTCCGCACGGCGCCAGTAAAATGGTACGGAGCCTGCACGCGGCATTGCTGGCAGCCGCCGTGCCTCAGACCCAAACGGAAACTGTATGCCTCAAATCGTTGTGCTGCCTCACGTCGAACTGTGCCCGGAAGGCGCGGTGATCGACGCCGTTCCCGGCAAGAGCATCTGCGACAACCTGCTCGATAACGGTATCGAAATCGAGCATGCGTGCGAGAAGTCGTGCGCGTGCACGACCTGCCACGTAATCGTGCGTGAGGGTTTCGCCGCCTTGACGCCATCCGAGGAAGACGAGGACGATCTGTTGGACAAGGCATGGGGGCTGGAACCGGCTTCGCGCCTGTCGTGTCAGGCGGTCATGCCGGACGAGCAGGATCTGGTCGTCGAAATTCCGCGTTACTCGATCAATCACGCGAAGGAAAATCACTAACAGGAGGGTGCCGCCATGAAGTGGACCGATACGCAAGACATCGCGATGGCTCTGACGGACAAGCATCAGGACGTCGATCCACAGCAGGTGCGTTTCACCGACCTGCACCGCTGGGTGACCGAGCTTGAAGGCTTCGACGACGATCCGAACCGTTCGAGCGAAAAGATTCTCGAAGCGATTCAGGCGGCATGGATCGAAGACGCGGATTATTGAACGCGTGTTCGAACGTGTGCATTGAACTCCAAAGAAAAGGCGATTCCGATGGAATCGCCTTTTTTCAGTGCGCCCAGCATGGGCGCACTCCTGCGGGTGCAAGTCCCGCCATAAGCTGGTCACAGCGAATGAAGTGAAGCGCAACTGCATGAGGGCGACC